>JBAXER010000081.1:0-11931 GCA_037140375.1 Actinomycetota bacterium
AGTCTCGTGATGGTGTCGACGTCTCGGGTGGCTTCGCGAAGGCCCAGCAGCGCGAGATACGAGCCTCCGATGACAACAAGAGTCTGGTGCGGCACGGATCTTTGGCCGAGCACAAAGGCCAACGCTTCAAGGCCGTCGAGGACAGCAGCGCGATCAAAGAGGGGTTGCGCCACGGTGCCGCCACAAGTTTTCCTCAGCAAGCAAGATATTGCGATCCAAGAACTGCGCTGGTGCGTGCGCCGCTTCGCGAGCCTGCATCCGAGGCGTACCCGGCGTCACCCAAGAGTCGCTGAGTCGCGGAACATCGTGGGTCCATGCCGGGCGACTCATGCCGCGGTCGTCGGCAATTTTCTCAGCAACTGCGGCAAGAAGATTGTCGAGCTGTTCGTTGTGGGTGCGCGTCGGCGGATCACCGATGGCGATATCGGAGTACTCAACGTGCAGATGCACCCAATCGAGCAGGCCACGCAGCTGCGTCCACGGAACCTCGCTCTTACCCTCAGCAGTTGCTCCAGCAGCGATTGCGGCGAGCGAATGCGGATGAGGCGATTCGGTCGCGCTGAGGTTCAGCCGTCGACCAGCGGCGGCGGCGATACGCGCAAGCATGGTGACCGTTGGATCCATCTCACCAGACTCAATTCGGGCGATGGTCGACCGGGTGCAACCAGCCCGACTTGCGAGCGCTCGTTGCGATAGCCCGGCCTCGGCCCGTAGGGCTGCGACCAACGAACTAGGAGTAGTCATGTTGGTAGCATATATGCGTCCAGCAATTCGGACAAGCGTCGGCCCAGAACAATTCGCGGCAGCTCCGGCACCCCTGCGGAACCAATATTGATATGGCGGGGCTCAGTCCTGCGGCCAGGTTTTGGCCGACGCTTTCAACTCATCGCGGAACTGTGGGTGCGCGATCTGGGCGAGCGCATTGGCACGCTCACGGATGGTGCGGCCCTGCAGTTCGGCCACGCCGTATTCGGTGATGACGACATCGACCTGATGCCGTGGCGTGCTGACCACCGAGCCAGCAGGCAACTGCGCCATCACCCGGTTCACAAGTGCGCCGTTGATAGTGCTCGTCGATTGCAGGCAGATGAGGCTGCGACCATCGGCCGACAGACTCGGGCCGCTGACAAAATCTTCGTGGCCGCCGATGCCTGAGAACTGCTTGCCGCCGATGGTGTCGGCGACGACCTGGCCCGCGAGGTCAATCGCGAGCGCACCGTTGAGCGTGACCATGTGCCGATTGCGCGCGATCAGTTCGGGCGAGTTCACTATTTTCACCGGCAGGAACCGAACCATGCGGTTGCCGTTGAGCCATTCGTACAACTCTGGCCGGCCAGCGGCGAACGTGGTGATCGAGAAACCGTCAAACGCACCGCCTTTGCGATTGGTCACCTTGCCTGCTTTGTGCAGCGCCATGAGGCCGGTGGTGAACATCTCGGAGTGCACGCCGAAGTCACCGTATGGGCCCTCGGCCAACATCTTGGCAACCTGGTTCGGGATACCGCCGATGCCGGTTTGCAGCGTGCACCCGTCGTTCACGTAGTGAGCTGCGAACTCCGCGATCGCAATCTCCGTAGGCGTGGGCGGCGCTTCGTCGAGAACGAACGGCACGCGATCGGTCTCGACCATCACATCGATCTCGTCGACATGCAGACGATGCGGGTGCTCGGGCTCGATGCCGAAGGTGCGTGGAAAGTGTGGGCTCACCTCAACAAGCAGCACACGGTTCGGGTCGGCGCCAGCGGCATGCAGTTCGTCGATGCTTGCGCCAGCGTGCAGGCTCAGACTGACCCACCCGTCTACCGGCATTGAGGCGGCCGTGGCCATCACTCGTGGCGCGAGGTGATGCAGCACCGGAGCAAAGCGCCGGAAGTCGGCAGGTACAAAGTCGATCGATGCGCCAGAGTCACGCAAGAAGCGTTCGGCGGGCCCAAAGAAGCCGCTGCTGTAGTGCACACCCTTGCGAACAAAGAGCTGATACAGATCGGGCAACAACGCGCCAAACACGCGCAAGTCCGTGAAATCGTCGCGTTCGCCGAGCGCATGCAAGAAACCACCGGGCACTCCCGGCCCCAACGGCACTGCCAACGAGTCGTCGGCGTGAATCACCTCGATGGCCTGGGCCATGGTCATCAACATGAACGAAACTATGCCCCATAGCCGACTTGTTGGATAGGGCCGAAAGTCATACCCGTGTACATTTGCACCCGAATGGCCTTCACCTCGCTCGCTCCGTTTCGGTCGCGAGCCTTCTTGTTCGTGTGGGTCGGAGCGCTCGTTTCGAACGTTGGCACGTGGATGGAAACGACTGCGCTGAGCTACTACGTCGCTGACA
Source organism: Actinomycetota bacterium (assembly GCA_037140375.1). Classification (GTDB taxonomy): domain Bacteria; phylum Actinomycetota; class Acidimicrobiia; order Acidimicrobiales; family Ilumatobacteraceae; genus WLMZ01. The sequence goes on from JBAXER010000081.1 coordinate 2,336, forward strand.
CCTCCAAAGCGGCCTGGTCGGGCGTCGTAGCAGCCGCCGGGTTTCTTCCAACAGCCTTACTGAGCCCTGTCGGCGGAGCGTGGGCCGATCGCTTTCAGCGCCGCACCATCATGATCGTGGCCAACTGCTTAGCTGCGCTGATCGCTGCTTCGGTGGCTCTGCTGGTGGCCTCTGGTCGAGCCACACCCGAGCTGCTGGCGCTGTTTGCATTGGCTGGTGGCTGCGTGGGCGCCATTGGGTTCCCGGCGTTTCAAGCAGCGCTTCCCGACTTGGTTCCGCCAGAGCACATCGTTGCCGCAATCGGGCTGAGCAGCACCCAGTGGAACCTCGGCCGAATCCTCGGGCCGTCGGCGGCTGGCGTGGCGATTTGGGCCGGCGGGGTGCCCGCCGCGTTGTGGTGCAATGCAGCGAGCTTTCTCGCTGTAGCAGCCACTGTGGCCGTAGCTCGGATGCCCCGCAACCAGAGCACCAAGCGATCAATCACGGCTGCGATACGCGACGGACTTCGTTTTGCTCGGGCCAACGAGGCGGTGCGCGCAATGGCGCCCATCATGATCGCCGTAACCCTGGTCGCAGCTCCCTTCATTGGATTCATCGCGCAGATGGCCACCAAGGTGTTCAACACCAAACAAGGCGGCACGTCGCTACTAGTGACCGCTCAAGGCATCGGTGCAGTCATCACCTCTACGTTGATGGGCGCAATGTGTAATCGCTTCGGCGCGCGCCGCACGATGGTCGGAGCTATCACTGCGCTCGCCCCTGCGCTCGTGCTCTACGGGGCTTCACCCAATATCGCGATCGCGGCCGTTGCGCTGGCGATCACGGGCGGCGCATACATGGCCGCTCTGTTGAGTTTTTCTGCGGTCACTCAACGGTCGGCACCGCCCGAACTTCGCGGGCGGGCGATGGCGGTGAACAACTTCATTCTCGGCGCCGCATATCCGATAGGGCTCTTCATCCAGGGGCCGCTGGCAGACCACAGCTCGTTGCGTGCTGTCACTATCGGCTCTGGATTCGTGCTCGCCGCCGCGTTACTCGTGGGCCGCATCGTGTCTCCACGGCACACGGATCCAATTCACGCAGCGCTGGGCTAAGCGCGCAACGAGTCAGACGCCAAGGCTGCCGCGAACCACTCGCGTGAACAGCCGCTGCGGCAAGAGCCGCTTTGCGCGCACGCCGATGCGTTCGCCGAACTTTCCGACCGACACTCGCAGCGGCGGGCGCTCGGCAGTGAGCACCCGCTCGACAGCGGCGGCCACCAACGCCGGATCGGCGCCGTTCATTTCGTCGCGTTCCATCAGGCCCACAGCCTTCGAGGAGGCCGCCGCGTACGTCGTGTCGCCATCGCTGGGCGTTACTTGACGACGGCTCTCCGTGAACCCGGTGCGGAAATTGCCCGGCTGAACCAACGTGACATTGATGCCGAATGGTTCAACCTCGTAGGCAAGCGCTTCGCCATAGCCCTCAAGCGCAAACTTGCTGGCGGTGTAGAACGCCTGAAACGGAAGTGCGATCACGCCGCCGAGAGAACTCATCAGCACCAGACGTCCGCTGCGCTGCTCGCGCATCACGGGTAATGCTGCCTGAACAACGCGCACCGTTCCCCAGAAATTGGTGTCGAGTTGCGCAATGGCGTCGACTATCGGCGTCTGCTCTACCGAACCTGCAAGGCCCCATCCGGCGCACGCGACCACCGCATCGAGCCGGCCGTGCTCGGCCACAACCGACGCCACGCCTTGAGCAACTGACTCGTTGTCATCGACATCTATGACCAGCGCTCGCCATGTACCGGTAGACGTGCCTCGCCGACTCGCCCCAATCACCGTCCAACCGGATCGATGAAGTTGGTCTGCGCAGAGCTGCCCAATGCCACTCGAGGCGCCCGTGATGAGCACGACCTTCGACTGGGTCCGGGTCTGAGACGATGCACCACTACCGGCAGATTTCATGCGCTGATGGTAGTGCGAGGCGGAGTTGCGAACTTGCGATCGTGGCGCCCCTGACGGGCGCCTACGCCGCCACTTCAGTCGTTGTCGTGCGAGTGCTTGCTGTTGAACGCAGCCCAACCCAATGGCGCCACGGCTGCGGCGAGGATCATCTTGAGCAAGTCGCCAACCAAGAATGGGCTCACACCGTACGAAATTGCGTTGGCATCGCCGGTTGCGAGCGGCACGTTGATCGAGTGGGCCAACCACAGTGCACCAAAGATGTAGATAACAACAGTGCCAAGGGTCATTGCTGCGAACGAGTTGACGTAGTTGCGATCGCCACGGCGATCGGCGATGTAGCCAATGAGGCCGGCAGCAACGATGAAGCCAATGAAGTAGCCAAAGCTTGACCCGGTGGCCTTTGTCCAGCCGCTGGTGCCCGAGGCGTAGAACGGCAGGCCGATCATGCCGAGCAACCAGTAGACCGCTTGGCTTGCTGCGGCCCGACGTGAGCCGAGCACGCTGCCAACGGTGAGCACCGCGAAGGTCTGACCGGTGATCGGAACTGGGGTGAATCCGAGATGGATGACGAACTGCGCAGCGAGAGCGGTGAACAACGCGCCACCGGTGACCAAGGTGATGTCGCGAACCCAACGATTGTCGAGGATGCGAGGCGTAGGTACGAGATCGGCGAGCACTGCGGGGACGGCGTTTGACATGCGAGAGAGATTACAAGGGTCAGTCCCGGAGTTCACGATTCTGCAGACGGCCACCGCTGGGCCGCCTGTGCTCAGCTCACCTTGTTTCGATGTGGCAGCAACAAAGTGAGCAGACCGAGGCCCACCAAGATGCTGCCTTCGGCATAACGGCTCGCCCTCATTCGCGATGATCGGGCGTTGAACCACACGCCAGCGCGTGCACCGATAATGGCGTACAAGCTGTCGGTACACAGGCCGAGCGCGATGTAGACAGCGCCGAACACCAACGTCTGCGACCACACCGGTCCGTGGGCGGTATCGACGAATTGCGGGATGAACGCAAGGAAGAACAACGCAACTTTGGGATTGAAGATGTTCACGATGAACGCTTCGGTGAATATCTGCCGTTCGGAACGAACCGTTGGCTCGGCGGCGCGGACAGCGCTGCGAGCCCCGCGCAGTGACTTCACACCGATACCAATGAGATATAACCCACCCACCACTTTGACCACCGTGAACGCCACCGACGACGCAACCACAATGGCCGACAGGCCTGCGGCGGCGGCCAACACGTGCAGCGCCGAGGCGACATGCACTCCCAGCACCGACACCAGACCAGCGCGAGTTCCCTGAGCCCCGCTGCGCGCCACGATGAACAGCACCGCTGGGCCAGGGATCGCGAGCAACGCAAGCGATGCAACGACAAACAAGGGAAGCGAAGAAAGTGGCGGCACGCACGCGACCGTAATGCACCCCGCATCAACGAGGGGTCCTAACCTGCAGCGATGGACTTCGAAATTCCCGCCGACATTCAGGTAACGCTCGATCAGCTCGACGAATTCATCGAGCGCGAGATCAAACCGCTCGAGCAGCAGGACGACAACATCCGCTTCTTCGATCATCGCCGCGAGTACGCCCGCACCGATTTCGAAAACGGTGGCGTGCCACGGCAGGACTGGGAAGAGTTGTTGCGCGAGATGCGTCGCCGCGCCGACGCGGCAGGTTGGCTGCGGCTGGCGCTGCCTACCGAGTTCGGCGGTCAGGGCGCGAGCAACATCAAGATGGCAATCATCCGCGAGCACTTTGCGGCGAAGGGCCTCGGCCTACACAACGACCTGCAGAACGAGTCGAGCATCGTGGGCAACTTTCCTACGGTGCTGATGATGCGCGACTTCGGCACACCCGAGCAGATCACCGAATGGATGCCCGGCTTCCTTGATGGCACCCGCCGACTCGCGTTTGGCCTCACCGAACCAAACCACGGCAGCGATGCCACGTACATGGAGACCACTGCCGTTCGCGATGGCGACGAGTGGGTCATCAGCGGCATGAAGCGTTGGAACAGCGGCCTGCACCACGCCACGCACGACATCATCTTCGCCCGCACTAGCGGCAACAACGGCGACCCCAAGGGCATCACCGCATTCTTGGTGCCCACCGACTCACCTGGTTTCAAGGTCGAGTTCTTTTGGTGGACCTTCAACATGCCCACCGACCATGCCGAGGTGTCGCTCACCGATGTGCGCGTGGGCCCCGAAGCCGTGTTTGGTCCGCTCGAGCGAGGCCTCGAGCTCGCTCAACATTTTGTGCACGAGAACCGCATCCGTCAAGCAGCGTCATCGCTGGGTGCCGCCCAGTACTGCATCAACGAAGCAGTTGCATATGCAAATAGTCGCGTCACATGGGGCAAGAAGCTCAGCACCAACCAGGGCATTCAGTTTCCCTTGGTAGAGCTGCACACCGAAGCAGCAATGCTGCGCCAACTCATCCGCTACACGGCCTCGATGCTCGACAAGAAGCACCACATGGAAGTGACCCACCTTGTAGCGATGTGCAACTACCGCGCGAACCGACTGGCGTGCGACGCCGCCGACCGCGCGATGCAGACATGTGGCGGCGTGGGCTATTCACGACACATGCCGTTCGAGCACATCTATCGCCACCATCGCCGCTACCGCATCACCGAAGGTTCTGAAGAGATCCAGATGCGCAAAGTGGCCCAGAACCTATTTGGGTTCGGACGTAAATAGGCCGCTTTGTTAGCGGTGTTCGTCCCAAGAATCCCAATGGATCATGCCCGCTGCATCGAGGCGATGCGCAGGCTTGAAATCGTCGCCGGTGTAGTACGCCACTGGGAACAACACGGTCTGGGTCCAATCGGCAGGGATACCGAGTAGTTCGCCAATCTGCGTTTCGAAGAACAAGTGGATGGTGGTCCACGCCGTGCCAAGGCCACGGGCGCGAGCCGCGAGCATGAAGCTCCATGCCGCCGGCAGGATCGAGCCGTAGGTACTGGCCTGAGCCAACACCATCGGCACGTTCTCGACGCGACCCTTGACACACGCCAACACAAAAACGGGAACCTGATCCATGATCTCGCCGAGGTAACCGGCCGACTCCATGACCTTGGGCATCACGTGTTCGCGTGGGTCGCCTTCGGGCAGCGGTGGTGGATATCCGGAGCTCGCCATCATCTCGGTGCCTTGGCGGTAGAAGTTGGCAATTGCGGTGCGCTTGGCCTGATCGGTGATGACCACGAACGACCAGTTCTGAGCATTGGTTCCAGTTGGCGCCTGCATCGCGATCTCGATGCATTCCTGAATGAGTTCGGGCTCGACCGACCGAGTGAGGTCGAGTCGCTTGCGTACGGAACGAGTAGTGGTGAGCAGTTTGTCGGCGGCAGCGCGGTCGATAGTCATATCTGCACGCTAATGGAACTACCGGGCTACAGCAGGCCTGCCCGAAGCCACAGCGGTGACTGTGCCATCGACGAAGAGTTCTTCGCCCTCAACGTGGGCGATGTTGAGCACGTGCGATACCGAGACCTCGGCAGCATCGGCACCGGCCTGAGTGGCATTGGCTAGGGCCTCAGACATCGCGATTGACTCGGCCGCGCTGAGTGCCTCGGCCATCGTGTTCACATCGCTCGACGAATCGGGATGGTGCACGCGGAAGCGACCGCGCTCGGGCTGCGACACGTAGACATCGGCATGCACGCGGACGCGGCCCACAACGGCCCCAATTGCATTGGCGACATCGGCGTCGGCCGGCACGAACCCTTGAACACGCAGCAAACTCGCAACCGCTGGGTAATACAGCGCTGCCGATGCGCCGAGTCCGATGACCGGCATGGTGAGCGCGACCGACACATCGACGACGCCTTTGCGCCCATCGAGCGACGCCGCCACTAACGCATGACGGCTCAATGACGACCCTTCGAAGCCATCGCGGGCTAGCGCAACATCGAGCAACGTTTCGGCAGATTGACGCTCAAGCGTGTTGACGACCCAACGCGAAAACTCTATGGGGCCATCGGCCACGGCCTTACCCATTGCCGAACGCTGACGGGCCATGAGAGTGGCTGCCTTGTGCGCTGCAAGTTGGTCGAACGCTACGTAGTCGCCCAACACGTGGGACGCATCGGTTGGCGTAAAGGCGGCCATCATCACCAAACCGCGCGTCACAAGCCGCGCCAGACGCGAGCTGTCGGCATGGCTGCGTACCAAAGAGCTCACCGTTGCGGCTCCCTGCTTTGCGCGCGCCAGCAGCTCGGTCTCGCCATCGCTGAGGCCAATGTCACTGGCGCCAGCATCGCCAAGTGGCAGTACAAATCGAGCGTCGTAATCGTGGGCGAGCTCGTGGGTGAGCTGAATGTCGAGTGCTCGATGCACCACGTCGGGATACTGGACTGCGGCGAGACAGATGGGCACAACGCGCCGCGGCCCAAGGTTGAGACCGGCGGTCATGCCGGTGTTCGCGATGAGCACCTCGCTGTCGCCTCCAAGACCCACGGTGGTCATCGCAACTGCTTCGACCATGGTGCGAAATCCGCCAACCGTTGCGCCGCGTTCGTCGAGACGCGGCACGCCGCGTTCGAGCATGGCAACATCGGTTGTGGTGCCACCGATGTCAGAGATGATCGCATCGGGCAGATGCGTGAGATACGAAGCACCGATCAGACTGGCCGCTGGACCCGAGAGAATCGTCTCGATCGGTCGTGTCTTGGCAACCGCCGCAGACATCAGCGCGCCGTCGCCGCGCACCACCATCAACGGTGCATCAATCTGATGCTGCGCCATGATGCCCTGCGCCGCTGCAATGAGCCCCGAGATGAGTCCGATCAAGCGGGCATTCAGCACGCTCGTCAGCGCCCGGCGCGGCCCATCGAGCTTGGCCGACAACTCGTGACCGCAGGTGACTGGCAGACCGGTGGCCGCAACAATGAAATCGCGTGCAGCGATCTCGTGCGCCGGGTTACGAGTGGCGAACTGTGCTGTTACTGCGAAGCCCGTGACCGTGCGAGCAATCGCAGCGACCTCGCGCTCGAGTGCGGCCATGTCGAGCAGAGCCAGCGAATCGCCGTGTGGGTTGTGGCCGCCAGAAATACGGATCAACGGATCGCCGTGCAGGGCCTGGGTCAGCCCGGCGCGTTCTTCATCGCCAGCGTCGAAACCAATGAACACGAGCGCGACACGACCACCGCGACCTTCGACCAGTGCATTGGTAGCCAACGTGGTGGAGAGCGACACCAACGCGATGTCGGCGGAAGGCACCTGGGCGTTAGCCAGCACAGCGCCCACGGCTGAGGCAATGCCGAGCGCGAGGTCGTGGCGCGTGGTGAGCGCCTTGGCTTTCGCAATGACACCATTCGCGTCGTCGAAGAGCACAGCGTCGGTGTACGTGCCGCCGGTATCGATGCCTAGCGAGATCGTCATGAGAGGTTTCCTTGAGTGTTGCGGGTGTGAGGCTAACTGCATCGACGTGCGCCACGACGCCCGAATGAGGTGCGCGACTAGGTTGTGACCCATGCATCGCACCTCTGGGATCCGCACGTGAGCCGCGACATCGTCGCGCTTGTCGCCTCAATGACCATCGAAGAGAAGGCCTCGCTTACCGCTGGCGCGAGCACATGGTCTACGGCTGCTGTACCGCGTGTTGGCATTCCCGAGGTGTTCGTGTGCGACGGCCCTGCCGGAGCGCGCGGTCCGCTGATCGATGGCTTCGGCGAGCAGAGCAGCTCGCTCAACATCCCATGCGGTGCCGCACTCGGCGCCACGTGGAACCCGGCGCTCCTTGAACAGTTGGGCGAGGCGCTCGGCGACCAGACCCGAACCAAGGCATGCCGGGTGTTGTTGGCCCCCACCGTGAACCTGCATCGCAGCCCTCTCGCTGGCCGCAACTTCGAGTCATACTCCGAGGATCCATTGCTTGCCGGCAAACTCGCTGCCGCGTTCATCCGTGGCGTTCAGTCGCAAGGTGTGGCCACCACGGTGAAGCACTTCGCTGGCAACGAAGCCGAGTTCGAGCGGATGACCATCGACAGTGTCATCGACGAACGCACGTTGCGCGAGCTCTACCTGCTGCCCTTCGAGCTCGCTGTACGCGAAGGTGGCTCGTTGGGAATCATGACGTCGTATAACCGACTCAACGGCATCTACAACTCAGAGAACCGCGAGCTGCTGCACGACATCTTGCGCGGCGAATGGGGCTTCGACGGTTTCGTCATTACCGACTGGTTCGCTGGTGGCACCGCCGCCGGCGCAGCCGACGCAGGGCTCGATCTTGAGATGCCCGGACCCGCTCGGTTCTACGGCCGCAAGCTTGGCGATGCGGTGCGAGAAGGACTCGTCGATGAGACATTGCTCGATGGCGCAGCGCAACGCTTGTTGTCGGTGTTCGACCGAATCGGCGCCCTCGACGACGAGCCCCGCTCGGCCGTTGCTGTCGATCGCGCCGAGCACCGCGAACTCACCCGACAGGCCGCCACCGAGTCGATGGTGCTCCTCAAGAACAACGGCGTGCTGCCATTGCAGATTGCCAACGTGCGCACCCTTGCAGTCATTGGACCCAACGCCAAGAGCGCCCGAATCATGGGCGGCGGCTCTGCGTCGCTGCAACCGCACTACCGCGTCACCCCACTCGAGGCACTGCAAGAACGCCTCGGCGATCAGGTGACCATCATCCACGAACCCGGCTGCGATATCGATCGCACCATCGCACCACTCGCCGCCCACTTCCTCGAAACCGCAAACGGTGGCGGATTCGACATCGAGGTATTCACCGGCACTGGCTGTGAGGGCGACGTCGTACACCGCACCACAGCGGCCGATGGCAAGGTGTTGTTGCTGCCTGGCCTTGACCCCGGCTTGCCGCGCGGCCCAATGTCGTTCCGCGCCACTGCCACATACACACCAACGCAGTCGGGCCCGCACACCATCAGCATGATGGAACTTGGTAGCGCATGTTTGTCCTTCGACGGCAAGGTCATCTTCGACGGCATCACCCACCCCACACCGCGCGGCGACGCCTACTTCGGTATGGGTCGCAAAGAGCTCACAGCCGAACTCGACCTGCACGAGGGTCAGCCCTATGTGATCGACGTCGAGTTCGCATCCACCGGTCGGGCATGGATGCACGGTTTCGAGCTCGGCTGCAAGCCACTGCCCGCGGCCGACATGATGGATCGAGCAGTTGCCGCTGCTGCTGGCGCCGACGCTGTCATCGTCATCGTGGGTACCAACAACGATTGGGAAACTGAGGGCCACGATCGCGACTCGCTCGACCTGCCCGGCACCCAAGCCGAACTCATTCGGCGAGTGTCAGCCGCAAACGCGAACACCGCAGTGGTTGTCAATGCCGGCGCTCCCGTCACAACCGACTGGGCCGACAGCGCGCCCGCGGTATTACAAGCATGGTTCGGTGGCCAAGAGATGGCGCACGCACTGGTCGAGGTGCTGTTCGGCGACACCGACCCATCAGGTCGGCTGCCAACAACCTTTCCGCAGCGCATCGAGCACACGCCGTCGTTCGGCAACTTCCCCGGCGAGCACGGGCAGATCCGTTATGGCGAAGGCGTGCTGATGGGCTATCGCTGGTACGAAGCACGTCACCTGCCCGTGTCATTCGCATTCGGACACGGCCTGTCGTATTCATCGTTCGAGATGTCGGCACCACGTTTGTCAGCTGACGC
>JBAXER010000082.1:0-11688 GCA_037140375.1 Actinomycetota bacterium
AGGCCTGATCGAGGCCTGATCGAGCGCTGCTCCGGACTTGATCGCCGGAGAGCCCATCCGGCCATTGCCAACGGTTCCCGCCGACCCACCCGTCGCGTTCGCAGTCCTTCACCGAATGTCCACGTGACGAAACCCTTGGGTCAGTCACACCTTGGTTTGCCGACCCTCGACGAATCTCCACGTGACGAAACCTTCGGGTCGGCCTCCGCCCTCATTTCATCACGTGGAGATTGGGTGAAGGGGAGCAACGCAGTTAGGTAGGGGCGCAAGAAGTGGCAGCGCCGCGTCCCGGCAGAACTGTGTGACAGGCATTCGGTACAACGGGGCAATGGACATTGTCGGAATTCGCAATCGAGTCTCATCACGATCGTGCGCTTGGTGCACCACGGAGTTCCCTGCAGAGTTTCGGCCCGGCAGGCCACGGATCTATTGCCGCACGAGCTGCCGTCAGCGGGCCTACGAGCGCCGTCGCGGCCTCGCCGTGCTTCCTCCGCCAGACCGCCTGATCATGTCCGACAACGGCCCGCTGAGCCACTTACCCAATCACTACCCGGGCTACGAACGTGGTGAGATCCGCACCTTGTACGGCCGAAAGCACGCAATGCGTCCATCCGGCATCGCCGAGCTCGGAGAGCGCCGGCTCACGCTGTGCGGCTTGATGGCGCGCCCAGTGGCTCGAAACTTTCATCGGACCTCACCCGAGTCGTGCCTCACCTGTAAACGGGTTGAAAACCTGAGGCCATCAGCGCGGGCCGTGCGACCATCGGCAGACCTCGCCGCATTGCGGGCCCTGCTCGATCGGGCAGCGGTCGAGACGAGCCGAACTCGGCGCCAACGCACCAAGTCAGCTGAACAAGTCTTGTTTGAGCTCCTGGCCGCGGCCTAGGCCAGTCCAATAACCAATTGGCCGACTCAGCGGAAGTTCGGCATCACCTGAGTAGCGAACAGCTCCATCGATGTCGTCTCGGGATAGTCGCTGCACCACGGGATAAACCCGCTGCAACCCAACTCGATATAGGCGGCCACCTTCTCACTGACCTGCTCGGGAGTACCGACCAGGTTTCCGTCTCGCCACGACTCGAACGGTTCGCCGATAAAACTGCGGCTGCCTGCGGCCACAATCTCGGCCTCTGTCTCGCGGATAAACACCTCGGGCGACCAGGTCTTGCGAATCGTCGCTTCGTCGCGCCCCACAGCAGCGCAATGACCCTTGAGGATCTCTCGCTTACGCGCCCACTCGTCGGGCTTGCCACCCCAGTTACTCGCATCGGCATGTTGGGCAACGACCCGCAGCGTGAGCTGCTCCCCCCCGCCACCAATGAGAATCGGTGGGTTCGGCTTCTGCAACGGCTTGGGATCGCACTGCGCCCGATGCAGCTTGTAGTACTTGCCGTCGTATGTGGTCTCGGCCTGCGACCACATCGACTTCACAATCTCAACGCTCTCGCGCAGCATGCCGATGCGATCCTTGGGCGACGGGAAGTCGTATCCGTAGCCGCGGTACTCGTGCTCATACCATCCGGCACCAATTCCCCAATCGAGTCGTCCACCCGAAATGACATCAATCGTCGACGTGATCTTGGCCAGCAGGCCTGGCGAGCGATAGCTGTTGCACCCAACCATCTGCCCGAGACGCACGCGGCTCGTGCGCTGGCTAATAGCCGCCATCGTGGTCCAACACTCGAACACTGCTTCGTGCGCAGGCACCGGCACATTGTGGAAATGGTCGTAGAGCCAGATCGAGTCGTAGCCCAGTTCTTCGGCCAACATCGCAATCTCGACGGCCCGATTCCACTTCGCCTCGGCGCCATCGATCGTGGACAGTTCCATCTTCCAGCCCTGCGGCATGAACACACCAAACGTGACATCACTCATGAGCCCACGTTAGGCGCGCAAACTTCTCGGAAACGCCACCGGCAAATTCGTGGCGAGACCCAAACTCCACCTAACTTGCCAACCCATGAGTTCCAGCCATGTCGACTTCAACATGGGCGATGTTCACGAAGCAATCGCCGCCACTCGCTCCACCGAACTCTGTTTGGTCTTTCGTGATCGACGCCTCACATGGGCCGACGTCACCGACCGAACACGACGACTCGCCAACTATTTGCATTCGCAACAACTCGGCTGTCACACCGAGCGAGCCGAGCTGACCGGATCGCAAAGCGGCCAGGATCACCTCGCCATCTACCTGCATAACGGCAACGAATACTTGGAGTCGATGTTGGGTGCCTTCAAGGCCCGCGTCGCCCCGCTCAACGTGAACTACCGCTACGTCGCCGAAGAGTTGCGCTACCTGCTCAACGACTCGGGCGCCACCGCAGTGGTGGTGCACTCGCAATTCGCACCAACGCTCGCTGAGGTACTCAACGACGTCCCCTCGGTTCGCGTCATCCTGCAGGTTCCCGACAACTCAGGCAACGAACTGCTCCCCGGCGCCGTCTGGTACGAAGACGCCCTCGCCCAATCATCGAACGCAAAGCCACCTCTCACCCTGAGCGGCGACGACCTCTACATCCTCTACACCGGCGGCACCACCGGTATGCCCAAGGGCGTGTTGTGGCGCGGCGGCGACGCAGTCGTCGAATGCTTTGGCGGACCGGTGTCAGCCACCACGCTTGACGAGTTCGCCACCCAAGCAGTCGGCGAACTACGCGCTCTACTCGCCCCACCATTCATGCACGGCGCCGGCCACTGGATGAGCTTTCGCACATGGCACACCGGCGGCACAGTGTTCGTGCAGGACTCCCCCGACCGACTCGATCCGGTCGATATCTGGAGCCTGATCGAACGCGAGCGCCTCAACTTCTTACTCATCGTCGGTGACGCATTCGCCCGCCCGCTACTCGACGAACTCGACCGGGGCACCTACGACCTCTCAAGCCTCACAGTCGTGCTCTCCGGCGGCGCGCCCCTTTCGGCAAATCTCAAAGCTGAGTTCCTGCGCCACCTTCCCACGCTGATGATCGTCGACGGCCTCGGCTCATCAGAAGCGGGCGGCCAGCTCTCGCACGTGTCCGCCGGCGCCAGCGCGTCCACCGGCACGTTCCCCATGTCGCCAGGCAACCATGTGCTCTCGGCCGATCTCGATCGCGAACTCGCCCCCGGCGAAGACGAACTCGGCTGGCTCGCCAAGAGTGGTCGCCTCGCGCTGGGCTACCTCGGCGACGAAGCAAAGACCGCCCGCACCTACCCAGTGATCAACGGTGTTCGCTACGCAATACCCGGCGACCGAGCCAGGCTCCGCGCCGACAGCACCATCGAGTTGCACGGCCGCGACAGCGTCACCATCAACAGCGGCGGCGAAAAGATCTTCGCCGAAGAAGTTGAGGCCGCGATCAAGGCCCACGCCGGCGTCTACGACTGTCTTGTTGCCGGCAGGCCAAGCGACCGCTGGGGCAACGAAGTCGTCGCAGTCGTGCGCATTCGCGAGGGTTACGACGTCTCAGCGACAGACCTGCTGGCCGAAGCCGCCAACCACATTGCCCGGTACAAGCTGCCCAAGGACTTTGTCTTCGTGAACCACATCGAACGCTCGCCAAGCGGCAAAGCAGATTACCGCTGGGCCAAAGTCACGGTCGCGCAGAGCACAACGTAAGATCGGCGCGACCGACACGATCTGCAAGGGACAAGCAATGACAGTAGAACACTTTGATGTGGTTGTAGTCGGCGCTGGCCTGTCCGGCATTGGAGCGGGATACCACCTACAAGACAAGTGCCCCGATCGCAGCTACGTGATTCTCGAAGGCCGCAGCGACATCGGCGGCACGTGGGACCTGTTCCGCTACCCGGGCGTTCGCTCAGACAGCGACATGCACACGCTTGGCTTCAGCTTCAAGCCGTGGACCGACGCCAAATCAATCGCCGATGGGCCATCGATCCTGCAGTACTTGCGCGACACAGTGCGCGAGTTCGGCATCGACAAGCACATCCGCTTCAACCATCGCATCACCAACGCCGAATGGTCCACCGCCGAGTCGACATGGACCGTCACCGCCACTCGCACCGACGCAACCACCAACACCACCGAGACGCTTACCTACACGTGCGGCTACCTGTTCATGTGCTCGGGCTATTACAGCTACGCCAGCGGCTACACCCCCGAGTTCGCCGGCCGCGAACGGTTCACCGGACAAGTCATCCATCCCCAAGCGTGGCCAGACAACCTCGACTACCGCGACAAGCGCGTGGTCGTCATTGGCTCTGGCGCAACAGCGATGACCCTGATCCCCGCAATGGCCGACACCGCTGCACACGTGACCATGCTGCAGCGCTCACCCACCTACGTGGTTGCCCGGCCAGACACCGACCCCATCGCCAACACGCTCCGCAAAGTGCTGCCCGCCCGACTCGCCTACAGGCTCACCCGCTTGAAGAACACCAAGTTGCAGCAGATCATTTACAAGCGCACTCGTGAGCAGCCCGACAAGGTGAAGACCGCCCTGCTCGACATGGTCACCAAACAACTCGGCCCTGACTACGACGTGGCGAAGCACTTCACCCCCAGCTACAACCCTTGGGATCAGCGGATGTGCCTCGTACCGAACGGCGACCTCTTCACCGCAATCAACTCCGGCAAGGCCTCGGTGGTGACCGACGAAATCGAGTCGTTCACCGAAACCGGCATCCAACTCAAATCGGGCGAGCACCTCGACGCAGACATCATCGTCACCGCTACCGGCCTGCGTATGGTCACCCTTGGCGAGATGAGCTTCGTGGTCGACGGCGAACCAGTCGACTTTGCGTCCACGTGGACCTACAAGGGATTCGCGTACAGCGGTATCCCCAACCTCGCATCGTCGTTTGGTTACATCAACGCATCGTGGACGCTGCGCTCCGACCTCATCTGCGAATACGTGACCCGCCTACTCAACCACATGCGCACCACTAACAGCACGCAATGCACGCCGCGTCTGCGCCCCGACGACGCGTCGATGCCCCAGCGTCCATGGATCGACAACTTTACCGCTGGCTACATGCAGCGCGAGATGCACCGCTTCCCCAAGCAGGGCGACCGCGAGCCATGGGTCAACCCGCAGAATTATGGGCGCGACAAGGCCATGTTCTTGAAGTCACCGCTTGATGACGGAGCAATGCAGTTCACCAAAGCGCCCGTAGCGGCGCGCTAGACGCACCGCTACGCGCTCGGCACACTCAGAGCGGCAAGTCGCCGGTGGCCTTCTTGGTGCTGCCAAAGTCGTTCCACGCAGCAATCGTGCGCTGGGCAATACGCATCTGGTGAATCTCGTCGGCGCCATCAGCGAAACGGCTCCAGCGGGCTTGCATAAGCATGCCCGCAAGCGGCGTGTCGGTGGAGTAACCGAGTGCACCATGCACCTGAACGGCACGGTCGATGATGCGCCACAGGCTGTTCGCCACGAAGTGCTTGGCCATCGAGACCTCGCTGGTGAAGTCCATCTTGTTTTCGATCTTGTACGCGGCGTGCAAGACCATCAACTTGCTCTGGTAGAGCTCCATGGCCGAGTCGGCAATGAGCCACTGGATTCCCTGCTTCTCGGCGAGATACGACCCGTGGCTGTACCGCTCCATGGAGCGCTTCACCATCAAGTCGAGTGCCATCTCGGCCTGGCCAAGCCAACGCATGCAGTGCGCCAAACGAGCTGGCCCAAGACGGAATTGGCCGAGCAGGTGGCCCTGGCCCTGGCCGCCAAGCATGTTGGCTGCGGGCACGCGCAGATCTTCGATAAGGATCTCGCAGTGGTTATGGCCGCCGCTCATCGTGTGCACGTCGCGCACCACGGTCCAGCCTGGCGATGGCAGGTCGACGATGAAGCAGCTATTGGCCGCCTGAGGAATGTCTGGATCCTCTTCGGTGCGAGCAACGAGCAACGCGAACTTGGCGCCACGCGCGCCGCTGATGAACCACTTGTGGCCGTTGATGACCCACTCGTCACCGTCGCGGTAGGCGAAGGTCTTGATCAGCGTGGGGTCGCTACCGGCCACTTCGGGCTCGGTCATCGCGAAGCAGCTCCGCGTGGTGCCCTCGCACAACGGGCGCAGGTACTTCTCTTTTTGCTCGTCGGTGCCCCAATGCTCGAGCGTGTGCTGGTTGCCTTCGTCGGGAGCCTGAGCGTTGAGCACGAATGGGCCGATGCCCACCTTGCCGGCCTCAGCAGACACGGCCGCCATCGCTGTAGGCCCAAGGCCCATACCGCCCCACTCTTTGGGCATGTGCGGCAGCCACAGGCCCCACTCTTCTTTGGCCTTGTAACGCAGCTTGCCAATGGTCTTGACGACCTCGGCGCGGTCTTCTTGATCGGTGGCATCCCAGCGAGGACGAACGACTTCGTCCATGAACTGACGCACCTTCATGCGGATCTCTTCCACCTCTGGTGGGAACGTAAAGTCGATCATGAAGGGCCTCCATGGCACAGTCGCGGCACGTCGCCGCAAACGAATCTCGCAGAGTCTTGCGGCTTGAGCGCATGCTGCGCCACTCGTTCGGTCGTAACCTGCACACGATGACGAAATCCACGTGGGATACAGATGCACTGCCCGAGGGCGACGACAAGGTTGTTGCCGTTCGCCAAATGTTCGACTCCATTGCCGGCCGCTACGACATGGTCAACCGCATCATGACGTTTCGGCTCGACGTTCGCTGGCGCCGCAAAGCCGTGCGCCTGCTGGCGCTCCCAGCCGGCAGCCGTGTGCTCGACCTCGCCAGCGGCACGGGCGATCTGTGTATCGACCTCGCTAAAGCCGGCTACAAGCCACTGTCTGTCGACCTCAGCTTTGGCATGTTGGCCGCAGACCGCAGCGGCGCTCCACGAACCCAAGCCGACATTTTGCGGATGCCGTTCCCCGATGCCAGCGTCGACGGTGTCACTTGCGGATTCGCATTGCGCAACCTGGTCGACCTGCCAGCGTTCTTCAACGAACTCGGCCGCGTCGTTCGTCCCGGCGGACGCATTGCGCTGCTCGATGTAGGCATCCCCAAGAACCGGCTCGTGCGGTTCGGGCATGGCATCTACTTCGGCAAGGTGGTTCCCAAGATCGGTGGGCTGCTCAGCGACAAGGCCGCCTACCGCTATCTGCCCAAGAGCGTGGCGTACCTGCCGCCAGCCAACGAGATGGTCAAGGCCCTCGTCGCTGCCGGGTTCGCCGATGGCTCGCATCAACTGCTCAGCGGCGGAATCACTCAGCTGTTACTGGGCACGCGGTCGTAAGCAACGCACATGCGCGCCGTCACCCGGGTCCTCGACGAAGACATCGATCTCAATGATTTCGCCGGCGAAGATGGTTTTCTCTTTGTGCGCGACGGCGTCGGTCTGGCCGGCCGTGGAGTAGCAGCCCGCATCGAAGCCGACTCTGCGATCGAGTTTCTGGCTGCAATTGATTACCACGACTCCGTCGGTGTGGCCGGGTGCGGTCCCGTCGCCATGGGCGTACTGCCGTTCAAACCTGGCGCTTCTGCAAAGCTCATCGTTCCCGCCGTCACCATCGGCAAGGGAGTCGACGGACAACGCTGGATCACTATCATCGACGACGCCGAGGTCCCCTCCCCCGCTCTTCGCCCATCACCAACTGCTGCCGACTTCAGCGTTCGGCCAGGCGTAGACATCGCCACCTATCTGACTGCTGTCGCCGCCGCGCGCGACGCGGTGCGCGCTGGACAACTCGACAAAGCGGTCATCGCCCGCGACATCGTGGTCAGCTCAAGCGAGCCAATCAACGTGCACGCTGTGCTGCTGCGACTCCGCGCCAGCTTCGGCTCGAGCTATCGCTACTCCATCGACGGATTCCTCGGAGCCTCGCCCGAACTGCTCATTGCGCTTGATGGCGCAACGGTTTCGTCGCATCCTTTGGCTGGCACTACGCCGCGCACCGGCGACCCGGCAACCGACGCGCGTCTGGCCGCCGAACTCCTCGCCAGCCCCAAGAACCAGATCGAGCATCGGGTCGTCATCGATGTCGTGCACGACACGTTGTTGCCGTGGGCCAGCTATCTCGATTGGGAACCCGAGCCATCCATCGTGGCCGTCGCCAACGTGCAACATCTCGGCACGCGCATGCAGGGCCAACTCTCGCAGCCCAGCCCCGACGTCGTCACCTTGGCCAAAGCGTTGTCTCCAACGCCAGCGCTTGGTGGTCACCCACAGCACGCGGCGCTCGATCTCATTGAGCGCGTCGAAGGCTTTCGCCGCGGCCGCTACGGAGGCGCCGTGGGTTGGGTCGATGCACGCGGCAACGGCACATGGGCCGTGGCCATTCGTTGCGCCGAGTTCTCCCAAGACCGACGTCAGGCGCGCTTGTTTGCTGGCGGAGGCATCGTTGCCGACAGCGAACCACTCGCCGAACTCGCCGAAACACAAGCGAAGTTTCAGGCGATGCTGTCGGCAATCATCAGGCCATAAGGTCGATGGCGGCAGACACCGCTTCGCTCACGAGTTGATGCACCGCCACGTTTGCGTCACGCGTGCTGTGCACGCGAATCACCTGCGGCCCATTCACCGCAAGGGCTGCACGCAGTTCGGCCAACGTATGCACAGTGGCCGCCGGAATTGAATGAGCTGCCGAGAGCGCCACGAGATCTGTGCCGTGCGGTGTACCGAAGAGTTGCTCGAAACGCTCACTTGCCAGTGCCGACGCCTGCGGCAAGAAGCTGAAGATGCCGCCGCCGTCGTTGTCGACAACAACGATGCGCAGGTCGGCGTTGCGACGCGACATCAGCGCGATCAGCGCTGAACTGTCGTGCACAAACGCCACATCGCCAATCAGCAATGCTGTGGGCGCGCCCGTGGCCACGGCCACACCAATTGCAGTTGCAACAACTCCATCAATTCCGTTGGCGCCGCGATTGCAGTGAACGGTGACGCCCTCGGTGATCTCTCCGAACCACTCGACATCACGAATGGGCATTGATGACGACACCACAAGATGAGCGTTCGCGGGTAGCGAGGCGCCGATAGAGCGAGCCACCAACGGCTCGGTCAATGCCGCCGTTGGGCCGTTGTCGAGCGCCGTCGTGATGGCTTGCTGCGCGTGGGCCTCGGCTGTTGTCCAGTCCGTGAGCCACTGCGCATCAACTACGCGCGCAAGGCCAAGTGCGACCAACGAGCGACAGACCTGAGCCACATCGGCAGTGAGTCGGTGAGAGATTGCTGCATCAGGGTCGGCCCATGTGGGCGCCGCGCTGATCTGAATCTGCACGGCGTTCGATGCGGTGAGCCATTGGTTCAGTACCTTCGATGCGGGCGGTTCGCCGAGCCGGAGAACCACATCGGGGATGTGCTGCGAGGCGAACCCGGCGTGACGCAACAGTTGGTCTGCGGCCGCCACAGCAACCTCGCTGAAATGTCGCAGACCCGATCGCGAGTCGGCGAGCACTGGCCATCCGAGCGCTTGAGCAAGCGAGGCCACAGCAGCCGGATCGCCACAACCGTGCCCGGCCACGATGACACCGCGCCCGCTGTTGAGCAGCGCAGCCAAATCGATGAGCGCGTCATGTGATGCAGCGGCCGAACTCGACAACGAAACACTGCGTCCTGGTGCTGCTCGGCGCGCAGGCAACGGCGCAGCGACACCTACCAACGGCTCACGGAACGGCAGATTGAGATGCACCGGTCCTGGCCATACACCGGTGGACGACGCGAAGCTGTGCGCGGCCAGCGAGCGCCATGTGTGGGCCGCAGCGTTGTCGGCAACACCCGGATCGTGGAACCAGCGAACGGCATCGCCATAGAGCTTGGTCTGGTCGATGGTTTGGGCGGCACCCACATCGCGCAATTCAGGCGGACGGTCGGCGGTGCAGATGATCATTGGAACTGCCGACTGGTGCGCCTCAACTACGGCCGCATGAAAGTGCGCCGCAGCCGTGCCGCTGGTGCACAGCAGAATCGCCGGGACGCCCTGCAGCCCAATACCCAGCGCGATGAACGAGGCGACCCGTTCGTCGTGGGCAACGTGCACTGCGAGCTCTGGGCGCGCCGTGAGCGCCAACGCCATCGGCGTAGACCGCGAGCCCGGAGAAATCACGGCATGACACACGCCGTGCTCGATCCATTCGTCGATCAGGGTTGCGCAAAATGTGGCCGCCGTGTTCTGCGGCGAGGGGTCCAGCGGTTGTTCAGGCGTGGTTGCAAGCGACATCGCATCTATCGTGGCATGTATGCGCGTAGAGATCTGGTCTGACGTTGTGTGTCCATGGTGTTATATCGGCAAACGCCGATTCGAAACCGCCGTCGAACGGGTGCAGGGTTTACCCGGCGCCGACAAGATCGAGATCGTCTATCGCCCCTATCAGCTCGACCCGTCGGCCGCTCCTGGCCGCGTGCAACCCGTGGTTGAGGCCTATGCAAAGAAGTTTGGCGGCGCCGAACGAGCTGCGCAGATCATTGGTCAGGTCACCTCAGTTGCGGCCGCCGATGGCATCACATTCAACATGGACATTGCGTTGCGGGCCAACACCTTGATGGCGCACCGTTTGTTGTGGCTCGCCGAGTCACGTGGCAATCAGATCGAACTCAAAGAACGGCTGCTGCGGGCCTACTTCACCGAGGGGCTCAACATCAGCGACCCCGACGTGCTCGTTGCGTGCGCCACTGAGGTCGGGCTTGACGCTGGCGAAGTTCGTGCGTTCCTCGACTCCGATGCCGGCCACGGCGAGGTAATGGAAGACCTCGCACAGGCTGCCGCCGTTGGAATCACTGCCGTCCCGACGTTTGTGTTCAACGGCCAGTGGTCGGTGCCGGGCGCGCAAGACATCGACGTCTTCGAGCGTGTGCTCGAACGCCTGCTCGTCAAAGAGGCCGAGCAGCTGCAAGCCGAGGCCGAAGCCGCGCAACTCACCGATGGGCAGGTCTGCGTCGACGACGTGTGCGATGTCTGAGCCTGCGGGCTTCGTGCGCCATCACGGACCCCTGTCGTCATTACGCGTCGGACACGGCCCTCGACTCGTATTCGTTCACGGCTTCACCCAGACAGGTCGCTCATGGCTCCCCGTGGCCTCGCAGTTCACCAACGAATACGAAGTCGTACTGATCGACGCGCCAGGTCACGGACAATCTGGCCACGCCGACGCGTCGCTTGCCGCGGGCGCCGATCTGCTGGCCGAAACATGCGGCCCGGCCACATACGTGGGCTACTCAATGGGCGGCCGGCTGTGTCTGCAGCTCGCGCTCACGCATCCAGAAATGGTGCAGTCGTTGGTGCTCATTGGAGCTACGGCAGGCATCGAAGACAACAACGAACGCGAGCAACGTCGCATCGCCGACGAAGCGCTGGCCGCCGACATCGGCCGTGTAGGCGTTGAGGCGTTCCTGCGCACATGGCTGGCGCTGCCCCTGTTTGCGTCGCTCAGCAACGAAGCCGCTGGGTTCAGCGATCGACTCGAGAACACCGCCGAGGGTCTGGCAGCGAGCCTGCGCAATGCGGGCACCGGCACGCAATCGCCCATGTGGCATCAGCTCATCGCAATTGCGGCACCAACCTTGGTGCTGGCCGGGGCTTCCGACGCGAAGTTCACCGAACTCGGCAAACGGTTGGTGGCCAGCATCGGCTCCAACGCAACATTCGAGACCATTGCGGGCGCTGGCCACTCGGCTCACCTCGAGCAACCCGCCGCCGTCACCGCCGCCATCCGCACCGCCCTTTTCGGTTTGTTGAAGACAATTGGTCAACCCCCAACCTGATGTCTTCAACAAACCCGGGATTGAACAGCTGAGGATG
>JBAXER010000083.1:0-11659 GCA_037140375.1 Actinomycetota bacterium
CGAGCAACAGCGATTCGATCGCGTCCCGCAAGATCGCTTCGAATCTCGCCATCTGCGAGGCCTGCTTCGTTCAGCAGCGCCAGCACTGCTGCCCCTTGGCCAGCACCGATCTCAAGCACCAAGTATCCGCCGGGTCGCAACCACGGGGTCGCGTCGGCGACGATGCTGCGAATGTCGCGGAGGCCATCGGCGCCACCGAACAACGCGAGGTGTGGCTCCCACTGTGACACCTCGGCTTCGACATCGGGATCATCAAGAGCGATATAGGGCGGATTCGCCACAACAAGATCGAGACGACCACGAAGGTCATTGGGCAACGCAAGAAACCACGAGCCCTGCACGATGCGCACGCTCTGCGCATTGCGCCCGATGCCCGCGAGATTGGCTGAGGCAACGTCGACCGCATCGGCTGACACATCGGCCAACCACACATACGCCGAGTCGATCGGCAGCTCGGCCGCGATCGACAGACCAATAGCCCCGCTGCCTGTTCCCAAATCGGCGATCAACAATCGCTCGGCTGCGCGCTCGGAGGCAAGCAACGACCGGGCAAGGCCGAGAGCCGTCTCGCATACCCATTCGGTTTCAG
The DNA here is from genome assembly GCA_037140375.1 of Actinomycetota bacterium. Taxonomy (GTDB): domain Bacteria; phylum Actinomycetota; class Acidimicrobiia; order Acidimicrobiales; family Ilumatobacteraceae; genus WLMZ01. The sequence goes on from JBAXER010000083.1 coordinate 590, forward strand.
GCCGAGGAATAAGCACTCGCTGATCGACCATCATGTCGAGTCGGCGAAACTGCCAACGGCCGAGCACATATTGCAACGGTTCGCCAGCGGCACGGCGAGCAAGCATTGCGTCGAGATGCACCACCATGCCGTGCATCGCTGGCTCATCAAGCTCGGCCATGAACTCGGGCCCATCGCACCCGCTGGCTACCTCGCACATCCATCGAGCGTGATGGCGATCGCCCAACGCGGTGGTGGCCTGCGCCCACAACTCACGCCACGTGACGTGTTCGCTCTCAGTCATCACCATTGGCAAGTTGACGAGTGCGTTCGTCGGCGGCCAACGCCTCAACGACATCGGTGAGGTTGCCCGCGAGCACTTCTTGCAACCGATAGATCGTGAACCCGATGCGGTGATCGGTGAGTCGGTTCTCTTTGTAGTTGTAGGTGCGAATCTTCTCGCCACGACCACCGGTGCCAACCTGCGACTTGCGTTCGGCTGATGCCTTCGCGTCGGCTTCGTCTTGCGCTGCCTGAAGCAAGCGCGCCCGCAGCACAGTCATCGCCCGCGCCCGGTTCTGCAACTGGCTGCGCTCGTCTTGCATCGCCACGGCAATACCCGTTGGCTTGTGCGTAATACGCACTGCCGAGTCGGTGGTGTTCACGCCCTGGCCGCCGGGACCGCTGGCGCGGTACACATCGATCTGCAGATCTTTTTCGTCGATGTCGATCTCGACTTCTTCGGCCTCGGCCAAAATCAACACCGTCGCCGACGACGTGTGAATACGGCCCTGGCTCTCAGTAACGGGCACACGCTGCACGCGGTGCGTGCCGCCTTCGTACTTGAGGTGGCTCCACGAAGAGTCGCCCTTCACCATGAACGTGATCTGGTTGAACCCGCCCAGGTCGCTGACATCGGTGGACAACACGTCGATGCTCCAACCCTGCTGGGTTGCGTAGCCCGAGTACATCTCGAACAGGTCACGAGCAAACAAGTTGGCTTCTTCGCCGCCTTCGGCACCACGAATCTCAACGATGACAGCCTTGCCATCGTTCGGGTCGCGAGGCAGCAACAGCAAACGAATCTCGGCTTCGAGTCGCTCAACCTCGGCTTCGGATGCAGCGAGATCTTGGCGTAGAGCATCACGCTCGTCGGCGCTAGCAAACGTGAGCAGTTCGCGGGCTGCATCGGCATCTTCGTGTACCGAGCGAAGCGCTCTGATCAAAGTAACGATGGGCGTGAGTTCTTTGTACCGCGTGGTCTTGATGCGCAGCAGCGCCCCGTCGGTGAGAATTGCGGGGTCGGAAAGCTCGGCCTCAACGGTGAGGTATTCGTCTTCTACGGCAGCCAATCGATCAATCACAGCGCATGCAGGCTACGTCGCTGCCGAGTGTTCGCAGCGATCTAGGCCCAAGTCAGTACAGAGATTGACCCTCGGGCCAGCGCGGCAACCCGCTGTGTCACCGGCGAGGCATCGCGCTCGGGAACGACCAAGACCAACTCAGCATCGGCCCCGAACATCTCGCGGGCGTCGAGCGCAAAGGGCACGAGATCGAGATCGATGCCCACCGAGCACACCGCCACAAGCGCCGCGCCATTGGCCGTCTCGCCAACAGCCACGCATGGGATCGGATCCTTCAAGTTGGGCCGCGGCACGGGCGGATCGGCCGAGCGAAGGTTCACTGCGCCAACTCGGGACGGATCGTTGATGGCCAACCAGCGCAAGAAACGCTCGGCACCCAAACGGTTGAGCGGATGCAGCGGTGCGTCGACTTGACGATGGCCACTCACGGCATCGACGACGCCAGCGAGCGCCTCAGCGGTTGGCTTATTGCCGTGAAGCATCATGAATGATTCGCGGTCGTGCGCCCCAACACCTACCTCAAGGCGGACCTCGCCCGAATAGGCATCGGTGACCACGCGGCACACCTCGAGCCCGCGGATTTCTCCGGCAAGCACGCCATGCTCGACCACAGGCTCCGCGCCACCCTGCTCGATAACCGCTCGCCAGATTTCATGGGCGGGATCGATGGCGTCAGACACCGGATACGGCTCGTGGTTGGCTGCCACGAGCGAACGACCCTGCGCTTGCCACACGGCGATGGGCATCTCGAACAGCGCCGCACGACGGGCCAGGATGCCCGTAGACGCCTCGGCGATGACCGCCAAGGAACGCACATCGCTGTGACGAGTTGCCCACGCCAGCGCCGCACCCAGACCGCGCTCGGGCTGTTCGTCGAGGAGCACCCATGCACAGTCGCCCACGATCAACGCTGCGCCTCGTCCAAACGACGCACCCGCTTGTGAATCGGCCACGCTTGGCAACGCATCGGGCTCAAGATGGTCGCTGACCAATGCTCTGAGCTTGATCGACAGCAGCGCAGCGCGGCGCGTGGGGTCTACAGGAGCGGCCGACGTAGTCACCTCGCCAGACTACGAGCCGAAAGCGTCGACAGCATGGGCAGCGTTGGCAGCATCACGCCATCTGTACCAATGGCGCAGCGAAAACGACAGATGCCACTCGATCTCTCGATCGAATGGCATCTGCACAAAACCACAACCTGCAGCAGCGCTGCAAGGAGTTACTGACCCTTGCGGGCTCCGTAACGCTTGTTGAAGCGCTCGACGCGGCCACCAGCATCGACGAGCTTTTGCTTGCCGGTGAAGTACGGGTGGCACTCGTTGCACAATTCAAGGCTAAGCGTGCCAGTGCGAGTGCTCTGCGTGAGAAAAACGTTGCCGCACGTGCACTTCACGGTGACATCGGCGTAAACGGGGTGGATGTCGGTCTTCATGACGATCTCCAAAATAGAACGGACGAGAAATGATAGCGGCCGAAAGGAATTTCCGACCTTGGTGTTGCTACATCGCGGGTTGCTTGGAAATCTCGGCCAAGAACTCGTCGTTTGTGCGGAATGTGCGCAGACGATCGATGAGCAGTTCGAGTCCAGGTGCCGCGTTTCCGTCGGCTGCAAGGCCCGACAACACACGGCGAAGCTTCCACACCATCTGCAACTGCTTGCGGTCGAACAGCAATTCTTCGTGACGAGTGCTTGAAGCGTCGACATCGATGGCCGGGTAGATGCGTCGCTCAGCGAGTCGACGATCGAGGCGCAGCTCCATGTTGCCAGTGCCCTTGAACTCTTCGAAGATCGCATCGTCCATGCGGCTGTTGGTCTCGACGAGAGCCGTAGCCAAGATGGTGAGTGATCCGCCTTCCTCAATGTTGCGTGCCGCACCAAAGAACTTCTTCGGTGGGTACAACGCACCGGCATCGATACCGCCCGACATGATTCGACCAGTGGCTGGCGCAGCCAGGTTGTAGGCACGGCTGAGGCGTGTGATGCCGTCGAGAATGATCACCACGTCGTCACCGTTTTCGACCATGCGCTTGGCCTTCTCGATGCAGAGTTCGGCAACGTGAGTGTGCTCGTCGCTCGGACGGTCGAAGGTGCTCGCAATGACTTCGCCCTTCACGGTGCGACGCATGTCGGTGACTTCTTCGGGACGCTCGTCGATGAGCAACACGATGAGTTTGCACTCAGGGTGGTTGCGTTCGATCGAGGTAGCGATGGTCTTCATGATCGTGGTCTTGCCGGCCTTTGGCGGCGACACGATGATGCCGCGCTGGCCCTTGCCAATCGGGCTGATGAGGTCGATGATTCGAGCCGTCATGTTGTTTGCATCAGACGGGTTCTCGAGGTGCAACTTCGTGTCGGGGAACAACGGAGTGAGGTCTTCGAAGCGAGGACGCGTACGCGCCTTTTCGGGATCGCCGCCGTTCACCGTGTGGATCTCGAGCAGCGCCGGGTTCTTCTCGTTACGACCAGCTGGACGGCTGAGGCCGGTAACAAAATCGCCCTTACGCAGACCGAACTGGCGAGTGAGCTTCACCGGAATGTAGGCATCGTCACGACTGGCGAGATAGCCGTTCACACGCAAGAAGCCATAGCCCTCGTCGCGCAGATCGAGATAGCCCGAAACCTGCACTGGCTCGAGTGAGGTTGGTCCCTCGGTGCCTTCGCCGCCAGCCGAACGATCGCCGCGATCGTTGCGGTCATACCGATCGTTGCGCTCATTGCGAGCGTTGCGATCGTTGCGATCGTTGCGATTCTGACGCTGTCCGGCATTGCGTTGTCCGTCGTTGCGCTGTGCGTCGTTGCGCTCTCCGTCGTTTCGTGGGCCATCGTTGCGTGGACCATCGGCACGCGGACCATCGGCGCGAGGACCATCAGGACGTGGGCCTTCGGGACGATCGCCCTCGGCGCCTTCGCCACGATTCTTGTTGCGACGGCGGCGACGGCGGCGATTGGCGCTGAGCCCATCACCTTCTGCGCCTTCGGCCCCTTCTTCGCCCTCGCCATCAGCGTCGCCATCGGCCGATTCAGCAGCAGCAGGCGCAGCGCCGGCGGCCGTAGTTTCGGTGCTGAAGCCCTGACGAATGAGCTCAACTTCCCAGTCGGGCAATGGCTCGCCATCGGCACCGAGCATGATCTCGGCAACCGCCGCTGGTGCTGGCTTTGGAGCAGCGCCGCGAGGGGCACCTTGGCGACCCGCAGGCCCGCGGCCCGCAGGTGCTGGACGTGGCGTATCGGTGGCGGGCGCAGACGCTTCGCTTGGAGCGGCAGCAGCAACTGCAGCGGCGGGGGCCGCGGCAGGAGCAGGTGCCGCTGAGGCCATCGGCACAGCACCGGTCTGCTCAAGAATTTTCTGAATGAGGTCTGCCTTTTTGGCGCGCGAGGTGCTCTTCACACCAAGCGCCGAGGCAATTGCAACCAACTGCTCGCGATCTTTTGATTCGAGCACTGACTGTTCGAGGGCATCCGCAGCCACGGGATCCAACTTTCCAAGAAATGTCCCAAACCGGGACGAAGGGCTATGTGGGCGAGACGCGAGACGTGCACAAGCACAACCGACGTTGATAGACCCGCCAACAGCAACAAGAGATTCACACAGCCACGGTTCCGCCAGCGAAAAGGTCGCGGGGCGCATCGGAAAGTGCGGCTCGGGAGTCCGAGCAACACGAACCTTACACATCACTTCAGCTGAGATGCAACCACCGCGCCAGATCACCGCGCCAGATCGCCGCGTTAGCCAAGTTGGGCGCGAGCCCCACGCAATTGGTCAGCGGGCAACGGCCCGCTCGACAAATGTCTGAACAGCAGCGAGATCGTTCGCAACCAGATTCGTGCGCTCGGTGCGATCGAGCAGATCGGCGAGATGCGCTGGCAACGGTGGCCGCACACCGGTCGCGGCAAACACTGCATCGGGAAACTTCGCTGGATGCGCCGTTGCCAATGTGACCACCGGATGTCCGTCGAGGTGCGCACCGAGGCTGCGCACCGCGGCCGTGCCGGTAGCCGTGTGCGGATCGATGAGCTGCCCGCTGGATTCGTACACACGCCGGATCTCATGGACGATGCTGGCGTCGTCGACCTTGGCCGCGCGAAACACTGGGCTAATCCACGTGGCCATCTGGTCGGGCTCCACCTTGAGCGAGCCGCTGTGGCGGAACCGCTGTAGTTGCTCGGCGGTTATCCCACCATCGCGACCGTTCATCTCGAAGAGCAACCGCTCGAAGTTTGAGGACACTTGAATGTCCATCGATGGGCTCAATGTGGGCACCACGTCGCGGGCGGTCATGTCGTTGTCGTTGATGAACCGAGTGAGGATGTCGTTCGAGTTTGAGGCCACGATGAAGTCGGCGATCGGAGCACCCATCTTGCGTGCAATCCAGCCGCTGAGCACGTTGCCGAAGTTGCCTGTGGGCACGCTGAAGGTGGTCGGATTGGTGGCCGTGGCACCAAGCGAACGCGTTGATGTCACGTAGTACACGATCTGCGCCATGACACGCGCCCAGTTGATGCTGTTCACTGCCGACAGGTTCATGCGATCGCGGAACGCTGCGTCGTTGAACATTGCCTTCACGAGATCCTGGCAATCGTCGAACGTACCCTCGACAGCCACGGTATGCACGTTGGGCGAGTCGACCGTGGTCATCTGCTTACGTTGCACATCGCTGGTGCGTCCCTGCGGGTACAGGATCACGATGTCTACGTTGCTGCACGATTTCACGCCGTCGATGGCAGCACTGCCGGTGTCGCCACTGGTGGCACCCACGATGGTGACGCGTTGCCCGCGCTGAGCAAGCACGTGATCAAACAGTCGGCCCACCAACTGCAACGCCACGTCTTTGAAGGCAAGCGTGGGACCATGGAACTGCTCGAGCAACCATTCGTTTGCGCCAATCTGAACCAGTGGCACTACAGCGTCGTGACGGAACGTGGCGTACGCATCGGTGCACAACTGGGCGAACACCTCGGCATCGATTTCGCCAGCAACGAACGGCGCCATCACTGCAGCGGCGGCTTCGGCGTAGCTCGTTACGTGGGTGAGATCGGGGAGGGTCGGCCACTCGGCGGGCATATACAGACCGCCGTCGTTGGCGAGGCCGGCAAGCAACACATCGCAGAACCCGAGTTCGGGCGCAGCGCCACGGGTAGACACATAACGCATAGGAATCAGGCTCCGATGACGCGCAGGAGACTGCCGACCCGCTTGACCGTGTCGAGGTCGCGCAGTTCGCGTACGCAGTTCTGCAGCGACGACTCTTTGGCCGTGTGGGTGATGAACACGAGGCGGGCGTCGTCGCGTAGACCCTCTTGTTCGGCGGCACGGATGCTCACGTCGTTACGCGCAAACACGCCCGTGACCGAATGCAACACGCCAGGTCGATCGGCAACGTCGAGGCTGAGCAAGTACTCGCTGTTGGTCTCGTCGATCGGGCGGATCACTGCCCGGCCAAATGAGCCAAGCGAGCCATGCGTGCCCTGCGACAGGTTGACCGCAGCGTCGATGACATCGCCAAGCACTGCCGAAGCGGTGGGCATTCCACCAGCTCCGCGACCGTAGAACATCAGCGAGCCAACGGCTTCGCCCTCGATGAATACGGCGTTGAAGCTCTCGCGCACGCTGGCGAGCGGATGATGGATGGGCACCATCGCTGGGTGAACTCGCACCGAAACTTCGCCGGTGGCTGCATCTTGTTCGCAGATGGCAAGCAGCTTGACCACGAAACCGAGACGCGATGCCATCGCGATGTCGCCAGCGGTGACGCCGCTGATTCCCTCGTGATACACATCGCCGGCAACGACCTTGGTACCGAACGCGATGGTGGCGATGATGGCCGCCTTGGCGCCAGCATCGAAGCCTTCGACATCGGCTGTTGGGTCACGCTCGGCGAAACCAAGCCGCTGGGCCTCAGACAGGGCGGCCGAATAGTCGGCGCCCTGCTCGGTCATCTTCGTGAGAATGAAGTTGGTGGTGCCGTTGACAATGCCAAGCACTCGACGAATCGGCTCACCGCGAAGGCTTTCGCGCAGTGCGCGAACGATAGGGATGCCACCTGCGACGGCGGCCTCAAACAACAGATCGACGCCAGCAGCATCGGCAGCCGCGTACAGCTCGGTGCCCACGTTGGCGAGCAGTTCTTTGTTGGCAGTAACCACTGGCTTACCGGCGGCGAGCGCCGCTGCAATGAGTTCGCGGGCTGGCTCGATGCCACCGATGACCTCGACCACGAGATCTACTTCAGGATCATCGACCACGGCTCGAGCATCGCGAACCAACACTCCAGCGGCGAGGTCGACTTCTCGCTCGCGGGAGACGTTGCGAACGGCAACACGAGTCACCTCTAGACGTATGCCAGTACGCGCCTCGATTGCCGCTGCCTGTTCGGTTACGAGTTGCACAAACGCCGCTCCGACGTTGCCGCAACCCAACACACCAATACGAACGTGATTGCCGGTCATAGCCACGGCTGCAGGCTAGGCGCACGCAAGCACTCTCGGAAGTTCATTAACCAATAATTGAGGGTTCGCGACCATCGAGCAGCTCGGCGAGAAACGCCTGCAGCATTGCAACGTGGGGCAGAGATTCCCCTTAACCCACGTCGCAGGCGAGTAGATCGTCGTAGGTCTCGCGACGAATCACGAGCCGCGCTTGACCGTTGCTGACGAACACCACTGGGGGACGTGCCACCTTGTTGTAATTGCTGCCCATGCTGTGCCCGTACGCACCGGTAACCGGAGTAGCAAGCAAGTCGCCAACACGGATGTCGGTTGGCACCGCTGCATCGAAGATCAAGATGTCGCCGCTCTCGCAGTGCTTGCCCACGAGACGCGCCGACCCCGGACGTTCAGCGGCGACATCGCGCGGCAAGAACGCTTCGTAACCACTGCCGTACAACACGGGTCGGGGGTTGTCGCTCATGCCACCGTCGACCGAGATGTAGGTGCGGATGCCAGGGATGGTCTTCACCGTGCCCACCGTGTACACGGTGAGCGCTGCCGAGGCCACGATCGACCGGCCCGGCTCGATGCTCACGCGAGCGCGCACATTGAGCGCCGCGCATGCGTCGAGCAAGACGTTGCCCCAATGCGCAATGGTGGGTGCTTCCTCGCCGCTTGTGTAGGCAACGCCGAGGCCGCCGCCGAGCACCAACTCGGGCAGACCGAATGGGTCGGCGAACTTGGCCATCACCTCGGCAGCCTTGGCGAAGCTTGATGCCTCAAACACGTTTGAGCCGATGTGACAGTGCAACCCGACGAGACGCATCGAGGCCGCGTTGGTAGCGCGATCAACCGCACGTGCGGCATCGCCGTTGCCAAGGTTGAAACCGAACTTGCTGTCGTCTTGACCCGTAGCGATGAACTCGTGGGTGTGCGCGTGCACGCCCGGTGTGATGCGCAACAGCACATCGGGGCAAGGCAACCCTTCGGTATGCAACGCGTCGAGTCGATCCATCTCATCGAAACTGTCGACCACGATGTGATGCACGCCTGCAGTGATCGCCTGGCGCAACTCTTGAACGCTCTTGTTGTTGCCGTGCATCACGCATGCCGACGCAGGAACACCCGCGGCCAACACAATGTGCAATTCGCCACCGGTAGCCACGTCGAGCAGCAGACCTTCTTCATACGCAAGCAAGGCCATCGCCTTGCAGAGAAACGCCTTGCTCGCGTAGACCACGTTGCGTCGGCCAAACGCCTGCACGGCCTCGCGACAGCGGGCGCGCAGGTGGTCTTCGTCGTATACGAACAACGGCGTGCCGTAGGTGGCGGCAAGCTCGGAAACCGAGCAACCGCCGATGAACAGCGAGCCATCGGAACCAATGGTTGCATTGTCGGACAGCAACGCCATGGGGACTGCGGTAGTCATATCTACATCCGATCTGGCGCTGAGATGCCGAGGAGGTCGAGGCCCTTTTCCATCACCCGCGCCGTGACATCGCACAACGCCAAGCGGCTCTGCTTGGTGGCTTCGTCGGCAGCCTTGAGCACGGGGCAGTGCTCGTAAAAGCCAGTGAAGTCTTGGGCCAGATCGAACAGGTAGGTGCACAAGCGATGCGGGCTATAGCGATCGATGGTGTCCCAAACAGCAGTGTCGAAGGCAAGCAGGCGCAGCGCAAGGGCGCGCTCGTGCGGAGTAGCCAGCACCGGCACCGAGTTGCGCACCGACGCACGATCAACATCGGCGCGGCGGAAGATGCTGCAAATACGCGCATGCGCGTATTGCAAGTAGGGCGCTGTGTTGCCGTCGAACGACAACATGCGGTCCCACTCGAACACGTAGTCCTTGATGCGATCGGTTGACAGGTCGGCGTACTTCACGGCACCGATACCAATTGCATGCGCAACGGCCGTGCGCTCGGCCGCTGGCAGTTCGGGGTTCTTGTCGACCACTGCGGCCTCGGCGCGCTCGAGAGCCTCGTTGAGTAGTTCGTTGAGCTTCAGCGACTCGCCGCTGCGGCTCTTGAGCATCTTGCGATCGGCGCCGAGCACGTTGCCGAACGCCACGTGCACCGCCACACCTGGGGCCAGCCAGCCAGCCATCTCGGACACTGCAAACACCATCGCCAAATGCTGAGCCTGTGGCGCACCAACCACGTAGACCATGCGATCGACCTTGAGTCGCTCGACACGATCGATGACACACGCAAGGTCGGTGGTTGCGTAGTTGTATCCGCCCACCGAGTTCTGCACGATGAGCGGCAACGGCTCGCCCTCGCGGTTGAGGTACCCGGCTGGGAACACCACCTGAGCGCCATCGCTCTCGCGCAGCAGACCCACGTCGCGAAGCCTGGTGACGACACCGGGCAGCATCGGGTTGTACATGCTCTCGGGTGCCAGATCGGCGTCGGTGAGCAACACGCCAAGCGTTGCATACACCGTGTTGAAGTAACGGGTGCTCTCGGCCACGAGCACGCCCCACAATCGAAGCGTCTCGGCGTCGCCGCTTTGCAGCAACACCACGCGTTGACGAGCGCGATCGCCGAAGGCCTCGCCAGCTTCGAACTTGACGCGGGCCGCTTTGTAGAAACCAGCAAGGTCGCCCACTGACAGTTCGCTGGCTGCCTCGGTTTCGCCGAGGTCGAGCATGTGCTCGATCAACATGCCAAACGGAGTGCCCCAATCGCCGATGTGATTCTCTTTGGTGACCCGGTGTCCAACAAAGGTGAGCATGCGCACGATGGCGTCGCCGATGACCGTGGTGCGTAGATGCCCAACGTGCATCTCTTTGGCCACGTTGGGATGCGAGTAGTCGACAACGATGTGCTCGGCCAGCGGCGTGGAGCGCACACCGAGGTGGCTGTCGTTGGCCGCTGTTGCAAGCTGAGCTGCCAAGAACTCGTTCGTAAACGTGAGGTTCAAAAAGCCGGGGCCGGCAATCTCGATGTCGCTGCACACGCCGACCAGTAGGTCTCTTGCGATAGCCAACACGGCTTCGGCAACCTGACGAGGATTCTGACCAAGCTGCTTGGCGATGGCCAACGCGCCGTTGGCCTGCGCGTCGGCGCGGTCGCTGGGTCGCACCACTGGATCTACGCCGGGGCCACCAACAGCAGCAAAGGCCGGAGCCAACAGTTCAGAGACGGTGACAATCGGATCAGCCATGGACTGCCATTCTGCCCGCTCAGCCACGTGAACGCGTAGTGCATTCAAAACGCGCAGGCGAAACCAACCGCCGCGGCCCTTCGACAAACTCGCGCCTCGACCGCTAACGTGGGAAGGCGTTTATCCAGCCCTCGT
>JBAXER010000084.1:0-11425 GCA_037140375.1 Actinomycetota bacterium
TTTGTCTGCATGGGCGCGATTTGGGACAGCAGTTGTCCCAAATCGCGCCCATGCAGACAGGTCGGGGCGGTTGAGAGACACTTTTCACCCTGCAAGCAGCGACTCAATCGTCGGGCCCGTCGCGGTGGCCGTTAGTTTCTGTGCGTCGGTTTGGAATCAATTTCACCGCAAACGGGTTCAATAGGCACCCCGCATCGCTCACGAAGGACCCCGCATGGACAAGATCGAAATCACCGGCCTCCGCGTGATGACCGTCGTTGGCGTTCTGGCGCACGAACGCGAGGCCGCCCAGCCACTTGAGTTCGACATCATCCTCGAAGGCGACCTTCGCGACGCTGGCATCAGCGACGACCTTGCTGATACCGCTCACTACGGATTGGTCGCCCAGCGCGCCGCCGCTATCGCACGCGAATCGAAAGACGAACTGCTCGAGCGATTGGTACACCGCATCGCCGAAGACGCGCTCACTTTCGATCGCGTCGAAGCTGTCGATGTCATCGTGCGCAAACTGCGCCCCCCAATCCCCGAAGATCTGCAGCACACCGCCGTGCGCATTCGTCGCACTCGCGCCGACCTTCAGATTCCTGCACGCACCAGCCACCGCGCCATCGTCGCGTTGGGCACCAACCTTGGCGACCGCGTCGCCTACCTCAAGCTCGCCGTCGAAGAACTCGGCAATAGCTTGATCGGTCAGTCGCAGGTGTTTGAGACCGCCCCAGTCGGCGGTCCCGAGAACCAAGGCGCCTACCTCAACATGGTTGTGGCGATCGAAACATCGCTCGATCCATTCGCGATGTTGCGCCGCTGCCAGCGCATCGAGTCGCTTGCTTTGCGTCAGCGTGTGGTGCATTGGGGTCCACGCACACTCGATGTCGACCTGTTGTTCTTTGGCGACATCAGCATCTCCAGCCCCGAGCTCACCATCCCGCACCCGCGCTACGGCGAGCGGCGTTTTGTGCTCACCCCATTGGCCGAAGTCGCCCCCGAACTGTGCCCTGCGAATTGGCAAACAACGCTGCCCCCCGACGACATCACGCCGCTCGGTCCGCTGGCCGATCTGTACTGATCGATCGCTCGTGAGTCACATATCGTTAGTCGATGAGGCCGAGCTTCCGCTCGAGCGCTCGAACCTGATCGGGGTAATGCACGCGGCCGTATTCGGGCCGTTGGCGCAACACAATCTCCATCAGCTCCCAATGCTGCGGCGTGTCTTTCCATGGCAACGCGATGTACAACGGCAGATCCCAGCGACGCAACTGATCAAGATTGCTGTAGACCCGCTTCTGATACACGTAGCGGTCCTCCCAGGCCCAGTTGCTGGGGGCAAAACCAGTACCCGGATCGATGATGCAGCGATGTCGCATCCCGAACCGATCGGCGTCGATGAGCCGTGCCTCAAAGAACTCGATCAGCGTGTCCACCGGATCGGCCTGAACGTGCTGCATCTCACGTGGGTTCGGGCCACTCAAGAACGGCAACACAATCGGCACGTCGAACTCGGCGGCAACCTCCCACATCTCGTCGGTCTGCATGCCATCGGCAGCATTGAGCACTGTGGCGCCAGCCTCGATTGCTCGGCGCGCCACTTGCGGGCGCCACGTATCGACGCTCAGCGGAGTGCCCAGCGCAGCCAGAGCAGGCACCAAGAACTCAAGGCGCTTCCACTCGGTCTCCCAGCCCACCACGGTTGCCGCGTCGGTACTGCCCTGACCACCGAGGTCGATTCCGTCGGCGCCATCGGCCAACAGTTTGCGCGCCCGGGCGACTGCCTGGTCCACCCCCGAAACAATCGAGTCAGTGTTCAGCGAGTCGGGCGAGGCGTTAATCACAGCAAACAGTTCCACGTTCAGCGAGGTTATTGGTCGTGAGTCCATCTACCCTCAGCGACGTGAGTCCTGTGCGCACATTCGATGCATCGTCGTTCACCATGAGTGAGGCACTTGCGGCCAAAGGAGCACGCACTATCAGCGTGTGTCTCCCCTGCAAAAACGAGGCTGGCACCATTGGCGAACTGGTGCGCATGTTGCGCACGACACTGGTCGATACCCACGGCTTGGTCGACGAACTCATCGTGCTCGACGACAACTCAACCGACGACACGGCTGCCCTCGCGGCCGCCAATGGCGCAACCGTTGTGTCGGTGAATACGGTCAACGATGTCTACGGCGAAGGGCGCGGCAAGGGCAACGCCCTGTGGGCCACTGTGGCCGCAAGTACCGGAGACTTCATCTTGTGGTGCGATGGCGACGTCACCAGCGTCGAGCCAAGCTGGGTGCTTCGTTTGCTCATGCCGTTGCTCACTACCACCGACGTAGCGCTCGTGAAGGCCAGCTATCACCGCCCCACCGATCTCGGCGGCGGCGGCCGCACCACCGAGCTTGTGGCCCGCCCACTGCTCAGCCTGTTCCTGCCCGAGCTCACCGGCTTACATCAGCCGCTCAGCGGCGAGTTCGCCGGACGCCGCACTGCCATCGAACAGATTCCGTTCGTGCAGGGCTGGGGTGTAGAGATCGCAATGCTGGCCGATGTGGCCGAGCGCTTTGGCGCTGCGGCAATTGCCCAAGTCGACGTTGGCGAACGCCACCATCGACACCAAACGCTCGATCGTCTCGGCGTGCAGGCCGCTGAAGTGATGGCCACGTTGCTCACCCGCGTTGGCGCCAACAAAGCCTTCGCCCACGAACACCTCGCGCTGCTGCGCCCCAACGGTGTGGGCGAAGCGTTGAACCTCGACGAGCGCCCACCGATGCGCTCTGTTCGCTAACCCTTCGCTACAGGGCGCGCAGCATCTGCAGCGATTCTTCGAGCAGCGCGAGATGTTCATCTACCGTCGCGCACGGCCGATCGGTTGCCCCCAGCATCTTCGATGACATCGTGCTCACCGACAGGTGGGTGCCTCCAACGGAATTCCATCCGGCGGCTTCGGCTGCGCACTTCTCGGCGCCTCGCCCAGTGTGAATCTGCGCCCCAACCGGATACGTGACCGAGTCACGCCCGCGCTCAACGAGCATTGCCCGCAAACGCTCGAGTGCACCCTCGATACGGCCGCCTGCCGCACCGAAGTAAAACCCGTCGCCCACTGCCGCTGCGCGAGCCATCGCTGCGTCGGATCCGCCACCGAACCAGATGGGAATCTGCCGCTGCGGCACCGGCAATAAGCCGGCGCGATCTACGCGGTGGTAACGGCCCGTGTAGTCGATTACCGGAGCGCCCCACAGCAAACGCAACAACTCGATCTGCTCGTCGAACCGCCTCGCGCGGTTGCGGTACTCGGTGCCCAAAGATTCATACTCAACGTGGTTCCAACCAGTGCCAACACCGAGCACGAATCGACCATCGGAGAGCAGATCGATCTCGATGGCCTGCTTAGCGACCAAGGCAGTCTGGCGCTGAGGCAAGATGAGCACGCCGGTCATCAACTCAACATTCTTTGTGACGCCAGCGAGATACCCAAACAGCACCATCGGTTCGCGAAACGGATCGGTCTCTGTGTACGGACCCCACAGCGGAGCTTCGCGATCGGCATGCACAGCGCCAAGCACGTGGTCGTACGCAATGATGCGGTCGTAGCCCATCTGCTCGACAGCTTGGGCCCAGTCCCGAACTGCGCCCGTGTCGTTACCGATCTCCGTTGTAGGAAGCACTGCACCAAATTCCATTCGTCTGTGCTAGCAGATGTCGTGGCCGCCATGCGCCAAGATGTAGTCATGTCTGATTCCTCGCTGATCACCACCTCGCAACAAGTTCGCAGCGGCGAACGCTCTGCCGTAGCCGTAGTGGCCGAGGCGCTTGCCGCGATCGATGCGCAAAACCCGCGCGTCAACGCCTTCATCGCCGTTCAGGGCGAACGGGCTCTCGCCGACGCAGCAGCGCTCGACAATCTCATCGCGAACGGTGGTGTTGCGGGGCCGTTGGCCGGCGTACCGCTTGGCGTGAAGGACACCGAAGACACCGTTGGCTATCCCACCACGTTCGGCTCGCGCCTCTGGCGTGATGCTCCAATCGCAACAGGTGACTCCGTGCTTGTGCGCCGCCTCAAGGCCGCTGGCTGCATTGTGGTCGGCAAGACCAACACGCCCGAGCTCGCAGCCAAGGGCGTTACCGACAACCCATTGTTTGGCGCCACGCGTAACCCGTTCAATCTCGACCTCACATCGGGTGGATCCTCGGGCGGTTCGGCCGTTGCCGTGGCCACCGGCATGGTGCCCGTCGCTACTGGTTCAGACGGCGGCGGATCAATTCGCATTCCGGCTGCCGCCTGTGGCCTGCCTGGTTTCAAGCCTTCGCTCGGCCGTGTGCCCGACGGCGGCCCGCAGCCGGTCGATTGGCTTGACCTCACGTGTCGTGGCGTACTCACGCGCACGGTTGATGAGTTGATCGCGGTGCTCGATGTCATCGTCGGCGCCGAGCCAACCGACCTGCGCTCGTTGCCAACACCCGCTACGCCGTGGACTCGCGCCGTTGGCGAACGCGCCATGCCAACTCGCGTGGCGTGGAGTCCAACGCTTGGTTACGCCGATGTCGATCCCGCAGTGATCGCGGCCTGCGAGGTCGCCGTGCAGCAACTAGCGAGCGACGGAATCGAGATCGTCGAACTACCAACTGTGTTCGACATCGATCCCGTGATGGACTGGATCACGCTCGTTGCTAGCTATCTCAAGCGTTCGGTTGGCAACCACGATCGCAGCGAAATGGATCCGATGGTTGCGAGTTATGTGGGTATGGCCGATGGCATCACGGCCCAGCAGATGGTGCTCGCCGAGGATGCCTGTCACTACCTCAACCTTCGCCTTGTCGAACTGTTCTCGACATGCGATCTACTGCTCACGCCAACGCTTGCCTGCGACCCAGTGAACGTGAACGGCAGCGATGTCAACTTCGTACGCGCCACCTATCCGTTCAACCTCACCCGCTCACCCGCTGGCACGATGCCCGTTGGCAAGAGCCCGGCCGGTATGCCTGTGGGGCTGCAAATCATCGGCCCACAGCACGACGATGTCGGCGTGTTGCAGTTGATGCGCCATCTCGAATCGCGTCGCTAACGCAGCTGCTCAGACCGCTGGCACCTGCTGGGTGATGCAGTGAATACCGCCGCCGCCATAGGCCAAGATGGGCCCGACGTCGAGACCGATGACATCGCGCCCCGGATACTGTTCGCCGATGATCGCCAGCATGTCGGCATCGGCTGGATGGTTGGCAGTGGGTACGAGCACGAAACCGTTTCCGACGTAGTAGTTGCCATAGGGCACGGCACACCGGAAGCCACCGATCTCAACGAACGGCAGCACAGGAATCTCGACAACCTGCAACAGGCGACCTGCCGCATCGTGTGAGCCACGCGCCCAACGCGCGTTCACATTGAGACGAAGCCAATCGGCTTCGGCCGGATCATCGCAGCCCTGCATCACCAGCAGACCTGGGCGAGCGAACACAGCAACGTTGTCAACGTGACCATCGGTGTCATCGTCGTCGGCCAATCCATAGGGCAACCACACCACAGTGGACACGCCGAGCTCGGCGCAAATGCGCGTCTCGATCTCGAACTTGGTGAGATCTGGATTGCGGTTTGGATGCATCAGGCACTGGGTCGTGGTGACCAGCGTGCCCTCGCCATCTACCGTGAGCGACCCACCTTCGAACACCATCGGCACGCGTCGGCTCGGATGGCCAGCATGCTCGGCCCATCGCGTAGCTACCTGAGCATCGAGATCGAAGGGTGAGAACTTCGTGCCCCATCCGTTGAAGTCCCATGCGGTAGCGGTGCGTGCGCCAGCTCCATCGGTCACATAGATCGGGCCACTATCGCGGAACCACGAATCGTTGATCGGTAGCTCGACGATGTCGACCTGGCCACCGCACAGTTCGGCGGCCCGCGTTGCCGAAGGACCCGGGTTCACAATCATGGAGACGGGTTCGTACTGCACGATTGCTCGCGCCACTTGAGCGTGAGCGTCTTCGGCCTGACTCATCAAGTCGCCATAGACCGAGCCGCGAGTAGGCCAGCACAACACCGTACGTTCGTGCGCGCTGAACTCGGCCGGCATGCGCATTGTCATCGCTCACCGACATTTCCATCGAGCGTGAGCAACGACGAATACAGCTCTGGGCGCCGATCACGAAAGAGCCCCCACGCATGACGCATTGAGCGGATTGCCGCGAGGTCGAAGGTGGCCATGATGACTCGCTCATCGTCGCGCCCAGCCTCAGCCACCTTGGCTCCAGTCGCATCTGCAATGAACGACGAGCCATAGAACGTGATCTCGCGATGCCCATCGCGACCGACCTCGCGACCGATGCGGTTCGCCGCGACCAACGGAGTGATGTTGGCACCAGCGTGGCCCTGCATCACCCGCTGCCAATGACCGCTGGAGTCCCACTGAGGATCGAGCGGTTCGCTGCCAATTGCAGTTGGGTACAACAAGATCTCGGCGCCTTGCAACGCCATCGAGCGCGCAGCCTCGGGGAACCATTGGTCCCAACAGATGCCCACGCCCACGGCCCCGTACTTGGTCGCAAACACTTTGAATCCGGTATCACCGGGATTGAAGTAGTACTTCTCGGTATAGCCAACACCATCAGGAATGTGGCTCTTGCGATAGATGCCAAGCTGCGACCCGTCGGCGTCGATCATCACCACGGTGTTGAACGTGGCGTTGTTGGCCTGCTCGTAGATACTCACGGGCAACACCACATTGAGTTCGGCCGCAAGGCGCTGAAAGTGAGCAACCGTGGGATGACCCTGCAACGGCACCGCGCGAGCGAAGTGCTCGGGCAGCATGTCGATGCAGAAATACGGACCCTCAAACAGTTCAGGAATCACGATGATTTGGGCGCCACCTGATGCGGCTTCTCGCACCAATCGTTCGGCGGTGGCGATGTTGTGGGCAACAGAATCAGACATGGCCATCTGGATGGCCGCGACGGTGATGTTCATCGCCTCAATCTAGTAGCGCCCAATTCGCGGGCTGCCACAAGACGATCGAGCTGCTCGACATAAAACGCTCTCGCCGCAACGTCGGGTTCGTGGATCGATTCGATGGGCACGAGTGATGGCAGATCGTCAACAGCGATTCGGCCAAGTTGGTGCAGCGCGAGTAGCGCAGCGCCGCGCGCATTGGTAGCGCGCGGTTCATGCACCCGACGCACAACGCGCCCGCTTGCGTCGGCCATTATCTGCGCCCACAACGCCGATGCAGCGGCGCCTCCGCCAAACGTGACCTCATCAAAGTGCGACCCAACAAAGTGTTCGACAGCGAGCAACAACGTGGCCATGTTCAGGGCCACTCCTTCGAGCACTGCACGCGCCATGTGGGCTGATGTCGTTCCCAATGACAGGCCGACGAATCCGGCACGCGCACCCGCATCGGGAGCCGGCGCCATTGCCCCCACAAGCCACGGCAAAAACATCGTGCCCTCGGACCCGTGCGTGGCCTGGGCTGCCGCAGCGAGCAGTTCGGTTGGCGACATACCGAGCAGTGCGCCAACGTGTTCAAGCGCCTTGCCTCCTGCGCCGTTCTCGGCCAACACCACGTATTGCGAATCGAGCGGACTGGGCGCGGTCATGAGTGCACGCATGTGATCGGCGCGACTCGACGTGACATGGGAAACGGCAACTGCTGTCGTTCCGATCACCACACCGCAACGCTCGGGTCTGGTGGCGCCAGTGCCAACTGCTGAAGTGGTCGAATCGATCGAACCGCTCAACACCACGACATCGGAGCGCAGACCGAGTTCGTCGGCAACAGAGCGACGCACCACGCCTACAACAGCGCCCATCGGCACCAGCGCTGGCAGCTTGTGCGGATCAACACCGGCGCGCTCGATGAGGTCAGTGTCGTAGTGCACGGCGCCGTGCGCCCGGTTGTCAATCAAGAGCAACGGGAACGCCGTGTTCTGATTCGCCGTCACGACGCCGACAAGCCGAGCCGTGATTGCATCAACTGGCTCGACAAATGCAGCAGCACGTTCGTACGCCTGCGGGTACTCGTGATGCAGCAACACGATGTGGGCCAGATCGTCGGAGCCGAACGGAGCTAACCCGTGACGCTCGAGCCACACCATGATGTTCTCGCGATGCCGCAGGTGACGCGTGCGCTCGGCCGCACGACCATCCATCCACATGATGACGGGCCCCACTGGAAGACCATCAGCCGCCACAGGCACCACCGACATGTACTGGCTCGTGCACACAATCGTGCCGACGTTCGCCGCCTCGTTGGTCAGCCCGAGTACCTCGCGTGTTGCCTCAACTATGAGACGCCACCATTCGTGAGCATCTTGCTCGACGCCGCCATCGTGAACGAAGTACGTGGTGATCGCGCGCGACGCAATCCCGAGAACCACGCCGTCGTCGCGAACCACGGCGACCTTGAGCCCAGTGGTACCGAGGTCTATGGAAAGAACGTGGGGCACGGCGTACAGCCTGCCCTACAGCGTCACCGCGTTGGTGGAACGGCGCGGTCGCTGACCCAGTTGCCGTGGAAGCCGTATGGCACTCGCTGCGGGAGCAGCACCCGTGCCACCGCTGGACGGCTGAAATCTTGAGCATCGAGCACGATCAACTCAGCAGTGTCTGCAGCAACGTCGTGAACAAAGGTGATCAGCCAGCCATCGTCTTCGGCGGTAGCCCCTTCGCGCCCCACGAACACGGGCTCGCCCGCACCGCGACCAACGCCATGGTCGAACTCCCACCGCTCGCCGGTGACCATGTCGTGCTTCAGTGTCTTCCACTCTGGATCACTGGGCGACGGTGAAGCGCAGTAGCCAAAGCGATACGGCTTGCCAGTGAGCCGACCGCGGTGCCGAGGAAACTCTTGTGGCGTGTCATCGATGACCGTGACGCTGGATCTGCGGTGCGCCACGTTGAGCTCCCAGCGTTCGAAGCGAGCCATGTTGTCGCCGAACGGACCGAGCAGATCGGCAGCGAACATCTTTGAGTAGACGCACAAATCGATGACCACATTGCCTTCGGGAGTGTCGTACGCGTTCATGGGGTGGAACGAATAGCACTCGGGCACATCGATCCAGACGATGTCAGCGGCGTCACCTTCACGTGGCAACAATCCAACGCGAGAACCGGTACCTGGCTGCCACCTAAACGGGAACCGGCCGGCAAAGGCGAGATCGAAATCGAGACGGACCGGAAAGTCGTAGACAACCGCATATCGCTGCGTCAGCGACATGTCGTGCAGCATCGTTGTCTGCTCGAGCGGTATGTCTACGGCCCGGCGCACCTTGCCATCAGGAGCAACAACCACGTACTGCACATGGTCCATCCACTCGGGCAATGCGTAGACCATGGCATGCATCTCGCCCGTGTCGGCATCGATCTTGGGATGCGCCGTGAATGCTCCGGGCAAGGTACCGAAGAAGTCATTGCGCGCGACAGTCTCGAGTTCGTAGGTGAGCTCAACCGGACACCCACCTGCTTCGACCATGGCGAATGTGGTGCCGGCGAATCCACCAACGTTGGTGTTCGGACCGACGTCACTGTTGTTCCAGTTGCGACCCCCAATGTCGGGTTGGCCGCGATGCTGGCTCAAACGAGTGCTGCCGACATAGCGATTGCGGTACCACTCGGCATTGCCGTCACGGAGCCGCACACCGTGAACCATGCCGTCTCCGATGAACCAGTGATGGGCCTCGGGGTCTACTGCAGTGAGCGGGTTCGGCCCATTGCGCAGATAGCGGCCGTTGAGTTCGGCGGGCAGTTGACCAATGATTGGCAGGTCAACCGCAGTGATCTCGTCGGCCACAGGTGCGTAATTGCCCGACAGGTAGAGGCTTTCGGTCATGGCCAAAGAATAACGACAACTCGTCGCCGCCACCACTGATTGAGACGACCTCTCGTTTCGTCGTGAGCGCGCTCAGAAAATCAGCCCGCGACGATTTCCTCAATGCGAGCGAGCGTCTTGATCATCGCTTCGCGAGTGGACTTGCGAAGGCGGCGCACGAGCACCCGAGCGCCGCGCTCTTGGCTAATGTCCCAGCTCTCGCGAACCAAAGTTCCGCCATCAACGGGCTCGAGTTCGTAGCGCCAGATGCGACCACCGCCGAACGACGAAATCACCTTGTTCGGTGAGCGTGATTGCCAAGCAATGCGCCGATCGGTGACGAACTCGATGATGGTGCTCTCCATCGAATAGGCCACGCCAAACTTCATGTTCACTCGAAAGCGTGATCCCAAGGCCATGCGCTCGGAGCCCGCCGTGCGCTCGCCCACGGTGCCAGAGCCATCGATGTCACGATGACGTGATGGATCGGCGAGCAGATCGAAAATCGCTGCTGGTGGGGCCGGGATAAAACGCTCAACCGTTTCGACATTCTTCGTTGAAGTCATGCGGCACCTTAGCGAACACCCGCCCCACTCCCGAACGGGTTACAACGTGTCGAGGCGATCGCCAACGGTGTCGGTAGCAGCGCTTGTGGTCAAGGTTCGCGGACCAAGCAGCTTGGCCATCAAGTGCTCGCCGGCGGTAGTGGGCGAATAACGCGGCGGGTTGTCGGGCGTAGTGCACGTTGTAAGACACTCGATCTTGGCGTCGTAGTTTCCGTCGAGGAAGAACGCGACCGATCGCCGCAGGGCAGCGCCAGAATCATCGGCGGGTGGCGGCACCACTCGATGCAGCGTGGATCTCCAGCGATCATTTGTCCATTGCGCGGTGAGGTCACCGAGGTTCACCAACAGCGCGCCCGCTACCGGCACGACATCGTGCCACTGTCGATCGGCACCGACAATTTGCAGGCCTGGCACAGGGTCGGCGTACAGCACGGTGACGATGCCGTAGTCGGTGTGCGCGCCCATCCGCATTTGCTCGGAAGCGGGGAGCGCATCGCCGGGCCGGCGCTCGTAATGATTCACGCGCATGGTGGCTGTCGATCGATCAACGAATGGCGACAGCCATCCGGACTCGAGACCAAGCGCGGCGGCAAAGATTTCGGTCAACTGCAACGCCACTCGGTTGGCCTGCTCGAAATATGCGTTCAGAGCCGGCCGCAAGCGAGCCGGGGCACCTGGCCAAACGTTGTCAGCAAAAAATGCGTACGGGTCCTTGGCGTAAAACGGGTCAGAGCGATCGACGGCGTCGGGCCCAATGTTGAACGCCTCGAACAGATCGGGTCGGGCCGACGGCACACCAAGGCTGTAGGCCAACGCCTCGGTTCCCATCGCCGCGTAGCCCCGATTGACTCCCGGATGTGACGGCACGGCAGCAAGCTTTTCGACCAGCGGAAGCGAGAAGAACTCGTCGGCCGCATCGAGCATCGCATCGATGACATCGGGCTCTATGCCATGGCCGACAACCTGCATGAATCCCACAGAACGGCACGCCTGATCCACTGCCTCAGCGACCTCAGCACCGTGACCATCAAACCAGCGCTGCAGATCGATGACTGGCACATGCATAGTCCCGACGATAGCGACGCC
>JBAXER010000085.1:0-11231 GCA_037140375.1 Actinomycetota bacterium
TGCGGGAGTCGATCGAAGGGCGCTTCGTCGATTGAGTTGCAAATCGCGTCGCCAGCAAAGCCAGTGAAGTTTGCACTCACTTCAGACAACGCTGCGATCAAAGCCGGTTTGAGCAACGAGGCTGGCCCGCTTCGCATCGCCAACTTCGCCGACTACGTAGCCCCCGAACTGCTCGACAAGTTCAAGTCAGAGACCGGCGTGACAGTTGAACTCAGCACCTTCGGCGACGATGTCGAGGCGCTCAGCAAGATCTCTACGGGTGCGTTCAAGGTTGACCTGCTGATGTCTACCGCTATCGACCTGCTGCCCAAGTACGTAGCGCTTCAGCTGGTGCAGCCGCTCGAGAAGAGCTACTTCACGAACTACGAAAACCTGTGGGACAGTGTGCGAGATCCGTTCTACGACCTGGGTGGCCAGTTCACCGTTCCGTACACCGTGTTCTCTACCGGCATCGGGTTTCGCTCAGACCTCGTGGCCGCCCCGCTCGAGGGCGACTCCGGTTGGGACGCATTGTGGGATCCGCAATACAGCGGTGTCGCCGGGTTACTCGACTCGTATCGCGAGGCATTGGCTCTCGGTTTGCAACACGCTGGCATCGACAACATCAACACCGAATCACAGACCGACATCGACGCCGCTGTGGCCGAACTTCGCAAGATGTTCAAAGCCAGCAACCCGCGTCTCGACGTGCTTGGCTACCAGAGCATCCCCGAGGGAACCACCACCATCAACCAGTTGTGGAGTGGCGACATTCTCGCCGCACAGGGCTACCTTCCCGAAGGCACCGACTCGTCGGTGCTCGGGTACTGGGTGCCACCAATCGCCAAGCGAGTGATCAACAACGACGCGATGAGCATCATGCGCAGCGCCGAACATCCAGTGTTGGCCCACGCCTTTATCAACTTCATGCTCGACCCTGAGAACGCCAAGATCAACCAGGCGTACATCGGCTATCAGAGCACGCTCAAGGGTTTCGAAGCTGAGACGTTGGTGGCCGAGGGCACGATTCCCGAGAACCTCGCCAACGCACTCGTCACCCAAGACGACTTCACCAAGGGTCAGCGCATCTTGGCCCTTCCAGCGGCCGCCGACAAGATGTGGCAGGACGCTTGGAGCTCGCTGCGCACGGGCGCATAACCCCGTGGCACGTCGCTCGCGGCAATCGCTGAACACACTCTGGCTCGGCCTCGCCGCGCCCGGTATGGCGTGGATGGCCCTGTTCTTTATCGTGCCGTTCTACTCAGTCGCCGCGGTTGCGTTCGGACAGGTTGATCCCATTCGACAGTCGGCCGTGCCCGAGTGGAATCCGCGATATTGGGACTTCACGTTGTTCACCGATGTGATGCACCGAGTCATCGGCGGCGACCTTGGCACGGTCTTTATCCGCACAGCCGTCTACGTCGTTATCGCTGTGGCCGGCTGCGTTGTTGTGGGCTACCCGGTGGCCTACTTCGTGAGCCGCGAAGCGGGCAAGTGGCGCGCTGCCTTACTCGTGTTGATGATCCTGCCCTACTGGGTGAGCTACTTGATGCGTATGTTGGCGTGGGTCAATCTGCTGCAGCCGCAGGGCTGGATGGCGCAACTGCTGAGCCATCTACCAGCGGGCAATCGCAACTGGCTCAGCGGCCAACCGATCACCGTGGTGCTGGGCTTGGTCTACGGCTACGTGCCCTTTTTTATCCTGCCCTTATACGCAACGCTCGATCGCATTGACGGGCGATTACTCGAAGCCGCTCGCGACCTTGGGGCCACGGGTCGCCAAGCGTTTTGGCGAGTGACACTTCCACTGTCGCGGCAGGGCCTGATGGCCGCCTGTGTCATCACCGCGTTGCCGATGGTGGGCGACTACTACACCAACAACTTGTTGTCGGCTTCGCCACGAACCGAGATGGTGGGCAACCAGATTGTGTTCTTTCTACAGCAAACCACGCAGCCTCAGGTTGGCGCCTCGCTGGTGCTGATGTTGTCGGCGGCTCTGCTCGTCGTGATGGCCGGCTACCTCGTAAGCGTGAACCGAGCCCAGAAATTGGTGACCCGATGAAGCGCAAACCCAAACTGCTTGCAAGCTTCACGGCTCTGTACGTGTTGTGGAGCATGCTGCCCGTTGCAATCGCTGTGCTGTTCAGCTTCAACTCGGGTCGCAGCCGATCAACATGGCAGGGATTCTCGCTGCGCTGGTATTGGGGCGATCCGTTCTCATCGGTGTGGCACGACGACAGCCTGCTGCGCGCGTTACGCAACAGCCTCGTGCTCGCCGCGCTCACAATTCTTGTGGCTACTCCGCTTGGCGTTGGGTTGGCGCTGGGGCTCACCCGTTGGCGCGGCAAACCCGCACGAGTCGCGAACGGCATTCTGCTCTTGCCGTTAGTCACCCCCGAACTTGTGGTCGGAACCGCGTTGTTCTTGGTGGTCACCAACAGCTACACGTTCCTCGATCTGGGCCGGCCCGCGCAGTTGGTGGGGCATGTCACCTTCTCGCTCAGCTACGTGGTCATTGTGGTTCGAGGACGATTGCTCTCAATCGGACCCGACCTTGAAGAGGCCGCGCGAGATCTTGGCGCGTCGCCGTTTCAAGCCGTGCGAATGGTCATCGTGCCGTTGCTCACGCCTGCGATCTTTGCGTCAGCGGTGCTCGTCTTTGCAACCTCTATCGACGACTTCGTGGCATCGTCGCTGCTGTCCTCTGGCGCCGGATCCGAGACCGTGCCAGTAAAGATCTACGGGTCGGTCCGCGGCGGCGCGACACCTGCACTGAACGCGCTGGCCACCATCATGCTGAGTGTGTCGATGCTGGCGCTTGTTGTGGTGTTCGCAATCATGCGCGTGATGCGCCGCCGTCAAGGCGATACCAACGCTGGCGAGAACAGTTTGAAAGAACTCGCGAGTTGGTAATCGGCTCAGTGAGCGAGGATCCGCACCGCATCACTTGGGCACCACAGCTGCACCAGTGATCCGCGCTCGGGCACCACTGAGTCACCGTCATTGGCGATCAAGGCTTGCACGGTGACGCCAAACGCAAGCTCCACATAGACCTGGGTCACCGACCCCACGTAGACCACACGACTCACGAAACCAGCGAGGTTCGATTGCGCCCCTGGGCCCACGAGACGAAGACGTTCTGGCCGCACGATCAAACGGACCGGACCCGTGAGCGTTTGCGACTCGGCCACTGCGATTCGCTGACCTGCCAACGTGCAACTGCCGTCGCCGTTTGCTTGCGCATCGATGAGGTTGGCGGTGCCGAGAAAGTCAGCGACGTACGCGTTCTCGGGCCGTTCGTAGACCTCGCGCGGTGTGCCCAGTTGCGCAACGACGCCATGGTCCATCACTGCGAGCCGATCGCTCATCGTGAGCGCTTCTTCTTGATCGTGCGTTACGTAGACAAAGGTGATGCCCACGTCGCGCTGCAGGCTCACCAGCTCTGATTGCAACGTCTTGCGAAGCTTCGCATCGAGCGCTCCGAGCGGCTCGTCGAGCAACAACACGCTGGGCCGCAACACCAGTGCTCGAGCCAACGCAACGCGCTGCTGTTGGCCGCCCGACAACTGATGTGGCATCCGCTTGCTGAACTCGCCAAGGCGCACCAGTTCGAGCGCCTCGCCAACGCGCTTGGCGGTCTCGGCCTTTGACGATTTAGTGAACCGCAACCCAAACCCAACGTTGTCGGCAACGCTGAGATGGGGGAACAATGCATAGCTCTGGAACACGGTGTTGACCGGACGCTTGTCGGCACCAACGTGGGTGATATCTACGTCGTCGATGAGCACGCGCCCACTGGTGGGCTCTTCGAAACCGGCGATCATTCGCAGCGTTGTGGTCTTGCCGCAACCCGATGGGCCCAGCAGTGAGAAGAACTCGCCGCCCGCGATCGTGAGATCAATTCGGTCAACCGCAACCTGCGCCGGGTAGTGCTTCGACAATTGATCAAGCGTGATTGAGCCAGAGGTCTGACGCGCTTCAAGACCGACTTCGTCGTTATTCATTGCAGTTGATATTAGCCACACCGGCCAAGTGAATACCGCTGGTCAGGGACCACTAACGAAGCTTGGGCTTCACCCTGACTTTGTTCTCGAAGTCTTGCTGTCCCTCGGCGTACAGGTTCTGACTCATGCCGTGAGCGATGAGCGCCGGGGCCATGCCTTTTGCCTGGCTCGGTGCGAGTTCTCGCGCTGCCCAGATTGCCCGAAGCGTGGCCTGCACGGCCATTGCGGGCTGCGAGGCAATCGCTTGCGCTAGCTCAAGCGTGGTGGCCATCAGTTCGCCCGACGCAGTGACTTCGCTGACCATGCCCATACGCAGAGCCGTTGCGGCGGAGATCTTCTCGCGGGAGCCCACCAGCGACATGCGCAGCAGATCGCCAAACGGCATTCTGTTGATCATCTTCATCGGCTCGTACACCGCAGGCATTCCATAGGTGACGTGTGGATCGAAGAAGGTGGCGTGGTCGGCAGCCACCACGATGTCGGCCTCGGCGAGAATATAGAACCCTCCGCCACAGCACATTCCGTTGACGGCAGCGATGACCGGCTTCCACAGGTCGCACGACTTGGGGCCGAGGTCGTCGCCCGGATCGTCGTACATGAACGCATTGCTGGTTCCGAACAGCGTGCCTTCCATCACCGACATCGGCTGGTTGCGATCGATGCCAACGCAAAATGCTCGGTCGCCAGAGCCAGTGATGACTCCGACATTGATTGAGTTGTCCGAACGCATGTCGCGCCACACACTGCGCAACTCGTCTTGCATCGTCTGGTCGAAAGCATTGAGGACATCGGGTCGGTTCAGCGTGACAACGAGGACGGCGTCTTGCTGCTCGACAGTGATGGTTGTGTACGACGACTTCATGTCTGCTCCAAAAACACTGGGCGGCTTCTGTAATTGATCAGCGCGTGGCCGAAGACTTCCGCAAGGAGGAGAGCCAACCGAGGTCCGGGCCGAAAGCTGTGGATGATGGGTCTCCAACAACGCGGAGATAGGCGTCGTCGAACGCTTGTTGACCGACGCCGAACTCGGCAGCGATGCGCCGACTGCGATTGCGCGGCAGGCCATGCCGAAGCGACATCTGATGCAGCACCTCGGCTCGCAGCGCCATGTCCTCGGGGAGGAGCACTTTCCACGAATCAACAGTGTTCTCGATGAGTCTGCTTGCGGCAGGCTTCGACCGCCTGCGGGAGTTGCGGAACGACTCGATAAATGCCGCATCGGCCTCGCCCGGGAGGGATCGGCGCATCAGTTCGGGGTCGCCATCGAGGATGGCGGAGAAGAGCCCCGCAGCCTCTGGGGACACCGAAGCGAGGGCCGCGTTGCGATCACCGATGCGCCGCGCTTCTTGTTCGAGGAGGAAGACAATCGCTCGCGCTCGGCGAATTCGTGACAGTCCGCCCCCGAGAATCTCCTCGCGGCTGAAAAACTGATCCGACACCGACTACCTCCAATATGCGTAGCACGGTTGGCCACGGCTAAGATCCAACGATTGTATCCAGCAGCGCACGCTGCGGGAGCTACCGGGAGGAACCTCCGTTGACCAAGATCGTGTCTGTCCATTCATTTCGTGGTGGAACTGGGAAGAGCAATACGAGCGCCAACATCGCGGCGCAACTCGCTCTTGCCGGAAAGCGTGTCGCAGTAGTTGACACCGATGTGCAATCGCCAGGGATTCATGTTCTTTTCGGCTTCGACGAAGAGATGCAAGGCAAGATGCTCAACGACTATCTCTACGGCGGCTGCCCAATCGTCGAGTGCGCACACGATGTCACCTCGAAGGTGGGCGCAACCACCGGAACGTTGTACCTCGTGCCCGCCAGCATCAAGGCCGCCGACATCGCCAAGGTGCTGCGCCAGGGCTACGACGTCGAGCTCCTTAACGAAGGCTTCCGGGCACTCGTCAAAGGCTTGAACCTCGACGTCTTGGTCATCGACACGCATCCGGGTCTCAACGAAGAGACCCTGCTTTCCATCACGATCAGCGACACCCTGTTGCTCATCCTGCGCCCCGACAAGCAAGACTTTCAGGGAACTGCCGTCACCGTCGACATCGCTCGTCGGCTCGACGTACCCGAATTGCTGTTGCTGGTCAACAAGGTTCCGTCACAGGCAGATCTCGCCGCAGTCGCCGAAGATGTCTCGCGTGCCTACGGTGCCGAAGTCGCAGGCGTGCTGCAACTCACCGAAGACATGGTCACCAACGCCTCCGGTGGCCTGTTCAGCATCACCAGCCCCGACCACCCGTGGTCGCGCACCCTTGCATCTGTCGCTGCACGCGTCGGCGCGTAACCCACCTCGGCCATAGGCCAATGATCACGCCCGAAACCGCGCCCGACATCGGGCGCGGTTCACCCCTGTCACAACGCGCCGACGACGGCTCGTTGATCGTGCTCACCGACGTGATCGGCGATCCCGAAGGCCAACTCGCTGCTTCGTTGATCACGCTGCACGAAACCGAGTTTCCGAAATACCCCTTTTTCACGCCACTGTTACGCGACCGAACTGGCCCGAGCGCGAGCGCTGCACAGGTGCAATCGCACCAATGGTTGCTCGAGGTTGATGGGGTGGCCGCTGGCTACGTGGTGTTCGATTCGAACCTTCATCGAAGGGTTGCCATCGTTCACTTCGTACACCTCGACCCAACGGTTGGAGCGTTGAAGGTCGCACAGCGTCGGTCGCTCGCGTGGCTGTATCGCATGATCATTGAGCAACTGGCCAACGACTGCGGAAACGTACCGGTGCTCGGGGCAGTTGGCGAAGCACCAAGGACCCGTGCTCCGATCTTCAGACTGATTGGTATGCGCGACCTCGGCATTGAGTATTACGAGCCAAAGAATGCACCACGGTGGCAAGGCCCAGGCTCAGAACTGCGCCGCCTTCATCTGCTCTGGCTCCCACCTGAGGGCATCGAGCCCGCCACGATTGAAGACCAAGCGCGAGAGGCCGGGGCCGCAGCGTTCTTGCTTGACCACTACCGCTTCGATGCCGACATCGCCTGGGTGGCTTCGGCGGTAGGCGCCGAACGAACCCGCTGACCTTGGCCAGCGCCGTGAGGCAACGATGATCAGCCGAGTCGCTTACGGCGCTTGAGACGATACGAGAGCTGGGTGTCGTCCCATGTGCGAACAGTGTTACGGCTGAGTACGAGACCAACGGCCGCGAACGCGACACCAATCGACGGAGCGACCCACAGGTTGTGCGTCTGCACCGCGAGTGCGATGGGACCAGCAGCGAGGATCAGGCTGAACGCCAGAGGCCCCATATCGATTGCGAACGAGACACGCAGTCGACGCTCGTCGGGCAAACTTGCCATCGCAGCCTGTCTTGCTGACCCATCGATACTCCAACGCGGGATACGCCAAACGACGAGCGCAAGAGAACCGAGTGCGACCGTGGTGGTAGCGCCGCCGACAACAAGAACGGCTCCGCCGAGCAGTGCGCCGATCGGAAGCAATTGAAGGACTCGTGCAATTCCTTGGCTCTTGATGATCTTCGTTGATCCGAAGTTCTGCAGCAACCAACACGCGACGAAGCACACCAATGAGGTGCCGGCGTACACCGCTTGTAGCGAACCAGCGTCGGAGAAACGCGTGGTCGCAAGGTGCAGGAATCCAAAGTCGACCATTGTTCCGCCGAAGATGGCGAACACTCCAACCCAGAACATCCAACGAAAGGCGGGAAGTTGACCAATGAAGCTGACCGTGTCTTTGAGTGACTCGCTTGCGCTTTGTGCGCGTTGATGGCCGACTCCGGTGGTGGCACCGGCGAGGGCGCGGGGCAAGAGCACCGCCACCAGTATTCCGATCAGTGGTGGCGCCACGAGTAGCCAGATGAGCGAGTCATCGTTCAGGTTGAACACCGTGGGTGTGAGCACGGCAACACCAAGGCCAGCGATCTGACCGCCAAACAGCCATCGGGAAATCTTCGGAAATACTGTGGCGCCTTGGCCAGTGGTGAACACGT
Organism: Actinomycetota bacterium; assembly: GCA_037140375.1. GTDB lineage: Bacteria > Actinomycetota > Acidimicrobiia > Acidimicrobiales > Ilumatobacteraceae > WLMZ01. Next base: position 7,948 of record JBAXER010000085.1, read on the forward strand.
CGCCTGCGAGGGTCCACAACACGAGGGGCAGCAAGAAGTTGAGTTGGTCGGCCAAGAGCCACGCAATGGCCGCCGGAACCTTGTGCGACACACCGAGCGCAACGAGGGCCAGCATGGCGATGAACGCAGCGCTGCAGATGAGGAACACCCAGCGCACCACGCCCAGTCGTGCGAATCGGTCGACGTAGCGCATTTGGGCAAACGCGATGAGCAGCAGGCCGAGACCACCAAGTGGCCAGACCACCGCCAATGCCAAGGGACTGCTGTTGCTGAGCAACTGCGAAGCCGCAACGGACTCGGTGAGCACCCCAGAGAACCCCACGCCAGCGAGCGCAAACGCAAGCGCAAGCGCCCAACGATTGCGTGTGTCGAGACGAGCTGTTTCAGATGGTGCGGCTTCGCCTCTCGGGCGGGCACCCGAGCTAGCAATCAGATCGTCGAGTGCGCTGCCCGCGCTACGCGTACGCTCAGCGGCGCGTGACATATCGCCTAACGCGTCGTCGATGTTGCGCCGGGGCCGAGGCGCGTCGCTTTTTTCTCCAAAGAGATTCAGGTCATCAGTCAATTGATGGCTCCGTCCCTGATTCGCCGCGCCCAACCGCAGCATCCTGAAGCTCTTGATCCTTCACCTTGGCGCGCATCGCTGCTGCCTTCTGGGTGAGGTGGTTGAAGAAGTCGCTGTCGACGATCTCCTTCACAGCATCCATTCGCTTTGCTTCGTCGATCTCGACGCGCAGCACTGCAACCGTTCGTGTCAGGCTTCGTTCGCGCTCACCCACCTTGAGGGTCATCACCTGGAAGTTGTCAGCCAGCTCGGTCATTTCATCGCGGAAATACGCTTTGGCGAAGTCGGTCACGTCGACCGAGTAGTCACCATCGGCAACCATCTGGGTCACCGATGTGATCCGACCGAGGCGGCGGGTGACGAGTCCGGCCATAAAGTAGACAAGCACCAACAGCACGAGGTACGAGGCGCCGAACACGGGATAGAGCACCTTGAGCACTCGAGAACGAACGTCGTTCACGTACGACAGCGGATAATCGACGCCAAGTGCACCCACCGTCTTGCCAACCGTGTCCTTGATGGGTGTATACACCGAGATCCATGTGTTCAACGCGTCGGTGTACGCAGGTTGCGGTGTGGTGCGCAAGAGGCCATCGGTCACGTAGCTGGGCACCGTGCCGTACACCTCGGCTGCAGACTGCTTGAACTGAGCGCCGCATGGGTCATCGATCTGCACACCCTGAGAGTCGACGCACCAACTCACGTTCGTGAAGCCGTACGCCCCCCACTGGCCGATGAAGCGAAGTTCACCATCGGAGGTAGTGGCATACGTGTACGGGGATGCGTCGGGATTGGTGCGACGAATATTGAGCATCTCGCTCACGTGCTGCCAGTAGGCCGGGTCGGTTGGCCACGTGCTTTCGGCCGTTGCTGTGGTGCCCGCAAGGAATCCAGCGTTCGCGGGGTACTTCGTTCCGGGCGTGGGCCGTTCTGGGATCGTGAGCAGGTTGGAGAAGTTGGCGACATCGATGGTCTGAACTCCACCCTCTGCCATATCGACCAAGCTGTTCTTGAGCCTCGTGGTGGCAGTGTTCGTGGAGAAGCTGAGAATCCAGCCAGCGACCGCAAAGAAGACAATGGTGATCGCAAGGCCGAAGCCAAAAACAAGCTTCCACCGCATTCCGAGTCGTATACGACGTCGGCGCGCTGACGAATCTGGCGCGCTTGCGGTCTGGTCAGTGGTAATTGACATTCCGCTAACCTACTCGTCCGCGCTCAATCCGAGTAGTTGGAAGGACGGGGGCATGGCGCAGCGATCGGTTCCTCCACCACAATCGCCAGCACTGGGCACCGTCAGGGTGCGATCGCTGGCCGACGCTTGGCGGAGCGGGGTTTTCAAGTCGCCACACCAGGCAGCGTTGCAGGTTGACGGAACCTCGATTTCGTACCGCGAGCTCGACGAGCGCGCCCGCTCTCTTGCCGCCGCCATCTCACAAGCCGATCCCACTGGGGCGCCCGTGGCCGTGCTCGGTCAACGCAGCCTCGACGCGTATCTGGGCGTGCTCGGTGCGGTGCTCGCCGGGCGCACCTATGTGCCCTTGCACCCCGGCTTTCCGGTGGACCGCACCAGTGGCATGCTGCGTCGCTCAGGGGCAGCCACGCTAGTAGTAGGCCCCGAGGCCGACGATGTCGCTCGACCGCTACTGGAATCGCACGAGGGCGAACTGGCGGTGCTGTTCCCAACGCATCGCCTGCCCGAATGGAGTGCAAGTTCTGGAATGGGCCTTCGGCTTGATGCGCGAGACATTGCCACGACGCCACATGTCGAGACTCCAATGGTCAGCGATGAATCGATCGCCTATCTGCTCTTTACCTCCGGGAGCACCGGCATGCCCAAGGGAGTCGGCGTCAGCCAGGCCAACGTGTCTGCGTACCTGTCGCACGCTGTCAGCGCGTACGGATATTCACCCGCCGACCGTTGCTCACAGATGTTCGACCTCACGTTCGACCTCAGCGTGCACGATCTGTTCGCGACATGGATGGCGGGAGCGTGCCTGTGCGTTCCGACAAAACGAGCAACGATCGCCCCAGCCAAGTTCATCCGCGACGAAGAAATCACGGCGTGGTTCTCGGTGCCTTCGGTAGCGATGCTGATGGATCGCATGCGAACGATGAAGCCCGGCGCGTATCCAAGCCTGAGGCTCAGCTTGTTCTGCGGCGAAGCGCTGCCCGCCAGCGTTGCTCAGAAATGGAGCACAGCCGCTCCGAACTCGACGGTGCACAATCTCTACGGCCCCACCGAGGCAACCATCGCAATCACCTCGTACGAGTGGACTGCGAATTCGAGCTCCGGCGCTGCAGTGCCGATCGGCAGACCATTCCCCGGCCACGAGGCTGCGATCGTTGATACCGCAGGGCACACCGTAGGCGAGGGTCAGCGCGGCGAACTGTGTGTTGCTGGGCCACAGGTGACCCCGGGTTACTGGCAAGACCCAGAACGAACAGCCGCGAGTTTCGTGACCTTGCCCCACAGCAGCGAACGCTGGTATCGCACCGGCGATCTTGTCGAGTGGTCACCCAACGACGGTCTCATTTTCCACGGACGAATTGACGATCAGGTACAGGTCATGGGATTTCGCGTCGAGCTCGCCGAAGTAGACGCTGCACTGCGCGCCGCGTTGCACACCGAGTCGGTGATCACCGTGTCGTATCCTGCCGGACCAACGGCCGAAGCGCTGTACGCCTTCGCCGTGCGCAATGGTGATCAGGACGGCGATCA
>JBAXER010000086.1:0-10266 GCA_037140375.1 Actinomycetota bacterium
GGAGTGGGCTATCTGGCGGTGATGCCGGTGCCGGTTGGGATGCTGATGGTGATCGCGCTGAAGTCGATGGTGCCGCCGAGTCGAGGCTGGGCGTAAGCGACGGTGGTCGCCACGAGCTGCAGGGTCACGCTGGTGCCGGGGTGTGCAGTAAATGCAACCACCTCAAGCGGAACTGTCACCGTGTGCGGCTGGCCATCGAGCGTGACAGCGATGGGCGTGATCTGGTTGCCGAGCACGAGTCCGGTGGTGTCATCGACCAGTTGAGCGAACACCCGAGTGGGCCGCACGCCATCGGGCGTGCTGCCGCTATAGGTGATGGTCAGTTCGGGTGCGCCGATCATGATCGCAGTAGTTGCAGATGCAACTACTTTCACATTGACGGCGTTGGTTGCCTTGGTTGGCGTGATCGGTGGAACCACTGCATCGAGAATCGATCCGGTGCTTGCGTTGGTTACGGGGCCCGCTCCGCCGTCGGCTGTGAGCGACAGTGATCCGCTGCCCTCGGCGCTGAGGGCGTCGCCAGCAGTAACGGGGTAATCGTCGGCCACGTATGAGATGCCGTCTTGATCGACGAACTCAAACCGTGCGCCAGTACTCACTGCAGCATCCTGTTTCACATAGCGATCGAGCCAGGCGATGCTGGCGTCGGACACGCGAGCAACATCGCCCGCCTTGGTCAAGCAGATGCCGTGGCCGCCGCAGAACCACATCATCGCCGACGGAGCGCCCGAGTTCTTGAGTAACGCGTAGTTGCTGATTGCTTCGTCGAGCGAGAACAAGGTGTCGACGGTGCCCTGCACGATCAGCGTCGGAATCTTGATCTTGCTGATCAAGTCGCCAGGGCCGCGGCTGGCAAACCACGCCTTGTTTTCGTCGGACACAGTGCCGGTGTCCTTGCTCGATGCGTTGGCATCGGTGATGTGCGGATCAACCTGGCGACCGTTGGACACAAGCGTCAAGATGCCCGACCATCCGGTCTTGGCCGTGTCGGACTTGAACAAACTGGTGACCAACGAGTGCCACGCAATCACCGGCACGATTGCGTCGACACGGCAGTCGATCGCAGCAGTGACCAACTGGATGCCGCCACCATACGAAGCGCCGATCATCCCCATCCGTGGGTCGCCCGCTTGATCGAGTTCTACTGCAGGTTGTTCGGCAACCCAATCGATGAGCTGGCCAACATCGAGCGCCTCGTGGTCTACATCATCGATGGTGATGGTGCCGGTGGACTTTCCGAAACCGCGAGGATCCCACGTGAGCACGTTGTAGCCGGCGGCGCGCAATGTGGCGATGTTCACTTGGCCGAGGATGCCAACGACGTCGGGATTGGTGTCGCCACCCGAACCCCAGCCGGGACCCATCAACACGGTTGGGGCCACCTCGCCAGATGCGAGTGACGGCAGCGGGAACCAATGGGCGCGGATGATGGTGCCATCGAACGAGGTGATGTCGTAGTCGCTGGCCGCATCGGCAACAGCGGTTGCTGCAGGAGCGCCAGCGTCCTTCACCGAACAGCCGGCCGAAGCCTGCGTGTCGGCGGTAGCGGTGTCGGTGGTGACTGAAGCCAGTGTCGATGTTGCAACTGACGAGTTGGTGGTGCTCGAGGAACTGCATGCCGCCACGGTGAGCGCAGCCACACACACCAAGGTCGCCCGCATTTTGTTTGCATGGGCGCGGTTTGGGACAACTGCTGTCCCAAACCGCGCCCATGCGGGATGGGTGAGGGTGGTGGTGGCGGCGGCTGGGGATGGGGCGCAGCGGTGCGACCGGAGACGGGAGAGCAGCATGGGTGTCAAAGTATCAGGCTCGATATCGCGCCGTATCGAGGATCTCTTGGGACTTCCGGCCCTAGTAGCCGCTGGCGCTATGGGCGTACCGTCCACATCAGAGTCGAATCGCTCGATCTATTCCGACAAGCGACCTCTCGGTCGAGATATGGGGCCTATCGCCGTGATGAGTTACCCAACCGACAAGATCCGCAATGTTGTGCTGGTCGGCCATAGCGGGTCTGGCAAGACCACGTTGGCAGAGGCTCTTTTGGTGAAGGCAGGAGCGATTGAGCGCGGCGGGCGTGTGGATGAAGGCACCAGTGTGCTCGACAATGAACCAGAGGAGATCCGTCGGCGGCTCTCGCTCACGCTCTCGATGGCGCCGTTCGAATGGCAGGCCCCCGACGGCCTGACCTACAAGATCAATCTGATCGACACTCCCGGATATGCCGATTTCGTCGACGAGGTCGATGCCGCGCTCGATGTTGCCGACCTTGCCGTGGTCGTGGTGAGCGCTGTTGATGGTGTCGAGTTGCAGACCGAACTGCTGTGGCGCAAGGTTGCCGAACGGGGCATGCCGCGCATGATCTTCGTGAACAAGCAGGATCGTGAACGTGCCGATTTCGATGGCGTGCTCGCTCAGCTGCGAGCCGTTTTTGGCGCAGCGGTGCTCGCGCTTGAGCTTCCGCTTGGTGAGGCCGCGGGCCTGCACGGGGTCGCCGATGTGCTCGCCGAGGAGGCGCTCGAATACTCATCTGGCAGTCCGCGCCGTGTCGATGCGTTGCCGCAGGACATTGTCGACCGCGAGCACGACGCACACACGGCGCTCGTCGAGGACATCGTTGCCGGCGACGACGAGCAGCTTGGCCACTACCTCGCTGGCGACGAGCTCAGCGTGGCTGATCTTGAGCGAACCCTCGCACGCGAAGTTCGTGAGTGCGCAGCGTTCCCGCTGTTGGTTGGCTCGGCCGTCACCGGCGTCGGCGTTGATCGCCTTGCTGACTTCATCTGCGAGCTCGGGCCGTCGCCGCTTGATCGAGCAGTCGGTGTGATCGCCGCAGAGCAAATAGTTCCGGTTTCGGCCGATGTTTTGGGCTCGTCGTTGGCCTACGTATTCAAGACCGTTGCTGATCCGTTCGTGGGCCAGCTGTCGTTGTTCAAAGTGCTGTCGGGAACCATCACCGCTGACGACCGTTTGGTGAACGGTCGAACCGGTGGCGACGAACGGTTACGCACGCTGTTCACGTTGCGCGGCAAGGAGCAGGCGCCGTTGGCGAAGCTATCCGCGGGCGACATCGGCGGCGTGTCGAAGCTGGCCGACTCGCGCGCCGGCGACACGTTGGCGCCGAAAGGTCTGCCGGTGTCGAAGCCCATCAACGATCGCCTCGTGCCGCAGCTTGGTGTGGCGATCACGCCTCGCACCCAGGCCGACGACGACAAGCTGGGCTCCGCGTTGAACAGGTTGCTTGCCGAGGATCCGTCGCTGCGGCTGGACCATGTTGCAGAAACGGGTCAGACGATCTTGCGTGGCTTTGGCGAAATGCACCTCGCTGTTGCCATCGAACGGCTCGCCCGCAAATTCGGCGTCAATGTAGACACGGGAGAGGTGCGAGTGGCCTATCGAGAAACCATCGCTGGTACCGCCGAAGCTGCGGGCAAAGTGAAGAAACAGACCGGTGGTCATGGCCAGTACGCGGTAGCGAACCTACGTGTTGCGCCCTTGCTTCGTGGAGCCGGGTTCGAGTTCACCGATTCGATTGTGGGCGGGGCGTTACCTCGCACGTTTATCTCGGCCGTGCAAAAAGGTGTCGAGGAAGCGATGCTGCGCGGCGGCGTCTATGGCTTCCCTGTGGTCGATGTCCATGTCGATTGTTTCGACGGCAAGTTCCACTCGGTCGACTCAAGCGAAATGGCGTTTAAGTCGGCCGCTGCTCAGGGCCTCAAAGACGCGCTCGCCGCCGCTGGAGTGTCGGTGCTTGAACCAATTTCACTGGTCACCGTGACCGTGCCCAGTTTGTTCGAGGGCGAAGTGATGACTGACATCGTTGCGCGTCGCGGACGTGTGCAGGGCACCGATCTTGGCCCGTATGGGCAGCATCTGATTCAGGCGCTGGTGCCCGCGAGCGAGCTGATGCGCTACGCCGTAGAGCTTCGTTCGATGACCGCAGGGCGCGGGCAGTTCAGCGTCCAGCATGATCACTACGACACGCTTCCGGCTCACCTTGTGAAAAAGGCGGTCGAGGCGTCGCAGCGCACCACGGGCCATTCGTCGAAAGAGACGTCGACGAAGTGAGCCAAGCCGTGTTGGCAGAGTAGAAAGGCTCTGCATGGATCTCTCGGTTACGGTCACACCTCTTTATCTCGGCTCAATGGTTGCTGAAGATCGGGCCCTCAAGAAGCGGGCTGCGGTTCACGGTCCGTCGGCCGCCGACTATCTCAAAGCCGACACGCGGGCGAGTCTCGCGATGGGCTTCGGCAGCGTGATCGTTCCGATCACCGAATACCTTCTGCGCCCATTGATTCCCGGCAAGGGACGCTTTGGCCGTCTGCTCGTCGGCACCGCTGTGTCAGCAGTAGTCGTTACCTCGGTCGCCGATCGCATCGTGAAGCAAGCGCCCGATACCGAGCAGGGCCACCGCATGCGGCGGCGCGCTCGGCAGGTCGCCAGCGTCGGCGGCGTTACCGCCATCGCTGCGGGTGGGCTCGCCCTCACCACGGGTACGGCCTATCTCACCAATGCCCAACGGCAGTGGAGCAAGGGCAAGCATCGCGACCTTGGCAAAGGCCCGCTTGCATGGCTGACCGCGATGATCGGCTGGGATTTCATCTACTACTGGAACCATCGCTTCATGCATCAGATTCGTGTGATGTGGGCGATTCACGTAGTGCACCACTCCAGTGAGCATTACAACTTGTCCACCGCCCTTCGCCAACCGGTGGCCAACGCGTTTGGCGTGTGGGTGCCAGCAGGTTGGCTCGCTCGACTCGGCGTGCGGCCAACGCTCATCGAGACGTCACGCGCTCTCAACTTGATCTACCAATTCTGGATTCACACCGATCTCGTGCGCACCTTGGGCCCCGCTGAAGAAGTGCTCAACACGCCGTCGCATCACCGTGCCCATCACGGCGTCAACAAGCGTTACCTCGATCGCAACCATGGCGGAATCCTCATCATTTGGGATCGGCTGTTTGGCACGTTTGCCCGCGAGCGCGCCGACGACCCTGTGGTGTACGGCCTGACAAAGAACATCAACACCTACAACGTGGCCACAATCGCCACACACGAATACCGCGACATTGTGCGCGACGTCGCCAACTCAACGAACTGGAAAGACCGGCTGTCGTTCGTCTTTCGCGGCCCAGGCTGGGCGTACTCGAGGCACGAGGCACAGCGATATAGCGAAGTAGCCTCCGTCGAATTCGACACTGCGAACTTGGAGCCCATGTGACCGCTGAAACCAACAACGAGGCTGCGCAACGCCCGCTTCGATTCGCCATCATCGGCGCCGGCATGTCGGGCATTCTCAGCGCTATCAAGCTTTCCGAGGCTGGCTTCAACGATTACACGGTCTACGAAAAAGCCGATCGCCTTGGCGGAACGTGGCGCGAGAACACCTATCCGGGTATCGCCTGCGATGTGCCGTCGCACCTCTATAGCTACTCATTCGAGCCCAACCCTGAGTGGAGTCATCGCTATGCCCCGGGTGCCGAAATCCAGGCGTACTTCGAGGGTGTCGCACAGCGGCACGCAGTCCCTGAGCGCATCGTGTTTGGTACCGCAATTGCTCAGGCCGAGTTCGTAGACGGCCGATGGAACCTCACCACCACCGACGGGCGCACCGACACCGTCGACGTGATCATTGCGGCTACCGGCGTGTTGCACCATCCCAACATTCCGCAGCTCGATGGCATCGAGTCGTTCGCAGGCGCTTCGTTTCATAGCGCGCGCTGGGACCACAGCGTGCCGCTCGATGGCCGTCGCGTCGGCGTGATTGGTACGGGCTCTACGGCGGTGCAGATCGTGGCAGCGCTGGTCGATCAGGTCAGCGCGATCACCATGTTTCAGCGCACGCCGCAGTGGATTGGCCCACAGGAAAACCCGGAGTTCACCGAGGCCGAGATTGAGCGGTTCAAGGAGCATCCCGAGATCATCACGATGATGCGCGACGAAATCTCGCGCGGCTTCGCCGACCGGTTTTCGAATGCTGTGATCAATGCCGATTCGCCTGAGATGCAACTCATTGAGGCGGTCTGTAAGGCGCATCTTGAAGACAGTGTGCACGACCCGGTGCTGCGCGAAAAGCTGCGGCCCGACTATCGCGCCGCATGTAAGCGCCTCGTCATTTCAGGCAACTTTTATTCGGCTATCCAAAAGCCCAACGCCGAACTGGTCACCGAGGGCATCCAGTGCATCGAACCAGGCGGCGTGCGTACTGTCGACGGGCAACTGCACGAACTCGATGTGCTCGTGTTGGCAACCGGTTTCCGAGTCGATCGCTTTATGCGCCCGATGAATGTGATCGGTCGCGACGGGCTCTTGCTCGACGACGCGTGGTCTCACGGTCCAGTGGCCATGCTGTCGATCTCGGTGCCCGACTTCCCAAATTTGTTCATGCTCAACGGCCCCAACGGTCCGGTTGGCAACTTCTCGCTGATCGAAGTGGCCGAACTACAGATTGCCTACGTGCTCGAACTCGTCGAAGAGATTCGCGCCGGACATTGCACGCAGATCAGCGCAGGCCGCGAGGCCACGGCCGCGTTCGATGCTTCACGTAAAGAGGCCGCCAAGACCACGGTGTGGGCAACCGGTTGTCGCAGTTGGTATCTCGACGCCGATGGCATTCCTGCCACGTGGCCGTGGACCTTCGATCACTTCCGCCACGAGATGGCGGCACCGAAGCTCGACGACTACGAACGTATCTAGCTCGCGCTCACCACGAGTACGCCTCGGGGGCCGAGCCGCCTGGGCCAGGGAAGATCGCATTGATGGCAGCGAGTGCATCGGCATCGAGTGAGATGTCGAGCGCACGAAGCGAAGCGCCGTCGAGCTGCTCGCTGGTGCGTGGCCCGATGATCGGACACGTGACACCCGGCTGGTGCAACAACCACGCCAGCGCAACAGCGGCCGGCTGCTCACCGAGTTGGCCGCACAGCGCTTCCCACTTCTCGAGCTGCGGGCCAATCTTGGCAATGCGCTTGAGCGCTTGCGGCGATTGGCGTCGGGCGGTGTCTTCGTTGCCCAACACGCCGCCCAACAGGCCACCCGACAATGGGCTCCATGGGATGACTCCGACGCCGTATTCGATGCATGCCGGCAGCACTTCAAGTTCGATCGTGCGAACCAACAAGTTGTAGTGACTCTGCTCACTAACGAGGCCGAGGAATCCGCGGCGACTCGCAGCTTCGTTCGCTCTGGCAATGTGCCAACCAGCGAAGTTGCTGCTGCCTACGTAGATGATCTTGCCCTGTTGGGTGAGCGTCTCCATCGCTTGCCAGACTTCGTCCCACGGCGCGGTGCGATCCACGTGGTGCATCTGGAAGAGATCGATGTGATCGGTTTGCAGGCGACGCAGGCTGGCGTCGCACGCGGCGCGAATGTGCCGAGCCGACAGGCGACCGTCGTTAGGCCAATCGGTCATTGGCCCGTACAGCTTGGTGGCAAGCACAACCTTGTCGCGCCGGTCGCCGCCAAGCGCGAACCAGTTGCCAACGATTTCTTCGGTGGCGCCAACGCCGAGGTGTCCGCCATAACGATTGGCGGTGTCGAAGAAGTTGATGCCTAACTCGAGCGCACGATCCATGATGGAGTGCGAGTCGGTCTCCGAGGTTTGGGGTCCGAAGTTCATCGTGCCAAGGCACAGTTCGCTGACCTGTAGTGCTGTCCTGCCGAGTCGTCGATAACGCATGACGCATTATGTCCCGCTGTCGACCACACGCCGTCGCATTAATTGTCATCGCCGATGACAAATACTAGATTTGCGCCAGCAACTTCGATGGGCAGCGAGCCATCGACTCAACGACTTCAGAGGACACCATGACGAACACTCCCGATGCCGGTTCATCACAGCGCCATGCCGCCGTTCGCTACGGCCAAGTCGATCGCGATTACGCGATTCGTCTGGCCACCACACCGGCCGATGAAGACGGCCCGGTCTACATGGTCAACTTGATGAAGTACCGCGAGAAGGCCGACTACACCGATGGCACCGAGCTCAACATCAGCGGTCGCGAAGCCGACGACCTGTATGCCCCAGTCGGCCCACTCGCCGCCATTGGCGCGTCGATGGTGTTCCTCGCCGAAGTCGATACGCAGTTGCTCGGCGATGCCCCGATGTGGGATCGCATTGCCGTAGTGCGCTACCCAACAGGTCGCTCGTTCATCGACATGCAGTCACGCACCGACTTCAAAGAGAAGCACGTTCACAAGGAAGCCGGCATGGCCGAAACCATTGTGATGGGCTGCACCCCAATCGAGGTGCCGAAGCCCACCGAGCAGCCATCGTGGGCCGACGTTCCCCACCCAGCCACCGAAGACGATGGTCCTGTCGTGGTCATGCATGTCATCAAGTATGTCGACGGCGGCGTGACCGACATGGTGGCGTACCAAAACGCTGCGGGCGCCGTTGCGGTGCCGCACGGTGCGCGCATCAACGGTTGGTACGACGTGCAGGGAACCATCATGGGCGACGGCCGCCAATGGGATCAGGTGCGGTTCAACGCATTCCCAAGCAAGGCTGCGTTCATGGCAGTGGCTGCCGATCCGGATCGATTGGCTGCGCAGAAGGATCATCGCGAGCCCGCGATCGCCGATACCTACGCACTCATCCTGCGGCCATCGATCAACCGTCTCGAGAAGTCAACGAACTGGTAAATGGCGCCGAGCTAGCGATCTGGTTGCCTACATATGTAAGGCTCAGAGCAGGTTCGCCTCGTTGATGTCGCGATCCAATCGATCATCAGGGGGATCCATGAGCCACGTCACGCGGCCCGCATTCGCATTCGTATTCGCTGTAGCGCTCTTGGGTGTCTCGTCGTGTTCATCGTCGGGCTCAAGCGGTGGCGACACCGCGGCGTCCGCCACGGTTGCGTCAACCTCGGCTGCTACTGACGCGCCCACCACAACCGTGGCGCGGCCCGCCTTTCAGCCCGACGCTGTCGGCGCAGCCACGGTCACGGGTCCAATCACTGGCGGCAAGGGTGGCATCGTGATGGGGATCGGTGGACTCGATCTTGCTTCGGTTGGCTACACCCAAGAAGAGTTCTTCTTGTCGGGTGACGCGGCGTCGTATTCGTCGGCTGCGCCGTTGAGCAGCGATGGCAACTGGACGATTACCGAAGGCACTCCAGCGCCGTTCACAACCCGCATCGTTGTCCGTCGACCCATCGACGCTACGAAGTTCAACGGCACCGTTGCGGTCGAGTGGCTCAACGTGACCGCCGGATTCGACAACGCTCCCGACTGGAGCTTCGCTCACACCGAACTCATTCGAGATGGTTGGACATGGGTCGGGGTGTCGGCACAGTCGGTTGGCATCGTTGGGGGCGGCAACGCGCTCGGCGCAGCGCTGGCGTTGAAAGCTGCCGACCCTGATCGATACGCAGCGCTGAGCCATCCCGGCGATAGCTACTCGTACGACATGTTCAGCCAAGCCGGAGCCGTGGTGCGTACTCAAGCAGCGCAAGTGCTCGGCGGTCTCGAGCCCAAACACGTGATTGCGTTCGGAGAGTCGCAGTCGGCGTTCCGCTTGAACACCTACGTCAACGCCGTCGCGCCGATTGCGAATGTGTACGACGGATTCCTCATCCACAGCCGCGGGGCTGTCGGTGCTGCGCTGTCGCAGAAACCGCTGCCCGATATCGCTGCACCAGACCCAACGCTCATCCGCACCGATCTCGGCGTGCCGGTACTCAACTTCTTGTCAGAGACCGACATGCTCGGCGACCGTCTTGGCTATGGCCGCGCCGAGCAGCCCGACACCGACTTTGTTCGTGCATGGGAAGTTCCTGGCACGGCGCACGCCGATGTGTACAGCCTTGGAATTGGTGACTCCGACGATGGCTCAGGTGCTGGCGATGCGGCGCTTTTCGCGGCGCTGCTTACGCCGAATAGTTCGATCTACGGCGGGGTCATCACGTGCGATCTCGGTATTAATGCCGGCCCGCACACCTATGTTTTGCGCAGCGCAATCGCTGCGTTGAACGCGTGGGTTTCGATCCGCGTAACGCCGCCCACTATGCCGCGCATCACCCTCAACGCCGACAAGACCAGCGTTGTGCTTGACCCGGCGGGCAATGCCATGGGTGGCATCCGCATGCCGCACGTAGACGTGCCGCTTGCCAAGCTCTCGGGCTCGGGCCAGACCGGCACCAGCTTTTGTGGTTTGTTCGGCACCACGGTTCCGTTCGATGCTGCGCAGCTTGCTGCGGCCTATCCCGATCACGCCACGTTTGTGAGCAAGTGGAATGCCGCAGTCGATAGCGCCGTTGCGTCGGG
>JBAXER010000087.1:0-10217 GCA_037140375.1 Actinomycetota bacterium
GCTCCGGTAGCCAAGAAGGCGGCACCTGTGGCTGCCAAGGCTGCTCCAAAGATCGCAGCGAAGGCTGCGGCCCCCAAGGCTGCTCCCGTCGCAAAGAAAACCCCCGTTGCACCACCAATACCGTCTGCCCCCGCAGACACGAAGGCCGTTACCCCAATGCAAGTGAAGAAAGCAGCGCCCGCCAAAAAGGCTGCGCCTCCCGCTCCCGCCCCTACGTTGCCTCCCGTGAAAGGTGAGACAAAAGACGGCATCAAGTACACCAAGGACTTCGACGTCAAGTTCCTTACAACGCAGCGCAAGTTGTTGATTGAGGCACGCGAGTCGCTCACCCGTCAGGCCGTGCGACTCGAGGACGAAGCGTTTTCGTTGATCGACGAAGAGATGGGCGATGTGCAGTTCGACGACGAGTCAGGCGAAGGCGACACAATGGTTGTCGAGCGTGAGCGCGACAACATGTTGTCGGGTATCGCTCGTCACGACATCGCCGAGATCGACAGCGCTCTTGAGCGCATCCGCCAGGGCAGCTACGGCTACTCGCGCTTGTCGATGAAGCCAATTCCTCGCGAGCGTCTCGACGCTATTCCGTGGTCGACCGAACTCGTTGAAGAAAAGGTCGGCGGGATCGGCCGGCGATGACCGAGGTTGCTGTGTCGCGGCGACCTTCGCTGCGCAACAGCATTGCGATTGCCGCAAGCGTCGTACTCGTCGATCAACTCACCAAGCACTGGGCAGCCACCGCACTTGGCGATGGTGCGGCTCGGCACGTGATCTGGACCTTGCAATGGAACCTGTCGTTCAATAGCGGCATGGCCTTTTCTACCGGTCAAGGCATTGGTCCCTTCATTGGGGTGCTTGCCTTGGTGGTCGTTGTGGTGATGTTGCTGTCGTTGCGTCAGTCGGGCGGTCGCCTGAACACCATTGCGGTGGGTCTGGTGGTTGGTGGCGCAGTGGGCAATGTCGCCGACAGGCTTTTCCGTGAGCAAGGATTTTTTAGAGGTCGAGTGATCGACTTCATCGATTTTCAGTGGTTCCCCATCTTCAACGTCGCCGATATGGCCATCAACGTCGGCGGTGCGCTGATTGTGTTGGCAGCGTTGTTCTCATCGAAGGTAAGGGCGTCATGATCAGAGAAGAAATCCCCGCAGCATTGGCTGGCGAACGACTCGACCGAATCGTTGCGTTGCTCACAGACGCCAGTCGATCAGACGCTGCATCTCTCGTTGCTGCGGGTGGTGCTCGCCTCGACGGCGTCGTGGCCATGTCGGGCAAGGTTCGGGTCACGATCAACCAAGTGGTCGAGATCGACCCAACGCAGTTGCCGCAGCCTCAGCTTCCTCAAGCAGATGTCTCGATCGAACTGCCCATCGTGTATGCCGACGACGACGTCATCGTCATCGACAAGCCTGCCGGTCTTGTGGTTCACCCCGGGCATGGTCATCCTGATGGCACTGTGGTAAACGCCATCTTGGCCCGCTACCCGGATGTGGCCGATGTCGGCGACCCAATGCGCCCCGGCATTGTGCATCGACTCGACGTCGGTACCAGCGGTCTGATGGTCGTTGCTCGCAGTCAGCGCGCATACGACAGCTTGGTCTCAGCGCTTGCAGCGCGAACTGTTACTCGTTCGTATCTCACATTGGTGTGGGGACATCTCAAATCGCCCAACGGTGTCATCGACGCACCGATCGGTCGCGATCATCGCGATCCGTTGCGCATGGCAGTGGTCATCGATGGCAAGCCGGCGCGCACTCGGTACCGAACGATTGCGAACTATCGCGAGCCATCCGATGTTTCCGAGCTCGAGTGTCGTCTCGAGTCTGGTCGCACCCATCAGATTCGCGTTCACCTTGCCGCTACTGGTCACCCGGTTGTGGGCGACGGCGCGTATGGCGGCATTCGCTCTGGTGTTGTCTCGCCACGACCGTTTCTGCATGCCGCCGAACTTGCTTTCGTGCATCCAGGCACTGGCGAAACAATGACCTTCACCTCGCCGTTGCCGCGCGATCTGCTCGACGTTCTGCTCGAACTGCACGAATAACTCGCCAGCGCGCTGAGCGCCCTGTGGTCAGCGCTTGGCGGCGAGCATGTCGGGCCATGGAGTTGAGCCCTGGGCTGCTTCGGCAATATCTGCCAACGTGAAGCCCTCCATGTGCAAACGCATGATCTCGCCGGCTTCTTTCCAGATGGCCAAGAGCACGCACTGGCCTTCGTGATTGCACGAGCCGTCTTCGTGCGGTTCGCCGAAGTCGCCGAGCGAGATAGGGCCATCGACGGCCGACAGAATCTCGGACAGCTTGATGTCTACGGTTGGCCGTGCGAGCACGTAGCCGCCGCCCACACCGCGCTTTGAACGCACGAGGCCTGCGCCTTTGAGGGCCAACAGAATTTGCTCCAAGTACGGCTGGGGCAAACCGGTGCGGCGGGCGATGTCGCTGACCGAGGTGGGACCCGGTTCTTCGATATGTAAGGCCAGTGACAGGAGGGCCCGACAGGCATAGTCACCTTTGGTGGAAACGCGCACGTGTGCATAGTAGGCGCGAACAACCCAAGACTTTGGATCGATCGGAGACCCACGCCGTTGTCGATGCGCCTGCGAGTAGCAATTTGGTCGAGTTGGTGGTCCACTAGGGCGGTCGTGAATATCGCACCCATTCTTCCTGCCTACTCAGGCGCCAACGTTCGAGGCATCATCCCGGCGCTGTTGGCGCCTCGAGGCGCATCGAAGCCAGCGTGGATGCCGGCGGCCATCTCGCGAGCCAATCAGGTTGTGGTGCTCGTGATCGATGGCCTTGGGTGGGAGCAGTTGCAGAGCCGAATCCATCTCGCTCCAACGCTGGCAGCGATGCAGGGTTCGGCGATTACTACCGTGGCGCCGTCCACCACAGCCACTGCGCTCACATCGATTACCACGGGCCTCACGCCAGGCGAACATGGCGTGTTGGGGTATCGCATCGAACTCGGTGGCGACATCGTCAACATGTTGCGCTGGCACGGCGAGCGCGGCGATGTGCGTCGTTCGCATCCGCCTCGCGATGTGCAACCGTATGCGCCGTTCCTTGGCGAGTCACCTCCGGTCATCAGTCGCGCCGAACTCGAGAGTTCGTCGTTCACCGAAGCTCACCTTCGCGGCTCGCGTCCAGCAGGGTGGCGCGCGGCGTCGAGTATCGCTGTCGAGATCGGTCGCCAACTCAACGCCGGTGAGCGGTTCGTCTACGCCTATTACGACGGCATCGACAAGATCGCGCACGAACGTGGCTTCGGCGAGTTCTACGATGCCGAGCTCGCCACGGTCGATGCTCTCGTTGGTAATGTGCTGTCGGTTCTTCCCGCTGGGGCAGCGCTTGTGGTCACCGCAGATCATGGTCAGGTGCATGTCGGCAAGAACATCGTTCATCCATCGGCCGCGTTGCTGTCGATGGTGCGCGCCCAATCTGGCGAAGGTCGCTTTCGTTGGCTTCACGCCCGACCCGGCTGCCACGCCGATCTGCTCAGCGCAGCCCAACAAGATCACGCCCATCACGCGTGGGTGGTGAGCCGAGCGCAGACCATCGACGAAGGCTGGTTTGGTCCGGCAGTGTCATCGCCGGTGGCCTCACGGCTTGGCGACGTTGCGCTCGTGGCGCGAGACGACATCACCTTTTTCGACAGCGCCGACTCAGGACCATTTGAGTTGGTCTGCCGACATGGCAGCCTCACGAGCGCCGAGATGTACGTACCATTGCTTGTCGGAGCCAGCGCAAGCTAGATAAGGGATCATGATGAATAACGATGTAAGCCAGCCCCAGGTGGAAGTAGCTGATGCAGGCGACGATGGCATTGAGCACGGCATCGTGCTTGGTATGGAGCAGCCAACTGATGGCGAGGAGCCGCGCGAGACGGTGACATCGCCGGCAAAGGTGATGCGCATTGGCTCGATGATTCGTCAACTACTCGAAGAAGTGAAGGCGGTCGACTTCGATGAAGCGAGTCGCGAACGCCTTGCCGAGATTTACGAACGTTCTATCGTCGAACTGTGCGAGGCGCTGTCGCCCGACTTACAAGACGAGCTACGCATGCTCGCCTTGCCGTTCAAGGCCGACACTGTGCCATCCACCGGCGAGATTCGCATCGCTGAGGCACAGCTCGTGGGTTGGCTCGAAGGGCTCTTTCACGGCATTCAGGCAACGTTGTTTGCCCAGCAGATGGCCTCGCGTCAGCAGCTCGAGCAGATGCGTGGACTGCCTCAGGGCGGGGGAGACCCCGGCATGATGGACCCCCGATTCGCTGGTGGCCCCAGCGCTTCAGATGGTGGCCAAGCTGCGCTTCCCGATCGACCTGGCACCTACTTGTAGCAGCGTTGACCCTTACTTTGCCCTCTGGCGCAGAGCCACCCAGCTGCTAGAGTCGCCCGAATCACAGCTCTGTAATTTGCCCGCGCAGCGATGGGCGCCGTTGATTCGAGAAGAAAGGGAATGTCATGGCTGATTCATTTACGCATCTTCATGTGCATACCGAGTTCTCGATGCTCGACGGTGCCGCTCGTCTCGACGAACTCGTCGCCAAGGCCGCCGCCGATGGCCAGCCCGCGCTGGGTATGACCGATCACGGCAACATGTACGGCGTGCTCGACTTTTATCGTGAGTGCCAAGAGCAAGGCGTGAAACCGGTTATCGGTACCGAGGCCTACATGGCTTACGAGACCCGCACCGAGCGACCCGCTCGCCGTGGTCGAGTCGATGACTCGGGCGGCGAGGCCGAAGGCGGCAAGAAGCAGTACTACCACCTCACGTTGTTGGCCGAGACCAACCAGGGGTACCGCAACCTCATCCAGCTCAGCAGCCTCGCGTTTCTCGAGGGCTACTACTACAAGCCCCGCATGGACTGGGAGTTGCTCGAGCGCTACGGCAAAGGGCTCATCGCTACCACTGGTTGCCTTGGCGGCCATGTGTTGCAGTCGTTGCTCAATAACGACGAAAAGGGCGCGCTCGAAAAAGCCGCGAGGCTGCAAGACATTTTCGGCAAGCAGAACCTGTTCGTCGAACTGCAAGATCACGGCCTGCCAGCGCAACTCGAAACCAATCCGCAACTGATCGAGATCGCCAAGAAAATCGGCGCGCCGATCATTGCCACTAACGACAGTCACTACACGCACCGCGAAGACCACGAGTCGCACGATGCGTTGCTGTGCGTGCAGACCGGGGCGATGCTCAGCGACCCCAAGCGCTTCAAGTTCGAAGGCAACGAGCACTATCTCAAGTCGGCCGACGAGATGCGTTACCTGTTCCGTCATTATCCCGAGGCGTGCGACAACACGCTTTGGGTAGCCGAGCGCGCCGACGTCACTATCGAGTTCGGCAAGCCGCAACTGCCCAACTTCCCGCTGCCCGAAGGCTTCGCCAACGACACCGAGTACCTCAACCATCTCGCGTGGGAAGGTGCGGCCAAGCGTTGGGGTCGAGACTCCACCGGGCAGATTCCTGCGGCTGCCGCCGAGCGCATTGCCTTTGAGCTCAAGGTCATTGCCGACATGGGCTTCAGCAGTTACTTCCTCATCGTGTGGGACCTCATCAAGTACGCAAAGGACAAAGGCATTCGGGTGGGTCCGGGCCGAGGTTCGGCGGCCGGTTGCGCAGTGGCGTATTGCCTGCGTATCACCGAACTCGATCCCATTCGGTACGACCTGCTGTTCGAGCGCTTCTTGAACCCAAGCCGCGTCAGCATGCCCGACATCGACATGGACTTCGACTCGCGTTATCGCGACGAGATGATCCGTTATGCCACCGAGAAATACGGGCGCGATCACGTGGCTCAGATCATTACGTTCGGCACCATCAAGGCGCGCAATGCGGTGCGCGACGCAGCCCGCGTGCTTGGCTTCCCCTACGGCATGGGCGACAAGATCGCCAAGGCAATGCCGCCGTTGGTCATGGGTCGCGACACGCCGCTCAAGTACTGCTTCGAGCAGAGCCCCAAGTACGCCGACGGATTCAAAGCCGCCACCGAACTGCGCGCAATGTACGAAACCGACCCCGACATCAAACGGGTTGTCGACGTAGCCAAGGGCCTCGAAGGTCTCAAGCGAAGCGATGGCATTCACGCCGCCGCGGTGGTGATTACCAAAGATCCACTCACCACGTATCTGCCGGTGCAGCGCAAGCCCGACCCCAACGGTGACCCCACTCGGTCACCTGTGGTTACCCAATACGAAATGCACGGGGTCGAGGCACTCGGACTACTCAAGATGGACTTCTTGGGTCTGCGCAACCTCGACGTCATCACCGACACCGTGGCGATGGTTCGTTCGCGAGTTGATCCCACGTTCGATATCGACGAAGTAGTGCTCGACGATCAAGCCACATTCGATCTGCTCAGTCGCGGCGACACCATTGGCGTGTTCCAACTCGAGTCGCTGCCGATGCGCGCGTTGCTCAAGTCGTTGGCACCGAACTCGTTCGAAGACGTGTCGGCCGTATTGGCGCTCTATCGGCCTGGTCCGATGAGCGTGAACATGCACTACGACTATGCCGATCGAAAGAACGGGCGTAAGCCGGTTGAGTATTTCCATGCCGACGCCGAAGAGGTCTTGGCCGACACCTTTGGTCTGATGATCTACCAAGAAAGCGTCATGCGTGTTGCGCAACGCTTTGCTGGCTACTCGTTGGCCGAGGCCGACAACCTCCGCAAGGCCTGCGGCAAAAAAGACCGAGCGATCATGGCCAAAGAGCGAGCCAACTTCGAGTCGGGCTGCGAGCGCAGCGGCTACGGAACAACGCTGGGCAAGCAACTGTTTGACATCGTCGAGAAGTTCGCCGACTACGCATTCAACAAGAGCCACACCTTTGGCTACGGCCTGGTCACGTATCAGACGGGGTATCTCAAGGCGCACTATCCGGTGGAATACGTGGCGTGCTTGCTCACCAGCGTCAAGGGCAACCTCGACAAAGCTGCGGTGTACCTGTCTGATTCGCGCACGATGGGCATCAAGGTGCTCACGCCCGACGTCAACCGCTCAATGTCCGACTTCGCAGCGTTGTCGCCCAGCGAGGTGCCGCCCGGCGTCGAACTTCCTGCGGGTAGCCCGGGGGCCATCGCATTCGGCCTCTCAGCGGTGCGTAACGTGGGCGAGGGCCTCGTCGAGCAACTGGTGGGCGAGCGAGCGCAGAACGGCTCCTACGAGTCGTTCTACGACTTCGTCGAGCGCGTGCCCGAAATGGTGCTCAACAAGCGCACCATCGAGTCGCTCATCAAAGCCGGTGCGTTCGATTGCTTAGGCCATCCACGTCGCGGGCTCCTTGCGGTCTTCGAACAGATCATCGATGGCGCGGTGGTGCGCCGCCGCGAACGCGACCAGGGCGTGATGAGTCTGTTTGGCGATATCGGTTCCGACGAACCAAATGGGTTCAACGAACGAGTCGCGATCCCTGACACCGAGTTCGATAAGGCCGATCGCCTCAAGTTCGAAAAAGAAATGCTCGGTCTCTACATCAGCGATCATCCGTTGTTGGGCATCGAGGCGGCACTGCGGCGCAAGGTCGATTGCGGCATTGCCGAGGTGGCCGAGCGCGAAGATGGATCCATCCTCACCATTGGTGGAGTCATCACCGGGCTGTCGCGTAAGTTCACCAAAAAGGGTGATCAGATGGCGGTGTTCACGCTTGAAGATCTCGATTCGGCCATTGAGGTCACGGTGTTCCCTCGTTCGCTGGCCGAGCAGGGTCACAAGCTGATCGACGATGCCATCGTCACCGTCAAGGGCCGACTCGACCGCAAAGACGAAACTCGCGTGGGCTTTATGGCCCAAGACATCTCGATTCTCGAGGGTCTCGATACAGGTAACGCGGCGCCACTGCGCTTGCGGTTGCCGGCCACCAGCCTCACCAAAGACAAGATCGACCTGCTCAAGCGCATTCTTCGCGATCATCAGGGCGATTCGCAGGTCTATGTGCAGCTTGGCGCCGGCAAGACGTTGCGCCTCGCCGACGACTTCTGTGTCGACCTCGACAGAGCGGTTGGCGAGCTGCGGGTGGCCTTCGGACACGATGCGGTGATCCTGTGAATGCCCCGACACATAGGTCGTTATCAGCCCGATTTCGCAGTGTTGTCAAAAAGGGTGACTTTTGGTGGCAGAATAGGGGCCTGTT
The DNA here is from genome assembly GCA_037140375.1 of Actinomycetota bacterium. Taxonomy (GTDB): domain Bacteria; phylum Actinomycetota; class Acidimicrobiia; order Acidimicrobiales; family Ilumatobacteraceae; genus WLMZ01. Next base: position 8,121 of record JBAXER010000087.1, read on the forward strand.
TTGAATCGCTCCGCACTCTTGCGGCGCACGACGACGGGGAGCAAATAGCGCAATGGCAATCCAGGTTGACACCAGGGACTGCGCGGCTCTTAGTGACGCCGACCTTGATGAGATGGCGTCCATGGGTGGCGCTTTCGATATCGGCAGCGTCTCCAAAGCAAAAGAAGATTGGGTGCTCAGCACCGCCGCCCGCGTCGATGGCGTGCTGCACGGCTTCATGTTCTCAACACTCGAGCGCATCGGTGGCACGCCATGCGTGTTGCTGGGCATGCTCAGCGTGAAGCGTTCATCAAAGCGCGATCAAGTACTCAAGAGTCTCATGGCGCAGGCCTTTCACCGGGCCCTCATGGCGTTCCCCGACGAAGATGTTGTGGTCGGCACTCGCTTTGTTCGCCCCGACGGACTCGAGGCGTTTAAGTCAGTCACCGAGCTCATCCCGCGGCCAGCGCATCGCGCCGTTGGCGAAGAGCGTGCATGGGGTCGTCGTTTGGCCAAGCGCTTCGGCGTCGACTCCACCTACGACGAGCAGACCTTTGTTGCCAAGGCCAACGGCCAGAGTGGTTTCCTCGATCACGAGACACTCAAGCCCGAGAAGATCTCGCCCGAAGTTGCTGCGCAGTTCGCCACCGTCAACGTGAAAAAGGGCGGCGTGCTCGTGGTTCATGGTTGGACCATGGCCGAGAACCTTGTGAAGCTCGGGGCGCGCTGAGCCAGTCATTTGCTTCGGTTGTCCGCTCGCGGCGGATGACTCGATCGTTCGATAGTCGCCCTGTTGCGGCCGAGGTGTTGCACGACATTGTCTCGCTCGCTTCCCGAGCACCCAGTGCGGGAAAGACGCAGGGCTGGCATCTTGTGGTGCTTGAAGGCCACGAGACATCGCGGTTTTGGGATGTCACATTGCCTGCCGAGCGGCGAGCAACGTTTCGTTGGCAGGGATTGCTGCGAGCGCCGGTGATTGCGCTGGCACTTGCCGACCCGCAGGCATATGTGCAGCGCTACGCCGAACCCGACAAGCGTCGTAGCGGCCTTGGCGAAGGTGTCGATGCGTGGTCCACCCCGTACTGGACCGTCGACTCAGCGATGGCGCTGAACACACTGTTGCTGGCTGCCGAAGATGTGGGCCTTGGTGCGTTGTTCTTCGCGGTGTTCTCGGGAGAAGCCGAACTGCGTGCGGCGCTTCACATTCCCGACGAACTGCAACTGCTTGGAGCTCTCGCCTTGGGCTGGCCGGATCAGCCACGCTCACCGCGCGGCGACGGACTCAGTGCACCACGCGCACGGCGATCTGCAGATGAAATCATTCACCGCGGCGGATGGTAGCGATACCGTCCGCCGCGGTGTTGGTTACTTCTTTGGCTTCGGACAGGTTTTGTCGGTGTAGGCGGTAACCGTCTCGATCGCTGCTGTGAACGTCTTGTCCTGGATGGCCTTGAGCGCGGCCGGATTGCTGCCGAACTTGGCGATGTCGCCGCCGGCCTGGGTGGCCAGTGTCGACAAGGTTTGGTAGGTCTTGCTCACCTGAGTGAAGTCGGCCTGCAGGGTGTCGGGAGCCGCAACCGCAAGTGCGTCGTACTTGCTCGCCAGATTGGCGTATTGAGCTGGCAGGTCGCCCATCTCGGTGCGCTGCTTGTCGGGGAAGGCTGCTGTTTGTGCGGCAATAAAGTCGATGCAGTCGGGGGTCAGCGGCTTTGGCGGACCAGTGGTGGTGGTTGCGGCCGGAGCGGTGGTGTTGTTGGCGCCTGGCACGGTGGCCTGGTTGCCGACATCGGTGATCGTGGACTCAGACGTGCTTCCCGTATCGACAGGCGCAGCCTTCGGTGACGAACTGCCGCAGGCGGTAAGACTCAGCAATGACGCAATGCCGAACGCCACGAGTGGTACGGACTTCATGGTGAGATGCCTTTCATAAAATTTGTTGTGCCGCACTCTAGAGCAAACCGGTGTCCCAATAGCGTCAAGGTTTGAGCAATAATCCAGAGGCCGATTCTGTGACCTGCGGCGATGTCCTGAAACGAGTGCTGAGCAGGCGTTTGGTTACTTCGTGCTACTCGTTGTTTCGTAGCGTTTCTGGAACGATTGCGGACCAATTGCGGACCA
>JBAXER010000088.1:0-9995 GCA_037140375.1 Actinomycetota bacterium
CGGCGCATCATCGACCAATCAATCCCGAACCGAGATCGCGGACAGCTCACGATCTTGGCCATCATCGTTGTGGTGGCCGCAATCGGCGATGCCGTGTTCGCAATCATCCAGCGTTGGTACTCGGCCCGCATCGGCGAAGGCCTCATCTACGACCTGCGCGTGGCCTTGTTCGACAAAGTGCAGCGCATGCCCATCTCGTTCTTCACTCGCACCCAAACCGGCGCGGTCATCAGTCGGTTGAACAACGACGTCATCGGTGCTCAGTCGGCGGTCACCAGCACCCTTGGCAGTGTGGTGAGCAACGTGGTGGTGCTCACCACCACGCTTGGCGCGATGGCTGCGCTCGAATGGCGCCTCACGCTGCTGTCGTTGGTGGTGCTACCCATCTTCATCATTCCGGCCAAGCGCGTGGGCAAGCGACTGCAGATCATCGCCCGCCAGCAAATGGAATTCAATGCGCAAATGAACACCCAAATGACCGAGCGCTTCAACGTGAGCGGAGCGATGCTCGTGAAACTGTTTGGGCGCCACGACCGCGAGGTCAACACGTTCGCGAAGCGCGCAGCCGGCGTACGCGACACCGGCATCAAAGCAGCCATGTACGGACGCGTGTTTCTTGTTGCGCTCGGTCTGGTGGGAGCGCTTGGCGCTGCTGCGGTCTACGGCTTTGGCGGTCAGCTTGCGATCTCGCGCACCATCTCGGCCGGAACATTGGTGCTGTTGGCCACATTGGTGTCACGCATTTATCAACCGCTCACCGGACTCACGAATGCGCGCGTCGATTTGATGACCGCGTTCGTTAGCTTCGAGCGCGTGTTCGAGGTTCTCGATGCGCCTGTCGCAATCGTCGATTCGCCAACGGCCACCGAGCTCACCAATCCAAAGGGTTCGGTCGAGTTCGCCAACGTCACCTTCCGCTACCCGGCTGCTTCGGCTGTCTCTATTGCGTCGCTTGAGGCTCCCGGTCCACAAGGAGCCGACCCCGATCGCGATGTGCTGCGCAACCTGTCGCTCACCATCGCACCCGGTGAAACCGTTGCGCTCGTTGGCTCATCGGGCGCCGGCAAGACAACCCTCGCATCGCTCATCACGCGCTTGTACGACGTGACGGGTGGCGCCGTGCTGGTCGATGGCCACGATGTGCGTTCGCTCACCGGCGAGTCATTGCGCGCTGCCATTGGTGTGGTGTCGCAAGATCCGCACCTGTTCCACGAGAGCATCGAATCGAACCTGCGCTATGCCAAGCCCGACGCAACCATTGCCGAGCTCGACGAAGCGTGCCGCGCTGCCCGCATCTACGACACCATTGCCGCGTTGCCCGATGGCTACGCAACGATTGTTGGCGAGCGTGGCTACCGCTTCAGCGGCGGCGAGAAGCAGCGCCTGGCGATTGCGCGCATGCTGCTGAAGAACCCCGCCGTGATGATTCTCGACGAAGCCACCAGCCATCTCGACAACGAGAACGAAGCACTTGTGCAAGCCGCGCTCGACAACGCCCTGCGCGGCCGCACTGCGCTGGTCATCGCGCACCGACTCACCACCATTCGCGACGCAGATCGCATCGTGGTGCTCGACGATGGCCAGTTGGTCGAGCAGGGAACCCACGACGAATTGATGGCCCTCGGTGGGTTCTACGCCCGCCAAGAGCAGACCAACTAGTCGTTCAAGCGCTCAAGCGCTCTGGCGCTGAAACTCTGTAACACCCCTTGGGCATGATCGCCGAATGAACACTGCCCTTACTGTCGCCGTCACCGCCATCGTGGTGCTGCTTGTGTGTCTCGTGCTGATGAGCAGGCAGCAACTCGGCACCCAAAGCGCCACAGCCACTGCCGATCTGTCGGCCAAGAAAGACATCATCGATGCTCGTCTTGGCCAGATCCAGACCGAGGTTCGCAGCGACATCGACCGGCTGGTGTCGATCATCAGCCAACTAGGCGATTCCACCTCGCAACGCTTTGGGCAGGTCGATCAGTCACTACGAGATCACGTCGAAATCACGCGACGGCTCTCGAGCACCACGCAAAGCCTTGGCGAAGCGCTGGCTAGCCCCAACAACCGCGGTCAATGGGGCGAGCGCATGGCCGAAGACATCATTCGTTCGGCTGGTCTCATTGAGCACAAGCAATACCTCAAACGCACCGCAGTGGCTGGCGCCGAGCAGGGCATCCCCGACTTCACGTTTCTGCTCCCCAAGGGTCACGTGCTCTTCATGGACGTCAAGTTCCCTATGGCCGCGTACCTTCGCTATCTCGATGCCGAAACCGACGTCGAGCGAAGCACACATCGGGCCACCTTCCTGCGCGATGTACGCATGCGCGTGAAAGAGCTCGCCAAGCGCGAATACGCATTAGCCGACACTCGGCCCGCGGTCGACAATGTGTTGTTGTTCGTACCCAACGAAACCCTCAGTGCGTTCATCCACGAGACCGACCCCGATCTCATCGACGAAGCAATGAAACAGCACGTGGTCATTTGTTCGCCGCTCACCCTGTTTGCGTTTCTCGGTGTTATTCGCCAAGCGTTCGACAACTTCATGATCGAGCAAACCAGCCACGAGATGTTGCAGATACTTGGCCAGTTCGGCCAACAGTGGACCAAGTACAGCCAGGCGGTCGACAAAGTGAAGCGCCAGTTCGACACGGTGGCCAGCTCGTTTCACGAACTCGCAGGCACACGGCGCCGGGCGCTCGAGCGGCCACTCAAAGATCTCGAGGCGTTACGACTCAATCGTGGGGTCGCAGTAGAAGGCGAGCTCTTCGGCACTACGGTGCTGGAGATCGACGAACACATCGACGAACTCGCGTAACTCATTCAGCTGAGTTCGTTGATCTCCTAGGGGAACCAACATGGCCGATTCTGCCGGCACCGAACAATCCATTGCGCTGCCATCCGCCGAGTCCAGCGCACCTCGTGTTCCGCTGTGGTGGGGCATCCTCACCGGCCTCGTCGCTGCCGGGGCAGGTCTGGCTGCGGGCGAGCTCGTGGCCGGCATGTCGCGGCAGTTGCGCTCACCAATCGTCAGCGTGGGCGACCGCGTGATTGATCTCGTTCCCAAGGGTCTCAAAGAGTGGGCCATCCGATCATTCGGCACCAGTGACAAAGCCGTTCTCATTGCCACCATTTTCGTGGTCATTGCAATCGCCGCAATGATCGTCGGCGTGGTCACGGTTCGCGGCCGCACCGATTTGGGCATCGCCTTCGCGGTGCTCTTCGGTGTGCTCGGCGGCAGCGCCAGCGGCATTGGCCGCAACACCAAACTCATCGGTGTGCTGCCTTCGTTGGTGGCGGGTGCAGTCGCTGCCGGGGTGCTGGTCTACGGCCACCGCCTGACCCAACCACGCACCAGGTCCGGCGCATCGCCCACAACGGCCGCGGCTACGGCAGCGCAGAGCATGCTGCCCGCAGCTGGGCTCAACCGCCGTCGGTTCTTCGTGTCCACCGGTGTCATTGCGGTAGCCGCAGCCGTAGTTGGGTCTGCTGGCCGCGGCATGCAGGGTCGCTTCAACACCGCGCTCGAGCGAGTTGGCGTGCGCTTGCCCGCACCTAAAACGTCGCTCCCCCCACTCCCTACCGATCCCGCCCTCACAACCGAGGGCCTCTCGCCGCTCATCACTCCCATCAACAGCTTCTACCGCATCGATACCGCACTCTCGTTTCCAAACGTCTCGCTCAAATCGTGGCGGCTACGCATCACCGGCCTCGTCGATCGTGAGCGCACGTATACATACGACGAACTTCTCGATCGCGAACTCATCGAGCGTGACATCACCATCGCGTGTGTCTCGAACGAAGTTGGCGGCGATCTGGTTGGCAACGCTCGCTGGATTGGTTGCCGACTCGACGATCTACTCGCCGACTCGGGCATCAAGCCCGAAGCCGACCAGATCATGGGCGTCTCGGTCGACGAGTTCACTGCTGGCTTTCCGGTTGCCGCTCTTGATGGTCGCGATTGCATCGTTGCCTTCGGCATGAACGGCGAACCGTTGCCCATCAAAAACGGCTTCCCGGCGCGGCTCATCGTGCCCGGCCTGTACGGCTACGTGTCAGCCACGAAGTGGCTCTCCGAAATTCGTCTCACCCGCTTCGACACCGAACAGGGTTACTGGGTGCCACGCGGTTGGTCTGCGCTCGCGCCAGTAAAGACCCAGTCCCGCATTGATCGGCCGGGAACCAATATTGCCGCCGGCACGGTTGCCATTGCTGGCGTGGCGTGGGCTCCCGAACTGGGTATCGAGCAGGTCGAAGTGCAAATCAACGACGGCTCGTGGCAAGTCACCGCCCTTGGTCCGTCACTCAGCAACGACTCGTGGCGGCAATGGTGGATCAGTTGGGATGCAACGCCCGGCCAACACCTGATTCGCTGCCGAGCCACCGACGGCAGTGGCGCAACGCAAACCGAACAGCGCGCCGACGTCGCTCCCGACGGCGCAACGGGTTGGCACACCATTCGCGTCACTGTCGCGGGCTAACCCAACGGTGGCCGCCTCCTTCGGGCAGAATCGGCAGGTGACTCAGCCAGCCTTCGACTTCGAGTCCCCCGCCGACGCTGAATACACCTTCTCGGTTGGCGAGCTCTCCGACACCATCAACGCCACGCTCAAAGATCGTTTCGGCGAAGGCGTCTGGGTTCGCGGCGAGATCCAGGGCTACGCCGAACGTGGCCCTCACGTGTATTTCCGCATCGTCGAAAACCGAGACAACGCCAAAGCCGTGCTCGACGTGTCGTTGTTCGCCAACAACAGGGCCCGCCTTCGGCCGCTGCTACAAACACACCGGTTGCAGCTTGGCGACGGCATGAAAGTTCGGGTCTTCGGCACGGTCGATCTCTATGCGCCCACCGGCCGAATCAGCTTGAAGATGTCGGGTATCGATCCGCGCTACACGCTCGGCGAAATGGCTATCGAGCGCGACGAAATCATCCGCCGACTCGTGGCATCGGGCGCGTACGACGCCAACCGGCAACGCCCGCTGACACTTGTGCCACTGCGCATCGGCGTGGTCACCAGCGAGGGCAGCGCGGCGTGGCACGACTTCACCAAAGAACTCGAACAAAGCGGCTACGGCTTCAGCCTCAACGTCATCGACGTGCGCGTGCAGGGCGACCAGGCCGCGCGCATGGTCACCGCAGCAATCAACCAATTCGCAGCGCGCACCGACCTCGATGTCATCGTCGTCATTCGTGGTGGCGGCTCCCGATCAGAACTCGCTGCGTTCGACGCCGAGTCCATCGCGATGGCCATTGCCCAATCGTCGTTGCCGGTATTCACTGGCATCGGTCACGAGATCGATAAGAGCATCGCCGACGAAGTCGCGCATCTGGCATTCAAAACTCCCACCGCCTGCGCAGGCGGGCTCATCGAGCGTGTGCAGGCCTTCGCTCAACACAGTGAGTCCGCGTGGACCTCGCTGTGCGCGCTTGCGACGCGCCAGGTAGGCCAAGCATCGTCGGGTCTGCTTGAGACCGCTCGGCGCATTCAACAACGCACCGTGGCCGCCGTAGAGCGCAGCGATCAGCGCCTCACCGACCGGGCCAATCGGGTCACCATGTCGTGTACCCGCTCGCTCGATCAGGCCAGCACCCAGCTGAGCGCCGCCAGCACCCGCCTTGGTCGGCGCGGCGTGCAGTTGGCCAACCAAGAACTGCAGACGCTCAGCCAAATCGAGGCACGCGTCAGACTGCTCGATCCGGCGCACACGCTGGCGCGTGGGTGGAGCCTCACCCGCACGGCCGACGGCCGCGTTGTGCGCAGCGCTGCCGATCTCGCGGTTGGCGACACGATGATCACCACGTTCGCCGACGGCCAAGCCCACAGCACCATCGCCGCCATTCAGCCCACGCCGCCACCCCAATCTCTAGGAGACCCACCATGACCGACTCGACCAACGCCAACGCCAACGCCAACGCGGCAATCGACTCGCTCGGCTACGCGGCAGCGCTCAGCGAACTCGAAGCGATCTTGGCCGAACTCGAACGAGACAATGTCGACGTCGATCGGCTCGCCAGCCAAGTGCAGCGCGCCAGCGAACTCATCCGCCTGTGTCGCGAACGAATCGGCAACGCCAAGCTGCAGATTGAGCATGTCGTGGCCGAGCTGGGCGCCTGATCCAGCACAGCCATAGCGCTCCGCGAGACTCGCCCCACAACGGCCGCTAGCCTGACCACGTGGTTCCTGTCGCGCCGGCGTCGCTCGCTCACATTGCTGCTCGCGTCGACACGCGCCTGCGGGCAATCATCGATATCGAAGACGCCCGCTGGTCAGCACTCGACCCCACCTTGGCCGATCCCTTCATCGCTATTCGCGGGCTCGTGCTCGGCGGCGGCAAGCGACTCCGGCCAGCATTTTGCCACTGGGGCTTTGTCGGCGTTGGCGGCGACCCAGAGGACCAACAGATCATCGATGCCGGCGCAGCGCTCGAACTGCTGCATGCGTTTGCCTTGTTCCACGACGACGTCATGGACGGCTCGGCCACCCGCCGCGGCGAGCCCACTGTGCATACCGTGCACGAAGAGCGTCACGCTGGCGCCTGGGCGGGCGAGCCACGTCGCTACGGCGAGGGTGTCGCAATCCTCGTGGGCGACCTCACATTTGTCTACGCCGATCAATTGATGCGCGGCGCCTCTGGCCCGGCTTGGGACATCTGGAACGAACTCCGCATTGAGCTGAACATCGGTCAGTATCTCGACATCGTTGGCTCGGCGCACCGCGAACGCCGCTGGGAGAAAGCTGCGCAGATCTGTCGCTACAAGAGCGGCAAGTACACCATCGAGCGCCCGCTGCATTTGGGCGCATTGCTCGCTGCCCCCGAACGGGCCGACGAATTGCTCGCTCCCCTGTCGGCGTTTGGCCTTCCCTTGGGCGATGCATTTCAAATGCGCGACGACGTGCTCGGCGTCTACGGCGACACGCTCGTCACTGGTAAGCCCGTGGCCGACGACATCCGCGAAGGCAAGCCCACCCCGCTGATGGCTCTGGCCTGCGCGGCGGCCACACCCGCCCAGACTGCGGTGCTCGAACTCGTTGGTGAGCCCGGGCTCACCAACGAAGAGATCGCTTCAGTGCAACAGGTCATCATCGACACTGGCGCGCTTGCTCAGCTCGAGGCACACATCAGCCACCTCACCGACATTGCGCTTGCTTCGCTCGACACCATCCCGCTGAACGCGCAAGCACGCGACGAACTGGCACAGCTCGCCCATTACGTGAGCTGGCGCGACATCTAATCAAGCCCGTGTGGGCGGGGCGCTACGGCACCAGCGAATAGACAGCCAAGGCCTCACGAACGCTGGACTGGGCTACGCCAACTTCGTCGGCCACAGCTGCAAGCCACGGCGGGCGCACCACTGCTGCCACCGTGATTGGCTCGTCGATGTCTGAGCCCTCAACCGCCATGCGCACGAACAGCGTTGCGTAGTCGGGCGGACGCAGGTCTCGTGACATCTCGAACAACACATACGGATCTGGCGGCGTGGCGCGAGGCTCAAGCGCCAAAAAGCTCGTCGACGTGGGTTGCACCGCACCTCCGGCCAGACCAGGGCCGTCGGCCAGCACGGCGCCGCGCACCGATGCAGCGCGAGCGCCAGCAAGTTGCAGCGCGATGTAGGCACCGAGTCCTCGGCCCACCACGGTGACCTCACCCAACGCAGCGAGCGCGGCATCGGCATCGGCTAACAACATTTCGGCGCTGTATCCGCCGCCGCGAGGCACTGTCGATTGGCCGTGGCCGGTGAAATCGAGCGCAGCAATGGGACCCACCCAATCACTGCACCACGCCGGTTCTGCGATTGGCGCGTGATCGCCAAGGCTGTGCAACAACAGCAGCGAGCGACCTTCGCCCTCACGCAAGTGGTGCAACGCCAATGAGACCTTGCCGTGACGCAACATCGATACGCGGCTCATGCGACACCACCAAGGAAATCGAGGACCATGCGCGACACAAGTTCGGGCTGCTCAATGTGAACGAAATGGCCGACGTTTTCGAGTACTTCGCAACGCCCACCATCGGGAAGATACGCGGCAACGTGACGCGGCAACGTGCCCCAACCCATCTCTTCGAGTTCGCGACCCAAGATGCCAAAGAACGGCATCGGCAAGCCAGGCAACCGCGAGATCGTCCACTCAGGACGCCACGGACCAAACCCACCAAATCGCATGGCAGGGTCAATCTTCCATCGCCACCCGTCGGCGTCGTGGCGCGCTCCAACCGACACAAGATGACACAGCCACTCATGCGACAACCGAGGGTTCATTCGGCCGCGGCGACGGGCAAGGTCTTCGAGTGTTCCTGGCTTGCGTGTAGCGGTGCTCACGGTGCGACGGTCGTCGAGCCAACGCTGCACATCGCCGGTCATCATGCGCGTGCGTTCGTGATCGGACACATCGGGGATGCGGCGCTTATAGGGAATGCCATCGATGTTCACGAGATGGCTGAAGCGAAACGGCTGAGCATCGGCGAGCTGAATCATCAGCGCGCCACCCTTTGAGTGGCCGAGCACCGGCGCTGCTTTGGTGGTGATGGAATCCATCACGGCCATCGCGTCGCGCATGTCGCCGTCCCACGAATAGAGCTCTGTGTGATCGCTATCGCCGTGGCCGCGCTGATCCCAGCTGATGACGCGCCAACCAGCAGCAGCAAGCAACGGCGCGAACACATCGTAGGTACGCGCAAAATCGAAACCGCCGTGCACCACGAACAGCGGATCGGCGCGCTCGTCGCCCCATTCGTGAACAGCAATCTTCAACTGACCTGCAGCAACGAAGTAATCGCGATCGGGCGCTTGCGCACCGGGGTAATAGCCAACGGGGGCGTCAGAAGGAGAGTTTGACTGCACCTCGTTGAATCTACGCGTAGCATGACCGCAATGAGGTATTACGAGCGCGCCGCAGGACTCTTCGTAGTCATCACCTGCGCCGCAGTGTTCGCGGGCTGCGCCGATACGGGCCGCTCGGCGAACGATACGTTGCCGCCCATCCTCACCACTACGAGCACCACTACGTTGCCCGAGACCACCACCACGATCCCCAAGACCTATGTCATCCAGTCGGGTGACTCGCTGTCAGAGATCGCAAAACTGTTCGGGGTCAGCGCGGCCGCTCTCGCTGCATTCAACAACATCACCGATCCCGACAAGATTGAGGCAGGGCAAGTGATCAGCCTGCCACAGCCCGGCGCAACCGTGCCCACCACAACGCCACCTGCGCCCACCACACCGAAGGTCACCATCGCAACGGCCGTGCCCACCGCCACCACCACAGCTGCTCCGTGACCGCGCTGCCGCGTTCTACACTGCGTACATGACGACGTTTTGGCCCACACAGGAGCACTGGTCAGTCAGCATTCCGCTGCACACTCCGCATCCGCGGTTGCCTGCACTTGATGCCACCGGTTTTGTTCAGCTGTCGCCAGCACCGTTTGAGGTTCCGGCTGTCGAGTACGAGTCGCTTGAGTATCTCGATTGGAAGAGCGGCGGCGACACCAACTTTGCTCCGCTTGCTTCTGCCGATGGCGAACTCGATTGCCGTGGCTTTTGGGACAAGGGCAAGACCGACAAAGACGCGCTGTGGACCTCGAACGCCGAGCTCGCCCCCACACTCAAGAACTACGTCGCCGATGTGGGCGCCAACTTCGGTCGAGTGCGCATCATCAAGCTGCAGCCACAAGACCGCGAGCAGGCAATCCGCAGCATCCATCGCGACGACAACAACCGTTTCAATCCCGACAACGAGGGATGGGTGGTGCGCTCATGGGTCGAGCTCACCGATAACCCCGACAGCTACATGTTGCTGATGGACAACGGCGCCGATGGTCTGCCCGACCCCACCACCGAAGTGCGTGTGCCGCTGCACCGCGGCGCCCGATTCGTTGTCGACACGCAGCGACTGTGGCATGTGGTTGTGCACCCTGGCACCAGTGCTCGCTATGCGCTGATCACCAGCTTCGAGAGCGGCCCCGTACTCGAGCAATGGGTGCACCGCGAACTCGGCGTCTCTGCCTAA
>JBAXER010000089.1:0-9954 GCA_037140375.1 Actinomycetota bacterium
TGTTGAGCCGTTGGCCGAAGTTGTTGAGCCGATCGCCGAAGTTGCCGAGCCGGTGGCCGAAGTCGTTGAGGTTGTTGAGGTTGTTGAGCTTCCGGTTGAGCCGATTGTGGATCCGGTTGTTGAAGTTGTCGATGTTGTCGAGGTCGTCACCGATGCTCCTTCGGCGCTGAGTGACGGACCATCCCCGCAGCTTGAAGCACGCCCTGTGCCAGCAAATAGCGTGGTGCTCGACCCTGAAGCGTTTGCGCAGATGTTGGCAACGGTCGTTGCTACTGCGATTGCCGCTGTGCTCGAAGACCGTGCCAGCTTCGCTCCGCCTCAGGCGCACCAAATGGCTCAGCAGCACCAAATGGCGTTGCCGCAGTACATCCCACAGTACGTTCAGATGGCTGCGCCAATGGTCGCACCAGTGCCCGCGAAGGCATCGTTTTGGAGCCAGGCACGCCACCCCGACGTGCTGCTCATGGGCCTTGCTGCTGCGATCACGATTGTCGTACTCGCAGCGTGGCTGGTCTGAGTCATGGAGCTGATGACGTCGATTCCCGGCGTCGCTGATGCGAATGCTCCCGCGCCGCAGCCTCGCGAGCTGCAAGCGCATCCAGGTCGCGGCGATCGCTACTTCAACCGAGGCGCATCGCTCAGCGGAGTCATCGTGCTGTCGGTTATGGCGGCCGTCGGACTCTTTCTTGGTATCGAGGCATGGCAAGCGCTGAGCGCTACTGGGTTCTCGTTTCTCACAACAGCCGAATGGCAGCCCGATCGCAATAAGTTCGGTATCGCCGAGGTCATGCTGGGCACAGTGCTGATTGCACTTGTCGCAGGCATCGTTGCGTTCCCGATCGCAATGAGCGCGGCGTTGTTCATCACCGAGGTTGCCCCAAAGTGGCTGCGTTCGTCACTGGTGGCATTGGTCGACTTGATGGCTGCGGTTCCCAGCGTGGTCTACGGCCTGTGGGGATTGTTTCTCTTGCAGGGTCAAGTGGTTGGTGTGTCTCGATGGATCAACACATGGTTCGGATGGATTCCCTTCTTTGCCGTTGATGGCGCCGACCCGAATAGTCCGTTGTCAGCGGCCACGGTGTATACGGCATCAACGCTCGTGGCCGGAATCGTTGTTGCGATGATGGTGATGCCCATCCAGTGCGTGGTGATGCGTGAGGTGTTCTCGCAGGTTCCGGTAGGCGAGCGCGAGGGCGCGTTTGCGCTGGGGTCCACCCGCTGGGGAATGATTCGCGTTGTCTCGATTCCGTTCGGTCGCGGCGGCATTATTGGCGGCACGATGCTCGGGCTCGGGCGAGCACTGGGCGAGACCATCGCGGTGTTGCTGATCATCAGTCCCGTGTTCCAGATCAACTTTCATGTGCTGCAGCAGGGCAGCAACTCGGTGTCGAGCCTCATTGCCTTGCGCTATAGCGAGGCCTCTGATTTCTCGCTCTCGGCTTTGATGGCCGCCGGCCTCGTGCTGTTCGGCGCCACCTTGGTGGTCAACTTCACAGCATCGTGGTTCGTAGCCCGATCGCGTTCTGGTGCGAGCAGCGAAGCATGACCGCCGCAATCTCACAACGTGATGCCGACGCGCAGCAACCTCTCACCACGGTCATCGCGCGGCGTAGCAGCGCCGCAGCCGTTGCGCCGCCCCGGCGCGCCATTGGCGGCACCTCACGCCAAGACGCAATGGTGCTTGTCGGCGCGGGAGTCAGCTCGTTGTGCACCACCATGTTGTTGTTTGGTCGGCTCACGTCGCTCTCGGGTCGCCTCGGCTTCGTCATTGTGTGGTTCCTGATTTTCTTGGGAATCTATGCGGCACTCTTGTCGCTCACTGAAGACCGCCCCGCCGTCGTTGATCGTGTGATGGCGGCGTTGCTCACTTCGGCTTCTGTGCTTGCCGGTGTGGCCCTCGCGTCGGTCATCATCTTCGTGCTGTGGCGCGGTCGCACAGCGTTGGTGCACTCGAACTTCTTCACCCAGGACCTCAGCGTTACCGGACCCAGCGAACCACTGAGCGTCGGCGGAATCACCCATGCCATTACTGGCACGCTGATCATGACTGCGATCTCGTTGGTCATCACCGTGCCACTCGGTGTGGCTTGCGCAGTGTTTCTCAACGAGACGCGTAGTCGCGCTACGTCGCTCGTTCGTACGGTGGTTACGGCGATGACTGCACTGCCGTCGATTCTGGCCGGGTTGTTCATCTTCGCAACGTGGGTGCTGATCCTCGGGTTCCCCCGTTCTGGGCTCGCCGCTTCGATTGCGATGAGCATCATGATGCTGCCCATCATCATCCGCTCGGCCGACGTGGTGTTGCGTCTCGTGCCAGGCAACCTGCGCGAAGCCTCGGCAGCATTGGGCGCTCCGCAATGGAGAACCGTTTGGCAAATCGTGTTGCCAACCGCCCGGTCTGGTCTGACCACCGCTGTCATTCTCGGTGTCGCTCGAGGTGTTGGCGAGACCGCTCCGGTATTGCTCACGGCCGGATTCACCAACACCATGAACGTGAACCCGACCAAGAACCCGATGGTCTCGTTGCCGCTCGCAGCGTTCAAGTTGGTGTCGGCAGCTGAACCCAATCTCATCGCGCGCGGTTTCGCTACTGCCGCAGTGCTGATGTTGCTTGTGTTGATCTTGTTCACTGCTGCCCGCATCCTCGGTGGCCGTCCCGTTGGTCGTCTCACGAAGCGTCAGGCTCGCGCCGCTACAGCCCAGTCCGCTCGCGATCGCGTGCGAATTGATGGCATGTCATCGAGCGCCAATCGAGTTCCCCAGGAGATGTCATGACGAACACGAGTAACTCGTCCACGAGTCGCACGACGCGCCGCCGCAAACTGGGTGTCGCTGCCTTGTTGCTCACCGGGCTGATGCTTGGGAGTGGCTCGCTTCCGAGCGCGGTCGCCGAAGGCGGATATCAGCGCATCTCTGGCGAAGGTTCGTCATGGGCCGGAGCGGCTATCGACGCCATGCGCGTCAACGTTCGCCAGTTCGGCGTAACCGTCGACTACGGCGCTACCGGATCCAGCGCCGGTCGTAAGAACTTCCTCAACGGCACCGTCGATTTCGCGGCCTCCGACATTCCGTTTCAGTTCGAACCCGAAGACGGTTCGGCGCCCGAGAATCCAGCTCCCGGCAGCTACGCCTATATGCCCGTAGTTGCCGGCGGTACAGCATTCATGTACAACCTGAAGATCAACGGCAAGCGGGTGACGAACCTGCGCTTGTCGGGCGAGAACGTGACCAAGATCTTCACGAGGGCGATCACGACATGGAATGATCCTGCGCTGCAGGCCGACAATCCCGGCATCATCCTTCCGGCGAAGCCCATCACACCAGTTGTTCGATCCGATGGTTCGGGCTCAAGTGCACAGTTCACCAAGTGGATGATCGCCCAGTACCCAGCGTTGTGGACCAAGTTCTGTAACGACTCGGGCCGTGCCCCGAAGTGCGGGTTCACGTCGTACTACCCAACAGTGCAGGGAATGATTGCCCAAGCCGGTGACCTTGGCGTGGCCGGTTACGTTGCTGCGAGTTATGCCGAAGGTGCCATCGGCTACGTGAACTACGCCTACGCATTGGGCAACCAGTTTCCGGTGGCAAAGGTGCTCAACGCTGCGGGCTACTACACGGAGCCGACACCTGAAAACGTGGCGGTGTCGCTGCTGAAGGCGCAGATCAACACCGACGAGAGTAACCCAGCGGTGTATCTCACTCAGCAACTCGAGGGCGTGTACACCGATACCGATCCGCGTAGCTATCAGTTGTCGTCGTACTCGTACCTGATCTTGCCCACCACAATCGCGGGCCAGTTCAACATCGACAAGGGACGCACCCTTGGGTTCTTTGCGTACTACGCGATGTGTCAGGCCCAGCAGCAGTCGGCCTCGCTTGGCTATTCGCCAATGCCGCTCAACTTGGTTGAGGCGAGCTTTCAGCAAATCCGCAAGATTCCTGGCGTCGTGGTTCAAGACATCGATGTGTCCACGTGCAAGAACCCTGCCTTCGCCCCAGATGGCACCAACTTGCTCGCCGACAACGCGCCACGGCCGTTGGCCTGCGACCTCAAAGGCGGGGTCACCCAATGTGCCAACGGAACTGGCGGCATGAAGGATGTTCCAACGGCAGTGAAGCCTGGACCCACGCAGCCTGGTACCCCCGGCGGCACCGGCGCCACCGTGCCCGGCAAACCGGGAGTCCCCGGCAAACCTGTTGACCCAACAGCCACAACGGTTCCCGGCCAGCCGGAGGATCCAACGGCCACCACGCTCCCCGGTGAGGTTGCGCCGCCGGTTGACTGCGCAGACACCGGCACCTGCGACCCAGGCACACCTTCAGACCCCAATGCCGCCCCTGCGCCCGCCGTCTCGACGATTTTGGATCAGTCGTCGGGCTGGGGCTCGGCACAGGGTCTCATTATCTTGATCGCGCTGCTCACCTTGGCCGCTGTAGTGGCTCCCGCTTTTGCGTGGCGCCACTTCTCGAAGAAGGCACCAGCATGAGGTTGCACGCTCGCTCGGTGAAATCGATTTTGTGCCTCTGCTTTGTCGGCGGTATTGGTGTTGCTTCGGTGTTTGGTGATGTTGGTGCGGTCGCTACGCCGCTGCCCGGTAGCCAAGGCACCGACACGTCGTTGGCGGCCACCGACTCACAGGTCACCGTGAAGGGCCGCGGGCCGTACGCAGACCTGGCGATTACGGTGAACCAGACCAAGAACCTCACCAGTCAGGCCACCTCGATCACGTGGACCGGCGGCACCCCAACGGTGTCGGGCCCGGGTCGTTTCGGCAGCCAGTACATGCAGATCATGCAGTGTTGGGGCAACGACGACGGCAGCAACCCCGATAATCCGGGGCCGCCACCCGAGCAGTGCGAACAAGGTGCTGTCGCAGGTATCTATGGTGGCCTTCCTGGAGGCTTGTACCCGGCAGGCTTTACGCTCAGCCGAGTGATCTCCCGATCCGATTGGGCGAACTTCAGCCCCACCGTTGGGCATCTCGATACCCGCACCACCAACGTCTGGCTTCCCTTTCGTTCGGTTGGTGGCACGGTGATCGATGTCCAATCGGATCCCAACTTCAACCCGTCGGTTGTTGGTGGCAACTTCTGGTTGAACCCGTATTTCAACATCATCACCACCAACGAAATTGCGGGTGCCGTCACCGGCCCCAACGGCAAGGGTGCCGAGCTCTTTCAGGTGCTCACCGGTGTGCAGTCGTCTGGACTTGGCTGTGGGCAACGCTCGCAACCAGTGGCGGGCGGCGCGGCGAAGGTTCCGCAGTGCTGGATCGTTGTAGTGCCCCGCGGAAGCGCTGACGAAGAGAACGTCGGCACCCCGTTCGGGACAAATGCGGCGCAGTTCGGCGTGGCGACCTCACCATTGGCGCCTTCAGCTTGGCAACATCGCATTGCTATTCCTCTTGAGTTCAACCCAGTTGACTCGCCGTGCTCGCTGGCCAAAGAAGAACGTCGCATCGTTGGGTCCGAGCTCGCCTTGCCAGCAGTTGCCAACTGGCAGCCGGCATTGTGCACCGGTGCCGGATTGCCGCCATATTCCTATGCCCCGGTGAGCGACGCATCGGCTCGCTCGCAACTTGCCGCACACGCTCCCGGTGGCCCCGGCATGATTGCGGTGTCACGCCCATTGGCTGCAGAAAGCGTCTCGGCGGCGAATCCGGTGGTGTATTCCCCGCTGAGCTCATCAGGTCTTGTGGTCGGTTTCAACGTTGAGCGCAATCCGAACTTGGAGGCGCCTCCCGAAGAGCGGCAAATCGAAGGTGTACGCATTGCCAACATGAATCTCACGCCGCGGCTTGTGGCCAAGTTGCTCAGCCAGTCATACACGCAACAGGTCAGCATCTTAGAGCCACCGAAGTATCCGTGGCTTGCTACCAACCCTGCTCACCTTGGCCTCGACCCCGAGTTCATCAAGTTCAACCCCGAGTTCAGCCTGTTGCAGATTGCCGATGGTCGCACCTTCAGCGGCCTGCAACTGCCCGCCGGCAACTCCGATGCTGCGCAGCAGGTCTGGGAATGGTTGCTCGCCGACCCAGAAGCCAGCGCATGGCTCAGCGGAGTTCCCGACGAATGGGGCATGACGGTGAATCCGGTATACAACACCACTGCAGCTACGAACCCCACCGGTCTTGCCTTTGGTGACCCGATTCCAAACTCGTTCCCGAAGAGCGATCCGTATTGCTTCCAGGCGGCACCGTTTGGGCCGAACAACTCAATCGTCCCGAGCCAAGTGTGTGGCACCGACTGGATGCCGTACCGAAATGGTTTCGCGGAGTCTGCCTTCGTGAGCCGAGTTGCATTCGACGGCGCCAAGATCGTGCAGAACCCATTCGCGCAAACGCAGAACGAAGTGTGGACAAAAGACATTCCGCAGTTCCTCGGTCGCCGCTCGATGCTGTCGCTCACCGACACTCCATCAGCTGCTCAATACGGTTTGCAGGTTGCCCGTCTGAGCCGTGCCGGCGACAATACAGACAATCGGACCTTCGTTGCACCTGACTCGGCGGGCATCGCTGCCGGTGTTGAATCTATGGTTGCCAAAGATGTACCCGCAGTGCGCGAGCCAGCGCCGACGGCCGTGGCACCTGGTGCATACCCGCTCGCAACGATGACCTACGTGGCCACGATGCCGCTGACGCTCGACGCAAAAGCTCGGTCCGACTATGCGGCGTTCATCGAGTATGCAACTGGCGCTGGACAAGTACCAGGCCTTGAGCTCGGTCAACTACCGAGGGGCTATGCGCCACTCTCGCAGAGCCTCAAGACACAGGCACTCGGCGCGGCCGCATTGGTTCGTAGCCTCGTTGCCGCCCCGGCCGAGACAGGGCCTTCGACAACCGTGCCCACGACCTCTCGACCTCGCCCGTCGCGGCCACCAACGACTGTGCCATCGGCCCCCGAGACAACCGAAACCACCGTTGTCCCCGAGCCCACTACAACGACATCTCCTATCGACCCTGCCGATGTACCCAAGCCCACGACGCCAAGCGTTGTGACGCCAATCGTTGGTCTGGCCGGGAGTCGCTTTGCTGTTCCGGGGCTTGCGATCATGGCGTTGGGTTCCGCGTTGGGAGTTCTCGAGATCACCAAGCGTCCTCGACGCAAGCTCACGCCCGACCCAGAACCAGACGCCGACGCTGATGAGCCAGAGGACAACTGATATGGCCACCGTTATGCCCCATAAAGCTCGCCGCCGACTGCTCTCGCTCTCTGTCGCTGGGGCCGTGATTGCTGCTATCTATGTGCTCGGCGGCCCAACCGTTTGGGCGGCCGACGCGCCCATTGATTCGGGCAGCGTGACGGTTGTAGACCCCGTGGTACGCACCAAGGAAATCACCAATGCGCGCAGCGCAACTGAGTTCTCGTTGCAGTTGCCTGCTGACGCGGCCTGCCCCGGCGACAGCCTGCACGATCAGTGGCGTTGGCAGACATTCGTGATTCCTGTGGCCGATGATCCGGGCGCAATCGTCTACGAAGTGCAGGGCCCCAGCGGACCCGGGCAATGGCCGTTGTTCGATACCAAGACTCATCCGTTGGTCGACGAGATCGTTCGAGCCAACGCCGCTCCTAATCTTCCCGGCGTTGTTCCGGTGCTCGATGCGTTGAGCTTCGCGGTCTTCCCGCCGGGCACGCTGACTGCCGGTAACTACCGAGTTGGTGTCGCATGCACGTTGTTTCGTGAGACAGCGAAGTATTGGTCGACCGAAATCGTCATCACCGATGAACCAAACGACAAGCCAGCGAAGTTCGTGTGGCGCTTGTCCACTGCACCGCAAGCAGCGCCCGAGAGCAGCAGCAGCAGCTCAAGCCTGTGGCTGATGGTGGCGGCCAGCGCTGCTGTTGTTGCCGTTGGCGGCTGGATTTTCGTGCGCAGATCTACTCGAACGACCTCAGCGAACTCACAGATTTCCAAGGAGAAGTCATGATCACTCTCACACCAACTCGGCGCCGTGTGGCGCGAGACCTCGCCCGCGCCGGCACTGTTGTGTCGGCAGCACTCTTTCTCGTGAGTCTCACGCAGGCCACATGGCCCAATGCAGCCGTGTCGGCCGCAGCCCAAAACGCCGGCAACGCACAGATCTTGGCCCCCAGCGAAGCAACCCTCGGTGCGCCATTGGCGAGTGGCGGCAGCGCCACGGTGTTCGCGCTCACGCCTCCGTCGGGCGCCTCGTGCACCGGCGATAGCACCGCCGGTGGTTATCGGGTGCAGAGCTACATCGTGCCCGCTTCGGTTGATCCGGCAACCCTGACCTTTGGGCCCCAAGGCCCCTTGCCCGCAGGCACAGGTGCCAACCTACGGCAACCATTGTTCAGCGGCGCCGGAACACCAATCGTCAACAAGACAACGGCGGTTGCGTCCGCACCGGGTGGCGGTGGCTTACTCACGGGTATGCCCACCATTTCGTTTGGTGTCTTCGGTGCGAGTGGTCCACAAATCGTTCCGGCCGGAACGTACAACGTGGGTTTTGCGTGCACCCTTGGCTTGGCGTCGGCAACGCAGCTCGACAAGTACTGGAACGCCCAAATGACGTTCGCTGTTGACTCGGCCGATAAGCCATCCGGAATCACGTGGACCGCAGTTGTCGGCGGCACCCCGGCCACTACAACCACTACAGCCCCTGCCGTGACGACCACCACTGTGGCATCGGGTGTCACCACCACCACGGTGAAGTCGGGCACTGCAACCACCACCACGACAACAGTGGCCGGTGGCGCAACGACCACCACCGTGAAGAACTCTGCCGGAGTCACCACCACTACTTCAGGTTCCAGCAGTTCATCTGGTCTGACTACTCCGGCAACCGGCGCGGCGCCGATTCCTATGGCGATCTGGGCACTGCTGTTGCTTGTGTTTGGGCGTATGGCCATTCTTCTTGGTCGACCAGTGAGGGTCATTCGATGAGCGCAGTAACCAACAAGCGTCGCGTTGCTCGCGACCTCGCCCGCGCCGGCACTGTCGTGTCGGCCGCATTGTTTGCGGTCAGCCTTGCACAGGCAACATGGCTCAATGTCTCGGTGTCTGCCGCGGCAATCAACGCCGGAGCGGCACAGGTGCTTGCGGTGCCAGGTTCCCCAACTGCCGGACAGCCACTTGCCCGCGGCGGGAGCGCCACGGTGTTTGCGCTGACCCCTCCGGCGGGCGCTTCATGCACAGGCGATAGCACGACGGGCGGTTACCGCGTGCAGACCTACATGGTGCCTGCCTCAATCGATCCGGCAACGCTGACCTTTGGCCCTCAGGGTCCGCTGCCGGCCGGAACCGGCGCAAGCCTTCGCCAACCGCTGTTCAGCGCCGGCACGCCTGTCATCAACAAGACCACGGCGGTAGCCAGCACTGCTGGCGGGCCGGGTTTGCTGACCGGTTTGCCAACGATCTCGTTCGGACTCTTCGGTGCCAGCGGCCCACAGATTGTTCCCCCAGGCCTCTACAACCTTGGCTACGCGTGCACATTGGGTGTGGCTTCGGCCACGCAACTCGATAAGTACTGGAACGTGCAGCTGACCTTCTCAGCTGACCCAACCGATGTGCCAGCCGGAATCACGTGGGTTGTTGGGGTCGTTGCGCCGCCGACGACCACAACGATTGCGCCGACGACAACAACGACGATTGCGCCGACGACAACGACGATCGCGCCGACGACAACGACGACGATTGCGCCGACGACAACGACGATCGCGCCGACGACAACGACGATCGCGCCGACGACAACGACGACGATCGCACCAACCACGACAACGACGATCGCGCCGACGACGACCACGACGATCGCGCCGACGACGACCACAACGATTGCGCCGACGACAACAACAACGGTTGCGCCGACCACGACCACGACGACCACGACGATTGCGCCGACGACGACCACAGCAGCGCCCGCCGTGACCACAACCACAACAACTGCTCCTGTGGTGACCACAACGACAACAACTGCTCCTGTGGTGACCACAACG
>JBAXER010000090.1:0-9782 GCA_037140375.1 Actinomycetota bacterium
TCAACGGCCGCTGTGGCCGAAGCCTCCACCGCGGTCGAGGCCGTCGAGCGAGTCGACCTCAGTCCACACCACTTCTTCCACACGCTGCAGCACCAGTTGGGCAACTCGATCGCCGCGGCGCACGTGATACTCGTCGGCCGGATCGGTGTTCAGCAGGACAACCTTGATCTCGCCGCGATACGCCGAGTCGATGAGCCCAGGCGCATTCACCACGCTGATGCCGTGCTTGAGCGCCAAACCACTGCGCGGCAACACGAATCCGGCGTAACCCTGCGGAATGGCGATGGCGATGCCGGTGGGCATCAACAAGCGACCGCCGCCTGCGGCCAGCACGCCGTCTTCGCGAGCGCACAAGTCCATGCCGGCATCGCCAGGGTGCGCGTACGCGGGCAACGCAAGTTCGGGGTCGAGTCGCACGATCGAGACAGCAAGCATCACCGCAACCCTACGCGATGGCCGCACCCAAGAGTTTGGTGAAGACAATTGGTTGGGGGTTGACCAAAAGCCTTCAACAAACCGTTTGTTGAAGCGAAATGGTTGTGGGCGGACGGTGGACGGACGGTGGGCGTAGCATTTCGTCCATGTCGAATTCGGAGTCCCGCCCACCGTCGGTCGACACACTCGCCCGATCGCTCGCATCGAGCGGACTCCCCCACCCGCTGTGCGTCGACATCGCCCGCGAGGCCATCGCCGCGGGCGATCCCGCTTCGGCCCCTATCCGCGCCGCACACCTCGCGCGCACACTGCTGATGCCCGTGGTGAACGCAACCGGCGTGTTGCTGCACACCAACCTCGGCCGCGCTCCCGTGGGCGCGCGACAGACCGCCCGCCCGATCAACGTCGAGTTCGACCTTGCCACCGGAGAACGTGGCTCACGCCAAGCGGCAGTGGGTCAACTGTTCGCTCGCCTATGCGGCGGCGAGGCTGCGATGGTCGTGAACAACAACGCGGCCGCAGTGATGCTGGTGCTTGCAGCGCTGGCATACGACCGCGGCGTGGCCGTGAGCCGCGGCGAAAGCGTTGAGATTGGCGGAGCGTTTCGGGTACCCGATGTGATGGAGCAGTCGGGCGCAACGCTGGTTGATGTGGGCACCACTAACCGCACTCGGCTCAGCGATTACTCGAAGGCCATCGCTCGTCAAGGTGCCGACATTGCGCTGACCATGAAGGTGCATCCCTCGAACTTTCGTATCGACGGCTTCGTTGAAGAGACCACCGTCGCCGAACTCGCAACGCTGTCGGTGCCCGTTGTGGCCGACATTGGCAGCGGCCTGATCGACTCGAACTGTCCATGGCTCAGCGGCCCACCACCCGCATGGCTAGCCAACGAACCCGCAGCGAAGCAGAGCCTCGAGCACGGCGCCGCGCTGGTCACCTTCAGCGGCGACAAACTGCTCGGTGGTCCACAGGCCGGCATCATCGTCGGCCGGCGTGATCTCGTGGCCGCGTGTGCACGTCATCCGCTTGCACGTGCCCTACGACCTGGCGGCCTCGTGCTGTCGAGCCTGCAATCCACAGCGTTGGCGTATCTCGATAAATCAGCCGCAACAACGATTCCGTTCTGGCGGATGGTGGCCGCACCAATGCAGCAACTGCGCGACCGCGCCGCAGCTATCTGCGCGGCAACGGGCGTTGGCTCTGGCGAAGAAATGCAAGCGCTGCCGGGCGCAGGTTCTGCACCAGGAATCAGCATGCCCTCATTCGGAGTGGTGCTCGCTGGCGATCACCTCGTTGCGCTGCGCAGCTACAGCACCCCAGTTGTCGGCCGAGTTCGCGAAGGTCGCACCTTCATCGATCTGCGCAGCGTCGATCCCGACGACGACCGCATTGTGATCGACGCCTTGCGGACATTGGGCTAGACCCGTGCGCGTCGTTGCCACCGCGGGTCACGTTGACCACGGCAAGAGCTCGCTGGTGCTGGCGCTTACAGGCACCGACCCAGATCGCTTTGCCGAAGAAAAACGACGCGGGCTCACCATCGACCTCGGCTTCGCTCACGCGGTGCTGCCATCGGGCGAGGGCATCAGCTTCATCGACGTTCCCGGACACATTCGTTTTCTGCGCAACATGCTCGCAGGCGTTGGCGGTATCGATGCGTGCCTATTCGTCGTTGCCGCCACCGAAGGATGGAAGCCGCAGAGCGAAGAGCATCTACGAATTCTCGAACTGCTCGGCGCACGCTACGGCGTGATTGCGCTGACCAAGGTAGATCTGGTCGACGACGAATGGCGCGACATCGCAACGCTCGAAGTGCTCGATCACGTTGCCGGCACCTTCTTGGCCGACGCGCCGATCATCGGTGTTTCAGCACCGACTGGCGGAGGCCTCGATGAGCTGCGCAATGCTCTCGACGCCTTGGTGGCAACCACCCCACAGGCCATCGACAGAGAACGCCCACGGCTGTGGGTCGACCGAGTCTTCGCAGCCAAGGGCAGCGGCACCGTAGTCACCGGAACCCTCACCGACGGCTCGCTGCAAGTAGACGATCGAGTGGCAGTGGGATCCCGCCACGACGACGTGCGCGTGCGCAGCATTCAGAGTCTGGGCAACACGATGCAACACATCGGTGCCGGCAATCGTGTAGCGCTCAACCTGTCGGGCGTTGAGCACACCGAGGTCACTCGCGGCGACGCTGTAGTGCACCCCAAGCAATGGCGACCCACGAACCGTTTCGATGCATCGCTCCACGTGCTCGAGCGCCTTGAGCACGAGGTGTCTCGGCGCGGCGCGTACGTGGCCTACATCGGCTCTGGTGAGTTCACCGTGAAGCTCCGTGTACTTGGTGACGAAGCCATCCAGCCCGGCGCCAACGGGCTCATTCGCCTGCATCTGCCCGAGGCTTTGCCACTGCTGCCAGGCGACCGTTTCATCTTGCGCGAGTCGGGCCGCAACGAAACCGTTGGCGGCGGCGAAGTGCTCGACATCGCACCAGTGCTGCCTGCGTCGAAGGCTCGCCCCAACCGCGACATCAACCGTGTCATCGCCGAGCGCGGCTGGGTCACTGTCGACGAACTTGTGCTGCTCACCGGCGAGCGTCTTGAGGCAACCATCGGCCAATGGGTTGTCACCGCCGGAGCGGTTGATGCGTTGCGCGCTTCGGTGCTCGAGCGTGTGAGTGCTGCTGGCCCGTTGGGTCTCGACATCGCCTCACTCGATGATCGTGAGCGCGCGGTGCTGGCCACCATCGACACCGTCGAGATCGATAACGGCCGCGCCCGCGAGGCCGAGGTTCGTGACCCGCTCGCCGACCATCCGTTTGTAGCTGCGTTGTTGGCTGGCCGATTCACGCCGCCCGATGCAACCAACGTGGACAAAACCGAACTGCGTCTACTGATTCGCAGCGCGCGCGTGGTCGAACGCGACGGCATCTACTTTCATCCACAAACCATCGACGACGCTGCGCACGCGGCAGCAGCGTTGCTTGCAGAAAACCCCGACGGATTCACCGTCGCCCAATTCCGCGATGTCACCGGCTCTACTCGCAAGCATGCGTTGCCGCTCGCTGCCGAACTCGACGCACGCGGCATCACTCGCCGACGTGAAGATCTACGGATTGGCGGGCCCAGGCTTCCCGTCGTCGGTGGTGCCGATGAGGGTGCTCACACGGCGTAGGCCGCGGCGCCGTTTTGGTGGCACCTTCTGATCAAGTTCGCGCGCAAGCTTGGCGATGTTCATGTCGTTGGTGATCACTTCGCCAAACTGCACCGGATCGGCAAGCAGCCACGAGTGCGAACCCTCGACCACGGTTCCTTGAACACCCGCCGCAACGCACAGCGCCTCGAACGATTCACGCGGAATAATGCCGTCACGCGCCGCCCACAAAATGGTGATCGGCTTGCCGGCCTCGCGTAGATCTTCGAGTTCGCTGCGCAGATCGGCGCGCCGCGCCAAGTTGGCCACCTTGATGATGGCGCGCGGGTTGCGCACAAGATTCGGAAAGAAGTCTTCGGCGATCACCGGCAGCACGCGTCGCGCTTGGCGAAGAGGCCACACGTCGCCGGGAAAGTGAAGGCCCCAGTCCCACAGCGGACGTTCAGCAATCGATTGCAGCACATGGCCCTTGCGCCACGATGATCCGCCAACCGAGTTGACCAACACCATCGATCGCACCCGATCGCTGTGGTCGTGTGCCAACCGAATGGCCACGCCACCACCAAAGCTATGGCCCACGACCACAACCGGCTCGGTGACCTCAAGCGCGTCGAGCAGATCTGCAACCCAACTGGCATAACCCGCAATCGAGAAGTCGCGCGCAGGGATCTCGTGTGTGCCGCCGAAGCCAGGCATCGCCGGGGCGATGACGCGACAACCCTGCTGAGCAATAGAAGCGATGACATCACGGTAGGTGTGATGGGCCAATGCCCAGCCATGCAGCAGAACCACTGGCATTCCAGCACCCGCCACGCTGTACGCCGCGGGGCGGCCCTGAACAAACGTGCGCTTTTCGACCACGATCTGACGAGAACCGCCAGAAGCCGAGGCCGGCGGAGCGCTTGGGGCACCTGTGGTCATCGCTCTCCATCGTATGCACATGCGAAGCTTTGGCATGACAGAAACCAGTGCGAACGAACAGCAGTCAACGTATTGGACCGAGAACGCCGGGCGTCAATGGGTGCAACAGCAGACCCAGTTCGACCGACAACTCGTGCACTTTGGCAATGCCGCTCTCGGCGCGCTCCAGGCTCAGCCAGGCGAACACATCCTCGACATCGGGTGCGGCACCGGCACGACCACGCTCGCCATCGCCGATGCTGTTGGACCAACCGGTTGGGTGATCGGCGCAGACATCTCGACCACAATGATCGCCGCGTCAAGCGAACGCACTATTGGCCGGCCGACTGTGTCGTTCGTGGTCGCCGATGCGCAGACCGACCGCATCGCACCAATCGATCACGACGCCGACGCGATGTTCTCGCGATTCGGAGTCATGTTCTTTGCCGACCCAACTGCGGCCTTCACCAACCTTGCGAGCAACGTGCGCTCTGGCGGCCGGCTGACCTTTGTGTGTTGGCAGCGCGAAGAACTCAACGAATGGATCTCGCTACCCGCGCAGATCATGCGCACCTTCACACCAGAGCCGGTGCTTCCGCCCGCCAATGCTCCGGGTCCGTTCGCGTTTCGCGATCGTGATCGCGTGAGAAGCGTCCTCACCGCTGCGGGTTGGTCGGCGGTGCAGATCGAACCGTTCAGCGCGCCGACCGTGCTCGGCGCCGGGTTAGGCCTTGAGGCGGCCGTGAAGCAGTCGATGAGCACTCGG
Source organism: Actinomycetota bacterium (assembly GCA_037140375.1). Lineage (GTDB taxonomy): Bacteria > Actinomycetota > Acidimicrobiia > Acidimicrobiales > Ilumatobacteraceae > WLMZ01. The sequence continues at coordinate 5,258 of JBAXER010000090.1, forward strand.
GCTGGCGAGGGTCTGCGCGCTCAAGTTGATGAGGCCACGTTTGCCGCCGCGCACGACGCGATCCGAGCCGAGTTCAGTGGGCGACTGGTTGACGATGCGGTCTCATTTGATGGCAACGTGTGGCTCGTGACCGCAGAGCGTTAGACAACCTCCGTCGACGTCAGTCGACGTCAGTCGGCGACAGCGGGGGTGGCAGCCTCAGCCGTTGCATCAACTGCATCGCCCGACTTCTTACGCATCTCGCGGTAATCCTTCGCGCCGCCCTCTTCGGGTTCGACCTCAAGAGTGACACCATCGATCGCAATGACGCGCAGCGACTCGCCAGCCTTAATAGGAGTGGCACGGTTGGCACGAGCGCGCCAGCGACCGCCCGACACTTCGGCGATGCCTTCGGGGCTGATGTCGGCGAGCGCAGTGCCCATCTCGCCGATCATCCATTCGCGGCCCACGGTTGGCGTTGCAAAACGTGTGCGCACCATCGAAGGCATGCCGACGATGAACGTGAGCATGATGCCCCCGATGCCTGCGATGAGCGTGATCCATGACGGACGAAGTGAGGCACCGAGCACATCGCGGTACAGCGTGAACGACCCGCCGATGAACAACACGAGCCCCAGACCGGTCCACAGCCGTGGCACACCCACCTGCACGTCGATCGCAAACGCGACCATCGACACGAGAATCGCTACAAGCGCCCAGCCGTGCAGTGGCAAGGCGTTGAGGCCGTAACACGACAAGACCAACGAGGCTGCGCCAACGACACCAGCAACGCCGATGCCGGCCGTGAAGAACTCGAAGATGAGCAACGCAAGGCCGATGATGAACAGCAAGTAAGCAACCGCTGGACTACTGACCGTGTGCATGAGTTGGTTGATCAAACTGAGCTTGAAGAAGCGCACCAATGTGGCGTTGTTCTGAGTGCCGCCTTGATCGGTGAGCGACTCGCTGATGGTGTCGAGCGTGCGCCCACGCGCCTGCATGCCATCCATCTGTAACACCATGTTCTTGATTGCAGGTACACCTTCGTCGGTGGTCTGCAACTTCAGTGCGCCAGCGGTGCGGGCATCTTGGAAACCCAAGGTTCCGACGCGAAGTTTGTCGGTGGCCGCGCCGAAATCGATGGTGACACCCTCGACCTTGAGGGGCGTGCCGTAGTTGCCGATGCTGGCGCCTGGCGCCATGCCGGTGGCGTCGGCTGCGGCGAGCAGTTGCGCTGGCAAGCCATAAAGATGAGCGCCCGACGGGCCGACCCAGATGCCGATAGGCACTGGCGACTTGTGGAGGCGATCGAGCAACACAGCCATGCGATCGCGTGAAACAACGGCACCGGTGGAGTTGATCTGCAAAATAAGGGCTTGCGACCCATTGGCCTCAGCCTGCTTGATGGACTGAGTAATCGAGTCCACAAGAATCTCGTCGATCAGGCCGCTGACCTGCACGACATCGACCGGCGCAAGCGCATCGGAGGCCGCGTCGGTGGGACGCGCAACGCTGGTTGATGGGCTCGCCGCGCCCGCTGGGGGCGCGAGAAGACCGACTCCGGCCGCTGTGGCCAACACGATGATCGCTAGTCTGCGCAAGAGAGCCTCCGGAGGGCGTGTGGAATCAGTGCAGTTCTTTGGTGCAGCCCGCCTGGTCATAGTGGCCGGGAAAGGGGGCGTAGGAAAGACAACCGTAACCGCTGTATTGGCTCATGCCGCAGCCGGTGCCGGACTTCGCGTCCTCGCTGTCGAACTCGAGGGAAAGCCGGTGCTCAACGATCTCCTTGCCGACACCTCTGTAGAGGTGCTCACCATCACTGCCCCTGAGGCACTGGCCGACTATCTCGACACGCACGGTTTGCACCGAGTCTCGAAGCGCCTCGCCACCAGCGGCATCATCGATGTTGTGGCCACCGCCGCACCTGGCATCGATGACATCGTGGTACTCGGCAAACTCAAACAACTCGAGCGCAGCGACGACTACGACCTCATCGTGGTCGATGGCCCCGCCGCCGGACACGCAATCACGTTCTTGCTTGCGGCCCGCGGCCTGCTCGACACGGTTCGCGGCGGCCCCATTCATACGCAGGCGCAAGACGTGCTCGAGATGTTCCAAGACCCAACCCGCTGCCAGGTGCTGCTGGTTACGTTGCCCGAGACGACGCCCATTAATGAACTCATCGAGACGGCGTACTCGGTAGAAGAGCGCGTGGGCGTGCAGTTGGGGCCAGTCATCGTGAACGGTGTCGATCTCGGCGAGCCAATCACCGTGGTCGACAGCGACAACATTCCGTTTACTGTCGACCCCGATCTGCTGGCCGCCGCCAACTATCGCAATCACCGCCGCCAATGCCAGCGCGACGAACTCAATCGTTTGTCAACCGATCTTGCTCTCGCCCAGATTGTGCTGCCGCAACTTGCAGTGGCCGGCCTCACTCCCGCAGATATCAGCGTGCTCGCGCAGTCGTTGCTGCAGCAGATCGCGCAGCTTCCGTCGTGAGTGCCACACAGTTGTCAGCGCTCGACATCGTGCTGCGCGATGCCGAGATCATCGTGAGCTGTGGTTCGGGCGGCGTCGGCAAGACCACTGCTGCGGCGGCCATTGCAATGCACGCTGCGGCGCTTGGCAAGCGAGTCGTGGTCGTCACCATCGACCCCGCCCGCCGCTTGGCCGATGCGTTGGGTCTTGCCGACGGACTCAGCAACGAGCCCACTCGCGTGCATCTCGATCTCGGCCCCAACGCCGAGGCGTTCGGCGAACTGTGGGCGATGATGCTCGACCCCGCCACCACATTCGATGGTCTGGTGCGTCAATACGCCGAAACTCCCGAACGTGCTGAGCGCATCTTGGCGAACGCGTTCTACCACAACATCGCCGGAGCTTTATCGGGCACGCAGGAATACATGGCGGCCGAAAAGCTGTACCAACTGCACCGCGATCATCGCTTCGATCTCGTCGTCGTCGACACCCCACCAACGCGCAACGCGCTCGACTTCCTCGATGCGCCAGCAACGCTCACGCGCTTCATCAACCATCGGCTGTTCCGACTGCTCATGCTGCCAGCGCGCAAGGGTCTCAAGGTGCTCAACGTGGCTGCGCAACCCGTGCTGCGCAGCATCGGCAAAGTGGTGGGTGGCGATGTGCTGGCCGATGCCATCGCGTTCTTCCAAGCGTTCGAAGGCATGGAAACTGGATTCCGCGATCGCGCCGACTCGGTGTCCGAGCTGTTGCACTCGTCGATCACTCACTACGTGCTCGTGGCCTCAGCGCGGCACGACACGGTCGAAGAGGCTCGCTACTTCGCAGCGCGTCTCGCCGATTCAAAACTGTCGGTGGCCGCAGTCATCGTGAACCGTCTGCAACCACGATTTGGCGATGCCACCGCCGAGCAGGCGTTGGCCGCAGCAGCTACCGCTGAGACTGCCGGAGATCACAAACTGGCCGGCCTGTGGCGCAACCTTGCCGAGCTACGCGCCCTTGCCGATGCCGAAGAAGGAGTCATCGCTCCACTCATCGCAGACACCGGCGACACTGCCATTCATCGGGTGCCATTACTGGCCGACGATGTGCACGATCTGGGCGGACTTCGCGAGATCGCGGGTCATCTCTTCAACGTTTGGCCTTCGGGCGGCTAAGTTCTTCTTGTGCATGTCTTGGTCGCTACCGACGCCCAATGGGTCGTCGACGAAATCGTCGCCGCTCTGAGCGGGCCAGAAACCAGTTTCACCGTGTGTCGCAATGGTCGCGATGTCACCGATGTCGTCATGGCCCGAACACCCGACATCGCCATCCTCGATCTGCAAAGCGGCTCGATGGGTGGCATGGCTGTGGCCATGAACCTGCGTCACGACGAAAGCTCGGGCGCCATGCCACGGGTTCCCATCTTGATGGTGCTCGATCGCCAAGCCGACATCTTCCTCGCTCGACGCAGCGGTGCCGACTCGTGGATCGTGAAGCCGCTCGATGCGCTCTCGATCAAGCGTGGAGTCGCTTGTGCGCTCACTGCGGCGCTCGATGACACCGACACCGACGACCACGAAACCGCAGACGCGCCCGCTGAAACGGTTGAGGAAGAGCAAGTCACCGCCGGATAACATCGTCGGGCACCTGCGGGGTGTAGCGCAGCTTGGTAGCGCGCCACGTTCGGGACGTGGAGGCCGGGAGTTCAAATCTCCCCACCCCGACCAATCGCTTGCAGGTTGAGCAATCCCCGCGCACCGCTCTCACGAACCCTAAGTTCGCTACATGGATCTGGCTCACCTTCAAGATGTGATCGAACGCACCTACGGCGATCGCGACCGCGACCGAGGTGTCCCCAGCACTGTGGCGTGGCTGTGTGAAGAACTTGGCGAGTTAGCCCAAGCCGTGCGCAAAGGCACCGTCGAGCAGCAACAGCACGAGTTCGGCGACGTTCTGGCCTGGGTGGCATCGCTGGCAAACCAGATGAACATCGACCTGACGGTTGCCGTGCAGCGTTACGCATCCGGCTGCCCTCGATGCACGGCAATGCCCTGCGCCTGCCGCTGACATCCGCCAACCGCCA
>JBAXER010000091.1:0-9695 GCA_037140375.1 Actinomycetota bacterium
TTGTTACCCGACGATGTCGAACTCATCCGCACCGTTGCTGCTGCCAACGAGCGAACCATCGTTGTCATCCAGGCCGGTAGCGCAGTGATCACCACCGAGTGGGCGTCCAGCGTGTCGGGCATTGTGCAGGCCTGGTATGGCGGCGCCGAGGCCGGCGCCGGCCTTGCCGATGCGTTGCTTGGCGCGCTCAACCCGTCTGCTCGGTTGCCGTTCACCGTGCCGTTCGACGAAGCCGATCTGCCAGCGTTCGATCGTGACGCCACCAGCTTCACCTACGACCGTTGGCACGGATGGTGGCGCGCTGAGCGCAACGAAATCGCCCCGGCGTATCCGTTTGGTTTCGGTCTGTCGTACACCACATTTGCTGTTCGCGATGTGGCGATCACAGCCAACGATTCGGCCATCGTTGTGCGCGGCAACGTGTACAACACTGGTGAGCGCGATGGCGCCGATGTGGTGCAGGTCTACGCCACGCTTCCCGATGCCGAGGCACCATCGCGGCTCATCGGTTTCGCTCGGGTCGATGTCGCTGCCGGGGCCGCCTCAGCGTTTGAGATTGTCGTTCCGCTCGACCGACTCGCCACCCGCGACAGCGCGGCCAAGTCGTGGCGCCCGGCATCAGGGCCACACATGATCACGGCCGCGCGGTTCGTTGGCGACGCTGTCGCCACCTCTGTCGAAGTGAACCTGTAGATCAGTTGCGTACCTTGCGGCTTTGCCAACACGCGCTTGAGAGTTTCGCGTTCGCGATGCACCACGTGCCACAGGTCTGCAACGGGCCTGCCGGTGTGCGGCTCTGATGGCAGATGCGGAGCGGGACCGTATTCGGGCACGACCACTAACTCGGTGCGGCCGGCTGCGGCCGCCTCGGTAACGATCGTCTTCCAGCGCGTTTCGAACCACGCTCGTTGAGTCTCCCAACGAGGGTCGCTCGGGTCGGCTTCGAGCACATCGCGTGTGGCCCACGGAGTGAACAGTGGCCGTATTCGATGCGTCTCTTGGGCAATGGTGATGCCCGACGATTGTTCGTAATCGCCACAGTGGCTGAAGAACGCGGCGCGGTCGGCAGGGTTGAAGCTGTCGAGTCCGCCTTGGCACACGATGTGTCGCGGCCTCGCCGCAATGGGGGAGTAGCCGATGCCCTGCCAGTCTTCATCGGCTGCCGACGAGAGCGCGGGCGCTACTGTTGCCCGATGCACAACGGACCGCGCCTCGGACGACACCAGCGGGTCAATCCGTCGTGAAGGCCACAACGTGGATACCCGTGCATCGTCGCACCGAGCTTCGCGCTCTGGCCACTCGCTCGCACCAAGTTGTAGTGCTTGCTGCGATCACCGGCATCATCGTTGGGGCCTTCGTAGCGTTGTTCGAACGCGTTGTTCATGGTGGGCTCGACCGCGTTCTCGAATTGTCGCCATGGGTCATCGCGTTCTTCCCTGGACTTGGCCTGCTCGTCGGATTGGCAGCGCGCCGCTTCATCGGCCAGGGCGCATCGTCGGCAACCGCCGATGAATACCTGCACGCGTTTCACGATCGTCACCACACGTTGCAGTGGCGGCCGTTCGTCGCTCGAATCGTCGCAGCGGTTGCCACCGTTGGCTCTGGGGCTCCCATGGGACTCGAGGGTCCGTCGCTCTACGCCGGGGCCACCATCGGCTCAAACTTGCAGCGTCGCTTACCGCGGGTCTTTCGTGATGCAGAACGTCGCACCCTGCTCGTTGCAGGTGCCGCCGCGGGCGTTGCCGCGATCTTCAAAGCGCCCGCAACCGGTGCCGTGTTTGCGCTTGAGGTGCCGTACCAAGACGACCTCGCCCGGCGGATGCTCCTACCCGCACTCGTCGCGAGCGCCACTGGCTACTTCACATTTGTGGGCATCGATGGCACATCACGATTGATTCCGGTTGATGGCTCGTCAAGTCTGCTCTTTCGCGATCTGCTCGGAGCGCTGCTTGTTGGCGTCGTCGCAGGCATCGCCGCCAGAGGTTTTGCGCGCATGCTGCGCACTGCCAAGCGAATCGCCGTTGGCAAGCATCGCTTGCTCACCACTGTGGCTGCCGGTGTCGTGCTGGCACTCACTTTCGGTGCGGGTCGGCTGCTCACCGGTGAGTCGCTGCTCGTGAGCCCTGGCTACAACGTGGTCACATGGGTCGTCACTGCGAAGCATTCGGCATGGCTGGTGCTCGCCATTTTCGTGTTGCGCAACTTGGCCACATCGGCTGCTGTTGCGGGCGGTGGGGCCGGCGGAATCTTCATCCCGTTGTCTGTTGCTGGCGCTCTCACTGGCTCGGTTGTGGCAACCATCGTGCATCACCCAGACCCCACGTTGTTCATCGTGATCGGCGTCGCAGCGTTCCTCGGCGCGGGCTACCGAGTGCCCCTCGCCGCGGTCATGTTCGTTGCTGAGACCACGGGACGACCATCGTTCATCGTGCCGGGCCTACTGGCCGCAGTCATCGCTGAACTGATGATGGGCTCATCGTCAGTGACCAAGTATCAAGTAGGTGCCCGTCCCTTCGATGGTCCCGCCGACGCCGACGCCGACGCCCCCACCCACTCCTAAACGTCCCGAAAAGGCGTGCATGGGCGCGATTTGGGACAGCAGTTGTCCCAAATCGCGCCCATGCAACTGGGGTGGGCAACTGGGGTGGGCGACGTGGGGACGCTGGGCGAGGCCTTCTCTGATGGCTTGAGCCGCAGCGATCCACCGCGTGAGCCGATTCGAGCGATGCGACTGAGCGCAAACGTTGGTGGCCCTTGCGAGGTATGGCAAAGTACAGGGGTTGATTTGTGAAAGGAATGTCGAATGAGCACGCCCAATGAGATCGCAATGGGCTCCTCCGGGAAATCGCTTCCCGTTGGAGCATTCGTGGCTGCTTCGTGGCAACCGTCGGGCCTCGAATTGCAGTGCGCAGATGGCACCGCCACCTTGGTTGCCGATTGGCTGCGCGACAACTGTCCGTGCGCCTCGTGTCGCATTGTTCAGACCGACGAGCGTCGCTGGCAGCCATGGAGCGCCACTGGTCCAGCCGAATCGCATTCGGCCGCCATCGTCGATGGAGAGCTCGTCATCGAGTGGAGCGACGGACATGCTTCCACCTACTCGCGCGCAGCGTTCGATGGCTTCAACCGAGCCATGCACCGCAACTCGTACACGGCCCGACTCTGGCGAAACGGTGACGACCTCGGATGGTTCGATCACGATGCCGTGCTCGCCGACATGTCTCAGCGCCAGGCGATGTTCGAAACGTTCCAGCGCGATGGTGTGGTCATCATCTCGGGCTCGCCAACCGAGCCGGGTGCAGTCATCGGATTCGCCAAGGCCATCAATGTGGCGTTGGTCGATTCACAGTTGGGCTTCATCTTCGACGTGAAGCTCGACCCCACCGGCTACAACATCGCCTACACGGCCGAAGGCTTACCGCCGCACAACGACAACGCCCAGCGCACGCATCCGCCAAGTGGCCAAGTGTTGGCGATGCTCGTGAACGATGCCGATGGCGGCGAGAGTTTCGTTGTCGACGGATTCAGCGTGCTCGAACAACTGCGTGCTGTTGACCCTGCTGCTGTCGAAGTGCTCGCCCGTGTTTCGGTTGGTTTCCGTCAGTACTCGAAGACGGCCGATGGCTTCACGCGTGCCCCTCTGGTAGCGCTTGATGCAGCTGGTCGATTCACCCACCTACGGTTCTCGAACCAGCTTCGTCAGCCACTGCCGTTCGATCATCCCGATCTCGAAGAGTGGTACCGCGCGTACCGCTTGCTCGGTTCAATCGTGACCGACCCAGCCAACTTCGTTTCGTTCCGCTTGAAGGCCGGCGACATGCTGTTCGTGAATGGCTACCGCGTGATGCATGCCCGTCACGAGTACCAGCCCAATGGCCCTCGCCATCTGCAAGATGTGTATTTCGATGTCGATGACTTCTCTGCCAATCTGGCGCTCCTCACTGGGCAAGCAACGAATGCGATGGTGCACTGATGAGCCACTACGACGATCGCAAGGTTGCGTTCACCACGATGGCCGACGGCACACGTGCCGACTACGAGTTGGTGTTCGAGCACGAGAAAGAACAGATCGATTCGCAAGCCGATCGCATCATCGATTGGCTGCGTCAGATGGAAGGCCCATCGCCCTACCAAATCTCGCGACTCGACCATGTGCTGCAGTCGGCCACACGTGCCGAGCGCGATGGTGCCGATACTGAGACCGTCGTGTGCGCTCTACTGCACGACATCGGCGATGTCATCGGCACGGCCAACCACTCGCAGGTTGCCGCAGCGCTTATCCGCCCATATGTCACCGAGCAGAACTGGTGGATCGTGAACCAGCACGGCCTGTTCCAGGGCTACTACTGGCTCCCGCATTACGGCCGTGACGCCAACGAGCGCGACCGCTACATCGACCACCCGTACTACGAAGCCACTGTCAGATTTTGTGCCGAGTGGGATCAGAACTGTTTTGACCCCGCGTACAAGCACGAGTCGCTCGAACACTTCGAGCCGATGGTGCGCGAGATCTTCGCACGCACACCACGCGACCCGTTCTGATCAATGCCGTAGCGGCACCGGTTGATCTAGGCGCGCAGCAACTCTTTTGCGATGTGCGTGATCTGGATCTCGTCGGTGCCGGCGTAGATCTGCAAGACCTTGGCGTCGCGGGCCAACTGCTCAACTCGGAACTCGGACATGTAGCCGTTGCCGCCGAATACCTGCACAGCCTCGAGGGCTACTTCGGTTGCGGCGCGTGCTGAGTAGAGCTTCATCGCCGACGCTTCGGCCAGCGACATCGTCTTGCCAGCAGCGCTCATCTCGATGGTTCGGAACACAAGGTTCTGCACGTTGATGCGAGCGACTTCCATGCGCGCCAACTTGTCTTGGATGAGCTGGAACTCGCCGATGGGCTTGCCGAACTGCACGCGATCTTTGGCATACGCAACGCTGAGCTGCAGGCACTCTTCGATGATGCCCAACGCCATTGCGGCCACACCCGAACGCTCTTGTTGGAACGTTGCCTTGGCGCCTTCGCGGCCGCCCGCTGGCTGATTTTCGGTCTCGCCAATGAGGCGATCGCGACCAACGCGGACGTCGTCGAGGAACAGCTGGCCAGTTGGTGATGAATGCATACCCATCTTGCGCAGACGCTTCGATTGCACGAAGCCAGGAATGCCACGGTCAAGCACGAAGCTGACCACCTTGCGATTCTCGACTGGTCCGCCATCGTCGAGCTTGCAGATGAACACGGTGGTATCGGCGTATGGCCCGTTGGTGATGAAGGTCTTTGAGCCGTTGAGGATGTAGTCGTCACCATCGCGACGAGCCGTGGCGCGCATGGAGCCGAACGCATCAGATCCTGAGCCGGGCTCGGTGATGGCCCACGCGCCCACCTTGTCCATCGTGAGCAGATCGAGGGCCCAGCGCTCTTTTTGGGCGATGGTTCCCTTCGACATGATCGCGGCCGAAGTGAGGCCCATGCTCACGCCCATTGCGGTGACCATGCCGGGGCACACGCGGCACAACTCGATAATGGGGATCAGCGACATCGCTGCGCCGCCGCCATCGCCGCCCGAACGCTCGGCTGCGGGAGGTGGCGGTGTTTCGCCGCGGGCGACCATTTCGGCTACCGACTTCTCGCGGGCAATCTGCTTGGCGAAGCGATCGCGAGCCATTGAGTCCATGCCGAACGTGGCGAACAACTTGCGCAGAATGTCGTACGGCGCAAGATCGCCGTGCTCGAGCTCTTCCACGTGTGGGCGCACCTCGTCGTCGACGAATCGCCGCACGGCATCACGGATCATCTGCTGCTCTTCGTTCCATTCGAACATTGGTCGCCTCGTTTGTTCGCACCCCGCGGGTGACGTTGTGCTCATGGTAGGGAAGCGGCAGCGCGAGAACCCAACCGCGCTTGCAGAACTCGCGCGTAACCGCAATCGTGGCTCAGTCGCTCACGAGGCAGAACTCGTTGTCTTCAGGGTCGACTAAGACTTGGAACGAACCGCTCTCGTCGCTCACGATCGCGCCGACGGCGGAGGCGCCGTGCGCAACGAGTCGTGCAGTGTCTCCCGCAATGTTGGTCGACCAGATGTCGAGGTGCACGCGGTTCTTGGCCACCTTGCCTTCGGGTACGCGTTGAAAGGCCACCGTGATTCCGTGTGGCGCGGAATCTCGAACTGTGGCCCACTCGTCGGAACGAATCTGTGGGTCGCTCGCGCCAAGAACGTGGGCCCAGAAGTTGGCGAGTAGCGCAACGTCGGCGCAGTCGAACACCACCTCGCACACGGCAGGCCTGGTGGGGATAGTTGCAAATGCGCGCACCGGGAACGTGCCCATGCCGGCCACCTTCACCGGGGTGGCTGTGAATGTGGCACCGTGGCTCGGCACCGATTGCAGATTCGTGAGGTGCTCAACAATGGGGATACCAGCAGCAAGCAACAGGCTGTGTGCCGGGCGATCGCTGCCCGCCGTGGAGTCGATGTTCAGCGAATCGATACCCACCAAAGCAACGCCGGCATCGATCAGCGAGCGCACCGTGGCCTCGTCGAGAAACGCATGCTCGGAACTGAAGTATTCGGGCGTTCCCCAGAGCTGGTCCCAAGCTGTGTGTACCAACAGTGCTGCGCCGCGCAGGTTGGCCAACACCTCTTGGGGCACATGCACTGCGCCATGCAGCGAGGCGCGCACCACGACGGCGCGCAGATCGGCGCAGCGCTCAAGTGGCAGCCCGGCCAGATCATGGCCGTCGGCGTAACGGTGGAAGGGGGTGTCGAGGTAGGTGCCGGTGTTGGCGCACATCTCGATGGACCCGATGTCGAACTCGATGCCGTCGGCGTATCGGCCGCGGCTCTGCTCGCGTGACAGCACCGAGCCAATGCGTGGGGCGGGCAACCCCGGATACGTGACCATTCCGTCGTGCACGTCGTGGCTGAGTTCGATGAACGTTGACATTGAATCAGTCTGACAGGCGTCGGTTGGGATGCCAGCCACGATTAGCGGCTGTGCGATGCTGTCGCCATGATCGAAGCATCAGAAACATTCGATGGCACCTGGCCATTCGCCCCGCACTTCTACGACGGCAACGGCTTTCCGATGCACTACGTAGACGAGGGCAACGGCGACACCATCTTGTGTCTGCATGGTGAGCCCACGTGGGGCTACCTGTATCGCAACTTCATCCCCAAACTCACCAATTACGGACGCGTCATCGTGCCCGACCACATGGGTTTCGGCAAGAGCGCCACGCCCCAAGACCGCGACTACTCAATTCGTGACCACGTCGACAATCTCGACTCACTCGTCACGCACCTCGGTCTGAACAACATCACGATCGTTGCTCAAGATTGGGGTGGACCAATCGCCGCCGGCCTCTCGCTGCGCCACCCTGAGTTGATCTCGCGTATGTGCTTCATGAACACCGGCGTGCCGGGTCGCCCTCCCGCCGGGGTGCCCACGGTGGCCGATTACCCGTGGTTCAAATGGGTGCACACCGACGAGGCCGCCGCCACGTTGTCGAACCTCGGTGGGTCGATTCTGTCGGTACTCAAGCGCATTGGTTTCGAGCGCACAGCAGTGGTCAACGAAACATGGATTCGCGCGTACGCGGCGCCGTTCTCAAGCCCGGCCGAATGCAAAGGCGCCATTGCGTTTCCGCAGCACATCACCAGCGACGCAGCAACGATGGTCATTCTCGAGAACATCTCGAACTTGGCGGCTCTTGCAGCGAAGCCTGCGATGTATATCCACGGTGAAGAGGATCGTGCCGTGCCTACTGAGTTCGCGGTCGGCATGTTCCGCGACACGTGGCCCAAGGGTCCGGTTGTCACGTTGCCCGGTGTCGGTCACTTCTTGCAGGAAGACGCGCCCGAAGCTGTGGTGGCTTTGATCGAACAGTTCATTCAGATGACACCGGTGGGTTGAGCGACGAGTGTCATCCTGACTTGGGTGATTACATGGCTGAGTGGGTCAGGACTTCGGCTGATCGCCGAACGTGCCCCACAGGCCGCCGGGGGGTCGGGTTGCACCCGTAGAGTCGCTTGCGGTGGGGTCGGGGTCGGGGGCCGATGCCGCTGCTGTGGCCCACAGCCCCATTGCGCTTGATTCGGTGGGCAGGTGGGACCGGATCCAAGTCATCGGGAAAACGCCGATCTCGCGACGGAGTTGGTTGGCCTCGGCCTGGAGTGAATCGAACTCGGCGCGAGCTGCATTGTTTGACGAACCCTGCAGTGAATGGCTGGCGACACCGATGCGGCGTTGCAGGGCGATGAAGCGTTCGGCTTGTTCTGCGATGACGCCACCGAATCGCTGGTCGATTTCGTCGAGCAGGTTGTCGACCTCGCCGCGTTTGCCGAGGACCGATTGCTCACCTGCGCTCAACCCTTGTGCCTGCATCGAGCTTCGCGCCCAACGCAAGGACACCGGTCCACCGAGAGCGACCAGTACCGCTGCGCCAGCGAACACGGCAACGCCGATCAGCGTGACGACGGTGGCCGACGTGCTGTCGAGCGTGTTTCGGTTGAACACCGAGTGCAAAGCTATGGATATCGCCAGCGCCGCTGGTATGGCGATCAATCGTTTGCCCCAACCCAGTGTTCGAGCGCCAGCAAGCGTTGCGCCGACGAGTGCGGTGCAGCCGGCATGCATCAAGTTGGTCGACGTGACGCGCGCTAACGCCAAGCTGAGGCCCTCGTCAGCCCCACGTTCGAGGTAGAGCCAGTTTTCCCGGATCGCGAAACCCGTGGCCGCTGCGAACCCGGCCACTGCGCCATCGACGAACCATGTGGACAGCCGTGACGCCGTCAGTGCCGGCAGGACGCCAGCTTTGATGATCTCTTCGGCGATCGGCCCACCAAGGGTGATGACCGACACCATTCCATATGCAGCCAGCCAGCGGTTGTTGGCCTCGAGCGCGATCCACGTGGAGGCAATACCCCATGCCAAACCGACAACGGGAAGCCACAGGGCTCGTCCCCGGAGGCGTCCGAGACGAACAACAAAGGCAAGTGCCAGCAGTGGCACCAGCGTCGCTACAACATATGACATGTTCACCGCCCGACGATCAGACGCAGGAATATGGCGTCGTTGTAGGGGATGGACGTCGCTGGACTCGGCGGAATGTTCATTTCCTGTGCGATGATATCGACCGTGATGTGTAACCAGTGCGACGAACAAGCTCGTGGGATCTGTCAGCTGTGCGGACGGGGCGTGTGTTCTCAGCATCACTCATCGCTGCCATCGCTGGTCGCGATCTACGGACAGGATCCACCGCGAGCCATTGTGGTGAGCGACACCTTGTGGTGTGGCATCTGCCGTCCCCAGCCCGAGCCCATCTCGATGCCGGAGTTGGCATGAGCGCCGGCGAGCCCACAGCCGGCGGGTTGTTCGGGCGCATCGCTGGCCGGCTGGGCGATGACGCCGCCGCCGGCCCTGGCTCGGCCGCCGCGCCGTCGTTCTCGATGGCCGATCTCGTCTCGCTGCCAGCTTCAGAGGCTGCCTTGGCTCGCTTCGTTCTGCGGGCCACCGAACCCCCCACCGTTGAACAAGCGGCCACAGGGCTGCAATGGGCGGTCGACGAAGTGCACCGTGTGATTGGCCTGCTGTCCGATGCCGGAGCAGTGGAGCTCGTCGACGGCGTGTTGCGTCCAGCAAGTTCTTGGCGCATCCAGCGCCGCCAACCTGCTGGCATCTGGTCGCGTCTCGCCGATCTATAG
>JBAXER010000092.1:0-9664 GCA_037140375.1 Actinomycetota bacterium
CTGAGGATCCGCGAGGCAGTGCGCGGGCTCGTGGTCGACAGCGAAGGTCGCGTCTTGCTTGTTCGTTTCGAGTTTCCGGCCGGAACACGTTGGGCCCTGCCGGGCGGCGGCCTCGATGCAGGCGAAACTCATCACGACGCCCTACGCCGAGAACTCGCCGAAGAAGTGGGACTACATGACGCACTCATCGGCGCGCATCTGTGGAACCGACTGCACATTGTGGCGTTCATGAGCGGAGAGTTCGATGGCCAACGTGAACAGATCTACGAAGTAGACGTTCCGGCCGGCTTTGATCCGCAGCCACAGTTCAGCTGGGAACAGCTCAACGCCGAGTTCGTGTTCGAGTTGCGCTGGTGGACGCTGACCGAACTGAAGCAGGCCCGAGTAGACACCGCGCCTCGCGATCTGGTGCGGTTGCTACACAACTACCTCACCATGGGTCCCCCGCCGCAGCCGATCGACGTAGAGCCCTAAGCCTCGACGAAACAACATCCATCAGCGGAAATCGCGGCTCGGGCTGGCATGCACCGCTGGCATGCTCAAGGCCGTGATGTGTTCGGCCACGACGTTGATGACTCCCTCGTGACGCTCGAGACGGCCGCGCACAAACAGCGCCGACGCCTCGCGGGCCACGCGCCGATACCGCGCCCAACAGCCCTTTGAGCACACGATGTTGATGAGCCCGGTTTCGTCTTCGAGGTTCATGAACGTGGTGCCTTGCGCCGTCATCGGCCGTTGTCGATGGGTGACCAAGCCAGCCACCAACACCTTGCTCTGCGGCTCGCACTGCCACAACCCCGCAGAGGTAACCACCCCAAGCGTCGAGAGACGCGACCGGATGAACTGGGTTGGGTGACCGTTTGGGGCGATGCCTGTTGCCCACAGATCGGCCACTGCAACCTCTACTGGTTCCATGCCTGCCAGACGTGGCGCCTGCGCGCCGGTGACGATGCCCTCAAGGCGGTTGGGGCGCGACTGCGCTACTGCCCCAACGCTCCACAACGCCTCGCGGCGATCGAGACCAAAGCATTCGGTGAACGCCCCACCAGTAGCGAGTGCTTCGAGTTGGGCGAGATCGAGTGACGGCACGCGACGAGCGAGGTCTTCGATGTGAGTGAACGGCCCGTGTTCGATGCGCTCGGTTTCGATGAGCGCGGCCAACGACGAGCCGATGCCGCGCACCGAGCCGATGCCCAAACGCACAGCCTGCCCCGAACACGACGCAGCATCGGGCTGCAATGTGGCCGCCGCCAACGACGTATTGATGTCGGGTGTATGCGTGATGACCCCGTGACGTGTGGCGTCTTGCACCAGCGAATGCGGCGACCAGAAACCCATAGGTTGCGCGTTGAGCAACGCTGCACAAAACGCAGCTGGCTCATGGAACTTGATCCAGGCCGACGCGTAGACCAAGTAGGCAAACGACACCGAGTGCGACTCGGGGAATCCGTAGTTGGCAAAGGCCGACATCTTCACAAAGATCTCGTCGGCGACATCGCCGGTGATGCCGCGCTCGGCCATGCCCTCGAACAATCGCTCGCGCAGTTTTTGCATGCGCGCCTGCGAACGTTTTGAGCCCATCGCCTGACGAAGTTGGTCGGCTTCGCTGGGAGTGAAGCCAGCGACATCGATGGCCATCTGCATCAGCTGTTCTTGGAACAACGGCACGCCAAGGGTTTTGCCCAAGCTGTTTTCGAGCAGCGGATGCAAATAGGTAACCGGCTCTTGGCCATTGCGGCGCCGGATGTAGGGATGCACCGACCCACCCTGAATAGGACCGGGGCGGATGAGTGCAACCTCGACAACGATGTCGTAAAAGCGTCGCGGCTTGAGCCGCGGCAACGTAGCCATTTGGGCCCGGCTCTCGATCTGGAAGACACCCACAGTGTCGGCCCGACAGAGCATGCTGTACACATCGTCTTCTTGCGGGATGGTGGCCAGATCGATCTCGTATCCCTGATGCTCGCGGATGAGATCGACCGCGTAATGCAAGGCGCTGAGCATGCCCAAACCCAGCAGATCGAACTTCACGAGCCCCGCCGCAGCGCAATCGTCTTTGTCCCATTGCAACACACTGCGGTTCTCCATGCGACCCCACTCGACTGGGCACACCTCGATGATGGGGCGATCGCAAATGACCATGCCGCCCGAATGGATACCGAGATGACGCGGCGCATCTTCGACTTCGGCGGCAAGCTCGAGCACCGCTGCGGGAATGTTCTGGTCGGGCAAAGCAGCCGTGGCAGCAACCCCACCCCAACCATCGACCTGTTTGCTCCATGCGTCTTGCTGACCCGGCGCGTATCCCAATGCCTTGGCCATATCGCGTACGGCCGAACGGGCTCGATAGGTGATGACGTTGGCAACCTGCGCAGCGTGGTGGCGGCCGTGGCGTTGATACACGTATTGGATGACCTCTTCGCGACGGTTGCTTTCGATATCGATGTCGATGTCGGGCGGGCCATCGCGCTCGGGTGACAAAAACCGTTCGAACAACAAGCCCAACGCAACGGCATCGGCCTTGGTGATACCCAGCGCGTAACACGCCGCGCTGTTGGCCGCACTGCCCCGACCTTGGCAATAGATGTTGGCCCGCTCGCAGAACTGCACGATGTCCCAGACCACCAAGAAGTAGCCCGCAAAATTGAGGGACTCGATGACCGAAAGCTCGTGGTCGATGGTGCGCCACGCCCGCGCCCTCACCGAAAGATCTTCGCCCGCCTGTGGCCGCTCGCCGTATCGACGGCGCGCCCCCGCCTCGACCAACACACGCAGATATTGCATCTCGGTGAGTTGCTCGCCCTGCGCCCCACGCGGGCATGGGAACGGCGGCAGATTGGGTGCCACCAGCGACAGATCGAAGGCCCCGGCGCGCCCAATGGCTGCCGCTGTTTCGACAACACCCGGATAGCGAGCAAAGCGCCGCGCTTGTTCGGCGCCACTGCGCACATGAGCTGTAGCGCCAGCAGGCAACCACGGGTTCATCTCTTCGAGACTGCGCCGGGCACGCACCGCCCACAGCGCCGTGGCCAAGCGCCGATGCTGCGGCGTTGCGTAGTGCACATCGTTGGTCGCAATGCATGCCAGATCGTGACGAGCAGCAAGCTCGGCAAGCGCATCGTTGCGCGCCGAGTCGAGCGGGTCGCCGTGATCCCACAGCTCGACAACCACACGTTCACGGCCGAACAACGCAATCAGTTGCTGCAGCTCGCGCGCCGCCGCAGCCGGGCCCTCGCGCACCAACGCTGCCGGCACCACACCATGGCGACAGCCAGTGAGCACCCACCAATGGTCGCGGCCGACCTCGGCTAATTGAGCCAACTCGAACTGCGGGGCCCCCTTTTCGCCAGCAAGTTGGCCAAGGCTCACGGCCCGAGCCAGGCGCGCGTAACCAGCGGGGCCATCGGCCAACAACACCACGTGTTCACCGGGCGGATCGGGTAAGCCTGGCTCAAACCGGGTCATGCCCAGTGTGAGCTCGGCCCCAAACAAGGTGGGTAACCCAACAGCGCGGGCCGCCTCGGCGAAGCGCACCACGCCATACAGCCCGTTTTGATCAGTGAGTGCCAGCGCTTCGAGACCAAGCCGAGCGGCTTCTTCGGCCAACTGCTCTGGGTGCGATGCGCCGCTGAGAAATGAGAAGTTCGATTGGCAATGCAGCTCGGCGTAGGGCACGGTGCGAGCACCGCCGGCGTTGTCGACACGTTGGGCCAGCGGTTCGAGCGGTTCGAACGGTTGGCGTTTGCGGGTAAGCGCCGGGCCATCGCCACCTGCATTGGCACTCGAGCTGCCGGGCGCGCGACCATCGGGCCGCCGGACTCGGTCGGATAACGCTTGCTCAAGTTCACGCCACGGCATCGCCGGGTTGTCGAACCCCATAGGATTTGCCAGTGTATCGAACACACGTTCGTATCGCTAGGGGCAACCTTGGTTGATCATGATTCGGGATCGAAGCGCGGCCGAAGCAAACGCAGCGCACCAACAAGACCTTCGTCGGCGATTGCAATGGCTTCTGCCCAACCGAACCAACGCGCATCGGGGCTCTCACCCTCTGGCGGGGCTGGGTCAGCGTCGGGTCCGAACACGAGATATCGCACATCGAGGTGGGTATGACCACGCGGCCCAGGGTGCACATCGATGTGCACCAGTTCGGCACCAGTAGCCGGATGCCACACCTCAAGGCCAGTTTCCTCACGAGCCTCACGCAACGCACCATCGCTGGGTGATTCGCCGGTCTCGATATGACCGCCAGGCTGCAGCCACAGGCCGAGTCGCTTATGCAGATGCAACACCACGCCGCGGCTGCCGACCACGATGGCCGACGCAGTGACGTGCACCGGATCGGCCTCTTCGCTGAAGGGATGCTCAAGCAGATCGAGATGCTCGACAAACGCGAGCAACGAACGCACTTCGCGCTGGTCGACGCCGACGCGGGCAAGTACAGCGTTGCGGATGTCGTTGCACATGTCGATGGGTGTCACGGTAGCGACAAGCGGTACCTGAGACCAGTCGTAGGGCCAAACGCGAAGGTCGGGATGACAAAGGTCCCGAAGTAACTCTGCGCTGCGCTGGTGGACTGACTATGCCTCCCGAACAAAGGAGTGGCGATGCGAACAGGGAAGCAAGGCGAACGGCACATCGAGTTGGTGCGACCCGCAACTCCCCACCGGGGAGCAGCCCGCAAGGCGCTGCGCTATCTGATCGCTCTCTCTGCGCTCCTCGCTCTGATTCTCGCCGCAGGCACGCTTCGTCCCACCGTGGTGCCGCCAGCGGCTGTCACTGTTGAGCCTCACGTCGTCACCATCACCGCAGTGCCAACCACCACCACAGTGGCCACCACCGCCACCACCGCCACCACCGTGACCGTCGCCACGCCCGAAACCATCGGCATCACCGACGGGTTGCCAACTGCGCTGCTCGCAGCTCCGGTGCACGTACAGGTGCTGGCGGGTAAGGCTCAATGGTTGGCCGACGACGCACTCGGCGTCGCCACTGATGGCGACACCCGCATCTTGGCCGGCAAAGTTCTCTACGCGATCGGCGACAACCATGCTTGGCAGCTTGTGGCCTACGTAACCGGCGCCGAAGGCGCCACCGCCAAGCCCGAATGCGTGTTCATCGACCAGCCACTCGCTGGAGATACACCGCGAGTGATCGCTGGCGAGCCAGTCATCATCAGCAAGCAACCGATTCTCATCTGCAAGGGCGTCGAAGGACACTCCGGTGGGATCTTCAGGGCCACCCTCGACATCGAGGGCACGGCTTCCGGCGAGATCACGGTGAAGGTGGATCTCATCCCATGACGCTGATTCGGAAATCTTCTCCAGTTATGCCCGATTGGCGTCGATACATCTGTGGCCCGCAAGAGGGCCAATCAAGAGATACGCGACACGTATCTGCAGAGCGGCAGGAAACATCATGCGCACATTTGATACTCCCAGCGCCGGGCGTCGGCGCGTTCATCACCTAGTTGTTGTCTTCGCAACAGTGCTCGCAGCGTCGGTGGTCGCAACGCACCCCGCCAGCGCTCACAAAGGCGAGGACCGAAGCCGACAGACCGAGGACTCACGCGACGAGGACTCGCACGACAGCACTCGAGCGCTTCACCTCACGGTTGAGCCGGCGTCGTTGATCATCAGCGAGCCAATGCTCGTGCCGCCTCCTACCGGTAACGAATCGCTAGCGGTTCAAGGATCTGGTGCCGGTGAGTCGTTGAGCGTGTGGGTCCCACCGGGAACGGCTCAATGGTCGGCGAGCGCGAACGTCTCAAGCCCCGTTGCGGGCAGAACCCGAATTCTCAGCGGCACCGTGCTCTACGCCCTCGGCGACAACAAGCCGTGGCGCCTCGTAGCCCACATCAGCGGAGCCGAGGATGCCCGAGTTCAACCGAGCTGCGAGTCGACCTACACACAAACTCCGGGCACGCCGCTCTCGGCGATCGCCGGCAGATCGGTAACGATCGGCCACAAGGCTGTTGTCGTCTGCTCTGGCGTCTCGGGCAACTCTTCTGGACTCTTCACGGTGGCCCTCGATGTCGTTGGCAAGGTCAGCGGCAACGTGTCGATCACCGTTGAGCTCACTCACTGAGCACCACAAGCAGCCTTCACTAAAGCCTTCACTAAAGGTTTCGGCAAGGTCGCTTCAGCCACGGCCGATTGGCGTCGATACATCAATGCCCGGTTACAGGGCGGCGACTCGATGCGCAATGTGCATCCCCAACGCGGCGGAAACCCCATGGCTGAACTCACTCGTCTCCGAGCACGATCTGCTTTTCGGCGACGACTCATTGTGGCCACAACAACTGTCGTGGCTGCCTCGATTGTCTTCACCTATCCGGCCAGCGCAAACAATGCTGGCAAGCCACGAACGCTGACCGCTGCGGCAAGCGGCCTCGGCACCGCATTCGCCGGCAGTGGCTTACACATCACTGTTGAGCCAACGTCGCTGTCGCTGCTCTCGCCCAACCCAGCACTATCGCCGCCACGCCCCACTGCGCCGCTGCGCACTACAGAGCAGGGGTCTGGTGCCCAATCAGCTTCGATAGGAATGCCCGTGCACGTGCGGGTGCTGCCCGGAAAAGCTCAATGGCTCGTCGACACATCCCCTGGAGCCGCGGCGCCCGGCAATACTCGAATCCTCGCCGGAACAGTGCTCTACGCCGTCGGAGACAACCGATCGTGGAAGCTGGTGGCACACGTCAGCGGCATCGACGGCGGGGTTGTGATCCCCGCGTGCGTGTCCACGGATACACCTCTCGAAGGCGACCTGCAGCGCGCAATTTCGGGCGACACCGTGACCGCCGATGGTCAAGGGATCGTGGTTTGTGAGGGCATGCAGGGCCAATCCGGCGGTGTCTTTTCTGTGTCGCTCGACGTGGAAGGCCGCGTCACCGGCGACATCGCCATCACGGTGGAACTGGTTCTCTAAACCGTTCAGTTTGGGACTTTGGTCCCGAGCCACGCGTGCATTTGGCCCGGCTCTGCTGAGCACTTCCTGCCTAGCGTTACAGGTGGTTAAAGGAGTGTGCGATGAGGTATCGAGCAGCTCTACATGGCGTGGGTTCAGCGCGCCGATCTGCGGTCGCGTTTCAAGCACCCAGAAGCGTCTTCAAGATTTTCTTCGGATTTTGTCAAGAAAGCTTCTTTAGTCCCGACGAGTTCGCGCCGATAGATCTTTGTCCAACCAGTCGGCGAGCAAGCTATGTCTGACTGGCATCTACCTCATAGGGAAGAACCTGTCATGGCTGAACCTGATGCACAACTTGCACCTCGAGTACTGATCGCTGTTGGCGATCCACTACTTCGTCGTGTTGCTTCTACCGGTCTTCGCGACCGCGGTTTCTCGGTAAGCGCAACGAACGAAGAGTCAGCAGCAATCGTGCTCGCTCGCTCGTTCACCCCCGACGTGATCTTGGTGGACTTGCTCCTCCACGGCCCCGGCGGCGGCACCTTGTTCGATGCGCTTCGCGCTTCGGCTGATTGCTACGTGGTGGGCCTTGCTCCACCAGATTCAGAAGACTCTCGCATCCGTGCGCTGCGTGCTGGCGCTGACGATGCTGTCTCGCTGCCGATCTCGGCCGACGAGCTCGCAGCCCGATGCCAGGCACTCCTTCGCCGGCCGCGTCAGCTGCACGCACGTTGGGACCCAATGGCGGCCTCGATGGTTCGCATCGGGCCACTCCAGATCGACCTTGGTCGCAAGGAGTTGCGTGTTCGCAACCACGATGTTCCTGTCACCCGCATTGAGTTCGCTCTCTTCGAGCAGCTGTGCCGCAGGCCATCAGAAGTGTGCTCACGTGTGCACTTGCTCGAGCAGGTGTGGGGCCCCAACTGGGTTGGCGACACACATGTGGTCGATGTGCACTTGTCGAACCTTCGCCGCAAGCTGCAGCAGAACGCACCCGAACTTCGGTTCATTCATACGGTGCGCGGCATTGGCTTCAGGTTGAGCAACGACTTGCTTCGTGCAGAGCGCGACCGGCGCGAAGACGATGCACTGAGTGCATCAGCCTGAGTTGAAAGAACGGCGTTACGAGTACACAGCGGTGATCCACCACTGTTGCTGCTCGACCACGACCAGCAGCGCCTCGCCGCTGCTGGTCGTGAACTGAAATCGGGCCATGCGACGATGCTGGCGGGAATCCCACCAGCGTTCGTCGATGGGCCACGGTCCGGCCCACGCCGCGATGGTCTCGGCGGGCCGACCACGCACTGAAACCGTGTGCGGCGGCGCACTGAGCACACCGCGACCGTTGACCCTGACTACGTGTCCGGCCGCATCGAACACTTCGGCTGGCACCGACTCGGCCATCACGGTTGCCGGAGATGGCGCTGGCAGGTGACCCGGCCACGGAGCCTCGACCACGGCAAGCCGTTCGGTTGGTTCGGTGACATCGGCGGCGTCGATACACACCCACGCATAGGCATCGCCAGGCTGACGCCCGCCGCGCCATGCCGGAACAAACACCTGTTGTTCCCCCACAAGGCCCGCGACACGAGCCACAGCACGAGCGGCCCATTCGTCGGCCTCGGTGCGACCTCCCCAAAACCCAAGTTGGCTGCCGTCGTCGGAGCACACCTCATCGGGAGTGAAACGCATCAACACGATGCCCCCGCTGAGTCCCCCCGGCTGCTGAATCCATCCGTCGAATTGCCAACGCACCCGTTCGACGATTGCGGCAACGCTGAGCCCATTGGGTCGATACCACAAATGCTCGCTGCGTTCGCCGTGCTCGGTTTCGGCCGTCACAGACAAACGCGTGCAGACCCTGCCGTTGGCCACCAACAGATCGTGGAGTTGCTGTGCGAGTTGCTTGGCGGCAAACACCAACGGATCAAGGAGATGCACCGGATCTTCAAATGCCTGGGTCACAAAGAGCTCAGGCGGTGGGGCCACCGCATCGGCGGCACGGTCGTCGCCGCCGCAGGCAATGCGATGCGCAAACACCCCTGGACGCCCGAACCGTGCCAACACATCGGCCGACGGTAGTGCCGCAAGGTCGCCGAGTCGGCGCACGCCAAGACGGCGAAACAAATCGATCAGATCACCAGACACATCGGCAATGTCGGCCAAGGTAGACACCGACAGCGGATCGAGAAAAGCGCGTGTGTCGTTGGGGCCGGACCCAATGATGACCGGCGCCACCACCGCAGCGTGTTGCCCCGCCGACTGCCGCGCAGCAACGCCAGCGGTGAAGCGACCATCGGCAATGCCGATACCGGTGACCACATTGGGTACGGCCTCGATGACGAGTTGCGCCACGCGTTGAGCCATGGCCAGCTCGCCACCGAAGTAGCGCGATGGGCCACGCGCCAAGAACGTGAGCGAACCCGGTTCAGTGGTTTCGAGACGCGGCACCATCTGCGCAACGCTGCGCACTGCAGCTTCGAACTCGCGACCATCGCGCGCTGGATCGTGATCGATGAGCCGCAACGACGGGCAGATCCGTTGTGCCTCGCGGCGGCGATGCCCCTGACGCACCCCCGCCGTGGCCGCAGCAGGTGTGCGGGCAACAACACGGTTCGCGTAGAGCACTGCAACTGGTTCGAGCGGCGACGCCCCTGCAGCGACCACCGACCAATCGGGGCACCACAGCACCGCCAACCGCGGCGGCGCATCGCCGTATGCAACAGGGCGCGCCGGCACCGGATTCAGCCGACCTGCT
>JBAXER010000093.1:0-9428 GCA_037140375.1 Actinomycetota bacterium
GCGATCTTGTAGACCGTTTCATCGTCGAGGTCGACGATCTGGTCGCGGAAGATCTGCTGCGTATCGGGCCACGTGGAGTCGGTGTGCGGGTAGTCGGTCTCGAACGTGACGTTGTCGACACCGATGCGGTGCAGGCTTTCGAGGCCGTGACGATCGCGGTAGAAGCAGCCGTAGATCTGGCGGAACCAGTAGGTGCTCGGTGGCTCAGGAACCAGATCGCGAACGCCGCCCCATGCGCGGTGCTCGTTCCACACGTCGTCGACGCGCTCGAGGATGTAGGGGATCCAGCCGATCTGACCTTCGCTGTAGGCCAGACGAAGGCGGGGGTAGCGAACAAGCAAGCCGCTGAACAAAAAGTCGCTCAGCGAGCTCATTGCGTTACCGAAGCTGAGTGTGGCGGCAACCGCCGGAGGTGCATCGGCCGAAGTGGCTGGCATCTGCGACGACGAACCAATGTGCATGCACACGATGGTGTCGGTCTCGGCGCACGCCTGGAAGAAGGGCTCCCAGTATCCGCTGTGCAGCGATGGCAGGCCGAGCTTGGCTGGGATCTCGCTGAACGCTACGGCAGTGACGCCGCGTGCAGCATTGCGGCGAATTTCGCGTGCTGCTGCCTCAACGTCCCAGAGTGGAACGATTGGCAACGGGATGAGACGCCCGCCCGAATCGCCACACCACTCTTCGACCATCCAGTCGTTGTAGGCCGTGACGCATGCGGCAGCGAGATCTTTGTCGCGCGCCTCGGCAAAGGTCTGCCCACAAAAGCGCGGCATGGTTGGGAAGCACAGCGATGCTTCGACGCCGTCGATGTCCATGTCGGCGAGACGAGCCTTGGGGTCGTAGCAACCGGGGCGCATTTCGTCGTAGGTGATGGGCGACATCGTCATGTCGTCGCGTGCGAAACCAACAGCAGCCACGTGGCGCTTGTGCGGTGCGATGAGATCTTCGTAGAACCAGCAATCGGACTTTGGCGCGTCGTCGTCCCACTGGAAGTCGTACTTGGTGCCGCCGAGGTACTTCATTCCGGCGATGCCGCGTCGCTCGACGCGAGGCGCATCGGGATGATTGCGGAACTTGGCGGGAAGCCACCGCTCGAACAGATGGGTCGGCTCGACAACATGGTCGTCGACACTGATGATCTTGGGAATTACGCGCTCGCTCATCGTGCTGTGTTTCCTGACTGCAATGCGTGCTAACCGTTGCGGTTGCTGGTTTCTGACACCGTATCAGATTTATTTCCCGGACCCATTTGCGGAGCGACAAACGTTGGCGCCTGTTGCGGCGCTCAGCTCAAGATGCCAGCCGCAAATGTGTCGAGCGATCGCGAGAAATCGGCAACGGTGTTGCCGGGCAGACTGACCGTGAGACCCATCACGCCGAGCGCTTCGAGTTGGGCGATTTCGTCGCGAAGCTTGCTGGCGTCCCATGCCGCGAGATCGAAGCCAGACAGCCCCCACGGGGTGAACCAGATCTGGAGCGGTTCGGTGCGGCCATGCTCGGCGGCAAGTCGATGAGCGATCTCGATTCGACCGCTGAGATCGGCCAGTGACTCGATGCCGGGTGTGCGCAACAACCGCGATGCTGCCGCTGGACTTGGCATGGGCACCCAACCGTCGGCCGACGTGACAGCGCGCCGTATCGCAGCGGTGGAGTTGCCGCCGATGAGGATGGGCGGACGAGGGCGCTGCACGGGCAGGGGAGCGAGCACGTTGTCGCTGGCCGCAAAGCCGGTGCCAGTGAGCGCTACGGGTGCTCCTTGCCATGCGGTGTACATGGCGGCCAAGGCCTCGTCGGTGCGCGCGCCACGATCATCGAAGGTAGCGCCCAACGCAGCGAACTCAGATTCGAGATAACCAGCGCCAACGCCAACGATGAGGCGACCGTTGCTCAGTGAGTCGAGCGTGGCCAAGCCGTGAGCCGATAGAAACGGATTTCGATAGGCAAGGATGAGCAGATTGGTCTGCAAGCGCAAGGTGGTTGTGGCCGCTGCAGCGAACGACAAAGCCACAAACGGATCCAGCGAATGGTGTCCGCCACGGCTCAGCCACTTGGCCGATGGAAACGGATGGTCGGTGACGAACACTGCGTGGAAGCCAGCGGCCTCGGCGCTTTGGCTCAGTGTGGTGATGGCTGCGGCCGTGGCCAATTCGGGGTGCGCCGGCAGGCGGTCGGTCGGCAGACCAAGAGAGATGAACATCGTCGGAGCATAGAATCCGAGAGCTGTCAGGGTTCACTTGGTAGACATTGCAGAACACAAATTTGTTGATCGAGCGCAGCCGCTGCGTCGATGAAAAGGAGACAAGTCATGGGTGCACTCACCGGCAAGGTTGCCATCGTCACTGGAGCCGGGCAGGGCGTAGGCCGTTGCCATGCTGAGTTTCTCGCCTCCGAGGGCGCAGCGGTTGTGATCAACGACATCACCGATCGCGCCGAAATCGTGGCCGCTGCCATCGTGGCCGCCGGCGGTCGCGCTGTTGCCCACCGCGGTAGCGCAAGCAGCTGGACCGATGCCGAAGCGCTCATTCAGTGCGCCGTTTCTACGTTTGGCGACCTGCATATCTTGGTCAACAACGCCGGATTCTTGCGCGACGCAATGGTGTTCTCGATGGACGAATCGCAGTGGGATGCCGTGGTCGATGTGCACCTCAAGGGTCACTTCGCGCCGAGCCATTTCGCCGCGGTCTACTGGCGTGCCCAATCGAAGTTGCTCGGCGAGGGTGCGGTGCTGCCACAGCGACGCATCATCAACACCACCAGCGAGAGCGGCCTGTTTGGTGGCCCCGGCCAGAGCAACTACGGCAGCGCGAAGGGTGGCATCATCACGATGACCCTCGTGCATGCACGAGAACTGCAGCGGCTCAATGTCACGGTCAACGTGATTGCCCCTCGAGCACGCACACCAATGACCGAGGTCAATCCCAAGTTCACCAAGCCCGAAGCAGGCTTCGACAAATATGACCCCGCCAACGTGAGCCCAATGGTTGCGTTCCTCGCCAGCGATGCGGCCAGCGATGTCAGTGGCCAGGCGTTCATTGTGCTCGGCGATCAGGTGCACCGCATTCAGCCCACCACCATCCTCGCCTCGGTTACTGCCGGCGCTACTCAGTGGAGTGTCGATGGGCTCATTGCCGCCAAGGACCAACTGTTTGCAGGCGCCCCAAGCGGCGTGCCTGTGTGGGGTGGCCCGCCGATGTAGGCCGGCGCGCTGCTGGGGTTCTCAGCGGCCAGTGAGCGAGCGATACACAAGCATTGCCAGTGTGTCGCGCATCGAGCTTGAGGGCGCTCCACGTCGGGCGATCTCATTGCGATACGGAAGCAGACGTTCGATCATCGCAATCATCGCGGTGGCAGTGACAAACGGGTGCATCGCAGCCGGCAGACGTCCGGCCGCTTGGGCCTGCTCGACCATGTGGCCCATCGAGGGGATGAGCACCAGGTTGGCGCGTGAGCGGGCCTCGCGAAACGCAGCGTTGCCCTCTTCGGCTTTGAGGTTGCGCACTCGCAGCACCGCGCTGTGGTCGTCCCAAAACGTGATGTAGGCATCGACAAACGCTTGAGCACGCTCTAACCCATCGCCGTCCTGCCACGGCTCAGTGAGGTGTGAAACCAGCGGAGCTTCGTCGAGCGTGGCCAACTCGGCGAGGGCCAAGATGGCGGCATCGACATCGACAAAGTACTGGTAAAACGTGGCGGGCGACGAGCCGATTTCGCGGGTGATGTCGACGATGCGCAACTCAAGTACGCCAGCCTCGGACAGCAATTTTGCTGTGGCTTCAAGCAGCTTGGTTCGAGTGCTTTCGGCCCGTGAGCCAAGTACGCGTCCGTCGGCACCCAAAATGGTCTTGTTCGGACGTGCCACGCTTCTCCCTTGAAAGTTCTATGAACCGTACACGGGAGTGGGGTCGGGAGCCGACTGCAGCAGATCGCTGACCAGCGGTCCGATCTCGGCGGGCTCGAAGCGGGCGCCCTTGTCGAACACCGCGCCATGGTGCCAGCCGTCGGCAACGCTGAGTTGGCCGCCAGCAATTTCGAACATGCGGCCCGATACGCCACACAACTCGGAGCCGAGCCACACCACCAGTGGGCTGATGTTGGCGGGGTCCATGGAGTCGAAGCCCTCTTCGGGCTTGCGCATCATGTCGGCAAATGCTTCTTCGGTCATGCGGCTGCGCGCCGAAGGGGCGATGCCGTTGACGAGGATGCCGTAGCGGCCGAGCTCTTGCGCGGCCACGATGGTGAACCCAGCAATGCCAGCTTTGGCCGCCGAGTAGTTGCCCTGCGAGACGCTGCCAAAGAGACCAGCGCCCGACGATGTGGTAACGACGCGAGCCTGCACTGGTGACCCAGCTTTAACCTGCGCGCGCCAGTAGTCGATGGCGTGACGAACCGGGCAGAACATGCCGCGCAGATGCACCTTCATCACGGCGTCCCACTCGTCGACCGACATATTGACGATCATGCGGTCGCGCACGATGCCGGCGTTACACACCACGGTGTCGAGACGACCGTAGACCTCGATGGTCTGGGCGATGAGGTGACCAGCTTGATCCCAATCGCTGATGTCGTCGCCGTTCACGATGGCGTCTCCGCCAAGCGCTCGAATCTCCTCGACCACTTCTTGTGCGGGGGACAAGCTGCCGCCGCTGCCGTCGAGCTCGGCACCTACGTCGTTGACCACGACCTTGGCGCCCTCGGCCGCAAACGCCATTGCGTGAGCTCGACCGAGGCCACGTCCGGCGCCGGTGATGATGACAACTCGGTTGTCGCAGATACCCATGATGGCCTCCTACAACGCTGCCGCAAATGCGGCAGCGTGTTCGTCGCTGTTTCCGAAGTGGGTGTCGAGCACGCATGCGCGTTTCCAGTAGCGCTGTGCATCGACCTCCCAAGTAAAGCCCATACCGCCGTGCACCTGAATGCCGGCCTTGCCGCAGAACAGGGCGCTGTCGCCAGCAAGCATTTTGGCCATGCGTGCGGTTTGCATGAGGTCGGTGCTGTCGCCGCGACCGTCGATGTTCACCGCTGCGGCGTACACCGCAGCTCGAGTGACCTCGGCCTTGGTGAGCATGTCGGCGAGCATATGTTTCACTGCCTGGAACGAACCAATGGGTCGGCCGAACTGCTCGCGCTGCATCGCGTATTGCTTGGCGAGGTCGATGCTGGCGAGGCACAGACCCAGTTGCAGCGCTGCGGTGAGCACCATGCCATCGCGGTGCCAGATGTGCGCTGTGGCCGCGTCGGCGATGAGTTCGCCCTGAGGCAGGTGACTGACCGCGGTGATGGGCGTGAGGGCGTCGAGCGGACGCTCGGCATGCACGCCGATGACCTCGGCGGGATTCACCACGAAGAGACCTTCGGGGCGCACCACGATGAGATCGTCGAGCGATGCGAGGTGCTCGGCAACATTGACTGGCTCGCTGGGCTCAATGAGACCAACGATGCGTGAGCCGTTGGCGGCCGCTGGCATCAGCGTTGCCGCGAGGTGCGAGGCCACCAGCGGACCAGCGACTAGCGACCGGCCCAGCTCTTCGAACGCGAGCGCAGACTCGGTCATGCCGAAGCCATCAGCGCGCAGGCTAAACACACCCACGGCACCAAGTTCTTGCCACAGCGCGCGATCGAGCGCGCCGCCGGTTTCTTCGTTGGCGCGCACCACATCGATGGTGCAGCGGCCGGTAAGAAACGAACGGATGCCCTCTTGTAGTGAGCGTTCGTCGTCGTTGAGTTCGAAGTCCATTGGCGTCAGCGCTCCTTTGGAAGGCCAAGAATGCGCTCGGCCACAATGTTGCGCTGCACCTGAGAGGTGCCCGCAGCAATGCCGAGCGAAAGGGCATGAATGCGCCCGTGCACGTGAGCGTGCGTGGGCAGGTCGCCGATGTCGTCGATGCTCAGCGATGCGCGGTCGAGCAGATGCATCGCGAGTTCGCCAAGGCGTGTACGAAGCTCGGCGTAGGCAAGCTTGAACACGTTGCCACCAGGACCCACAAGGCCGGTGCGCTGAGCTTGGCTGATGTTGCGCTTGGTCAGCGCCCACAGTGCATCGAGCTCGGCGCAGATACGGCCAATGTCGCGGCGCAAACCGGCGTCGTCCCAAGCGGTGACACCGTTGCGGGTCACCCGCTTGGCGAGCTGGGCGAGGTCTCGGGCGAGTTCCATCGACTGCAGCATCTCGCTCACAAACGCGGTGCCGCGCTCGAAGCTCAGCGTGACCATCGCAACGCGCCAGCCGTCGTTTTCGTCGCCAACGCGGTTGGCTACTGGCACTCGTACTTCGTCGAAGAACACCTCACAGAATTCGGTGCTGCCCTCGAGTGTGCGTAGTGGGCGCACGTCCATTCCGGGCAGACCCATCGGCACGATGAGCCACGTGATGCCGCGGTGCTTGGGTACGTCGGTGTCGGTGCGTACGAGCATCTCGCAGTAGTCGGCGGTGTGGCCGAAGCTGGTCCATATCTTTTGTCCGTTGATGACGTAATCGTCGCCATCGCGAATGGCTCGGCAACTCAGGCTGGCCAAGTCGCTGCCAGCACCCGGCTCGCTGAAGCCCTGACACCAAATGTGTTCGCCTTTGAGAATGGCGGGCAGGTGGAATGCTTTCTGTTCGGCTGAGGCCTCGGTGATGAGGGTGGGGCCGGCGTGCAGCAGGCCGACGAAGTTCTGGCCCACGTATGGGGCGCGGGCGCGCTCGGTCTCTTCGAGAAAGATGAGGTGCTCGGTTGGGGTGGCGCCAAGACCGCCGTATTCGCGGGGCCAGTTGATGCCAGCGAAGCCGGCATCGAACAGCATGCGTTGCCACATCGAGTCGTACTCGCGGCGACCGATCCAGTCGTTGCGATGTGGCTCACTGGGCAGCTGAGGAATGACTGAGCTCAGCCAGTCGCGGAGCTTCAGACGGAACGAGTTTTCGGCATCGGTAAATTGCAGATCCACGCAGAGTTCTCACTTCGATCGGGTCATCAAGAACGTGGGCGAGCGTATCTGACGATGCGTCAGAAAGCCTTACTGTTGGGGCTCAGCGGGTGTTGGCGCAGCCCGAGGCTTGCTAGCAGGCGAGGCCGCCGTCGACGCTCACAATGGAGCCAGTCATGAATCGTGCCTGCTGAGAAGCAATGAAGGCGAACGCCTCGGCCATTTCGGATGGCTCGGCTTGGCCCATTGGCGACATCATCTTCGACATCTCACGAAAGTCGGCGCCTTCGGGCAACGTGGTAAACGAGTTGACGATATTCGTGTTGGTGCCGCCGGGTGCAACAGCGTTCACGCGCACGTTCTTGCCGCGGTATTCGAATGCCAAGGCCCGGGTGAGTTGCACAACGCCGCCCTTGCTCGAGCAGTACGCGGCGCTCCAGGGCAGGCCCATCAGACCGGCGTTTGAAGCCGTGTTGACGATGACGCCGTTGCCGGTTTCGAGCAGGTACGGCAGCGCGTAGCGGCACATGTAGAACGTGCCGTTGAGGTTCACGCCAACGATGCGGTCGAACCAGTCGGGGTCTTCTTCGTGCGTCCACGCGAAGTGGCCGATGCCTGCAATGTTGAGCAGGATGTCGATGCCGCCCATTGCTGCTGCGGCGGTGTCGACCACTGACTTCACGGTGGCTGAGTTCGATACGTCGCACACGTATGCGTACGCAGTGCCGCCATCGGCAGTGATGGTGGCGGCGGTCTCGTCGGCGCCCTTGAGATCGAGGCATGCCACGGTTGCGCCTTCGGCGGCAAACAGCAGTGCGGTGGCGCGGCCGATGCCCGAGCCAGTGCCAGTGATGATGACGCGCTTATCTGTGAAACGACTCATGCCGTGCCTCCGTAAATGGTTCGTAGATCTTTCTTCAACACTTTGCCGCTGGGATTACGTGGCAGCGACTCCACAATCTCGAGCTGCTCAGGAACCTTGTGCATCGAGAGTTGTTGCTCGCGCAGGTAGCTCACCATGTCGGGCAAAGTCAGCGTGGTGCCTGGCTTGCAGACCACAACCGCGCATGCCCGTTCGCCGCTGGCGGCATCGGGTAAACCAATGACCGCCGCATCGAGCACGCTGGGGTGCGCATACAGCAGGTCTTCGATTTCTTTGGCCGAGATGTTCTCGCCCTTGCGAATGATGATGTCTTTGAGGCGACCGGTGATGCTGACCCAGCCGCCTTCGTCGATGATGCCGAGGTCTCCGGTGCGGAACCAGCCATCGGGGTCGAACGCTTCGTCGTCGAGTGAGCTATCGAGATAGCCGAGGCACACCTGCGGGCCGCGCACTTGCAGTTCGCCTTCTTCGTTTGCTCCGCACACGTGGCCGTCGATGATCGCACGGATCTCAACATCGGGACACGCCCGACCGTCGGTGGTTGCCTTCTTGTCGTCGGGATCATCGACATGCACCATCGTGTTGATTGGTGCTTCGGTGAGTCCCCATCCGCCGATGAGCGGTGCACCCATTTCGGCCATCATCTCGGCGTGCAAGGTCTTCGGCTTGGGGGCGCCGCCGCCGTTGAAGATACGCACGGCGGGCATGAGTGTTTCGCCAGCGGGCAACTGCCGTTGAGCATTGAGGTAGGCCAACCAGAACACGGTGCCAGCGCCAGCGCACGTGACGCCGTGCTCGCCCAACCAGCGTGGTGTGTCGGCGGGGCTGAAGGTCTCGACCATCAGCAACTCGACGCCGGTTTGCATGGCGTTGAAGAGCCAGACCAAGCCACCCACGTGGGTGATGGGGAAGACCACAGCGGCCTTATCGAGGGGGCCTACTTGCATGCTCCATTGCATGCCGTTGTTGGCTGCCGACATGCTGCGGTCGCTGTGCTTGGCGCCCTTGGGGTCGGCCGTGGTGCCCGACGAATAGAACAGCCACCGAAGCTCGCCGAACGCGGCAACGTAGGCGGGCAAGGTAGATGGGTCGCCTTCGGCGAGAGCGGGGTCGGCGACGATGATCTCAACGTCGCGATCGGCGGTGGCTTCGGTAACCATTGGCACGTAATCGAAGCCACGAAACGTGCCCGGCACGATCATCACTTTGCAGTCGCTTTGGCGGGTGATGAACGCCACTTCGCGAGTGCGGTAGATGGGCAGAATCGGGTTCTGGATAGCGCCGAGTCTGGATAACGCTGCGGCGAGAACCAGCGACTCGAATCGTGACGGAAGAATCCACGACACGTTGGTGCCGATGCCAATGCCGTGCGCAGCCAAACCGGCGGCAACGCGCTCGCTCCATGCTCGGTATTCGCCGAACGTGAGGGTGCGGCCCTTTTCGTCGATTGCCATTCGCTTGTCTGGCGTGGCCTCGGCGCGCTCGCAGATGAGCTGCCACAGAGTCTTGCCCGTGGTGTCGATGAGTGCGTTGGTCAAGGTGTCCATTGTGCGGCCTCCTCTTGGGCGCGTGATTGCAGAGCGAGCTTGTCGACCTTGCCGATGGAGGTGAGCGGCAATGCGTCGAGCACCACCAG
>JBAXER010000094.1:0-9297 GCA_037140375.1 Actinomycetota bacterium
AGCCAGCCGTCGCTGTCGATGGCTTCGGCGGTGCGCTCAGGGTCGTTCCAGTAGCCGCGCATCATTGCCCGGCTACGCAGACACACGGTGCCAATGAAGTCGACGCCGCGGCCGGTGAGCTCGGTGCCGAGTTCGTCGACCAGCTTCAGGTGCACGCCGCCGTTGGGTCGACCAACGGTGTTGCAGATGACTTCGTCGCTGTCTTTGAGGCGTGTGCCGGTAGCAACGCATGATTCGGTGCTGGCGTAACGCACAACGACCGGGCATCCCAACTTGGTGCGCATCTCGGCCACCAACTCGGGAGGAATGCGTGCGGCGCCAATGCCGGCAATGCGCAGACTCGACACGTCGGTGGTGGCGAAGTCGGGATGATCGAACATCATCCGGTATTGCGTGGGCACGCCCTGGCACACCGTGACGCGCTCGGTGCTGATGAGCGCAAGGGCCTCGGCCGCGGTCCACGGAGATGGCACCACGATGG
Source organism: Actinomycetota bacterium (assembly GCA_037140375.1). GTDB lineage: Bacteria > Actinomycetota > Acidimicrobiia > Acidimicrobiales > Ilumatobacteraceae > WLMZ01. The sequence goes on from JBAXER010000094.1 coordinate 482, forward strand.
TGGTGATGAGGTGCATCAGTTCGTCCCAGATGCGGGTCATTGCGCCAACGTGGGCAAAGGGCAGCGGCGATAGACGGCGATCGCCGGCCTCGCTCAGTGGGGCGGCACCGTGGGTCATTGAGCGCAGGCAGGCATGGTCGAACCATGCGCCTTTTGGAAAGCCGGTGGTGCCGCCTGTCCACACAATGGCCACCGGATCGGTTGCCTCAAGCGCTACTCGTCGACGCAGTGGATCTCCGCCCGATACGACTGGCAGGGGACCGTCGAACGTGAAGCGAGGCGAGCACTGCGCCGTGATGTGTTCGATCTCGGCGTTGCCCAGCCGCGGATTGATGCCAGTGGCAACGCCGCCTGCGCGAACGATTGCTTGATACGCAATTGCGTAGTCGATGCCGCTGGCCAACTTGATGCCGACAACGTCGCCCTTGGAGATGCCGTGGGTATCGATGAGCCAGCCAGCGAGGGCGTCGGCCTCGGTGGCCCATTGGACAAACGTGAGCCGTCGACCTTCGTGCACATACGCTTCTCGGTCGCCGTGTTTGGCAACGACTTCGTCGAACAGATCGACAATGGTGGCAAAGTCGCCGGTAATTGGGTCCATCAGAAGGTGAGCACGCCTCGCGCGATCGTGCCGCTCTCGAGGCCATGAACGGCGTCTTGCCACTGCTCTACGGGGAAGGTCTGCGACACAAGTTCGTCGAGCAAGATTTCGCCGCGGCGGTAGAGCTCGATGATGCGTGGGATATCGCGATGCGGCGAGATGGTGCCGTAGCGGCAACCGATGATGCCGCGGTCCACCTGTGTGAGGCGGCCGTAGAGACCGTGGAACTCGGTGGTCTGGCCCGACACGCCGATGACCACGACGGTGCCTTCCCAGTCGAGCGATTCGAGTGCGTTGTAGGTGACTGCTGGGTGAGCCACACAGTCGAACGCCCAGTTCACGCCGCCGCCGTTGAATGGGCCTCGGGGCATCTCGCTGTTCCATGGCACCAACGCGCCAATGGCGGCAACCACGTCGTCGCGCTTGCCGTCGATGAAGTGCGTTGCGCCGAACTGCTTGGCGAGCGCCTCCTTCTCGGGCACGGTGTCGATAGCGATGATGGTGGTTGCGCCCTGCACCTTGAGGGCCTGAATCACGTTGAGGCCGACGCCGCCAACACCAAACACGGCGGCACTTTGGCCGCGCTGCACATTGGCGCGGTTGAACACTGCGCCCATGCCGGTGACCACGCCGCAGCCCACTAGGGCAGCCGAGGTGAGTGGAACATCGTCGGGGATCTTCACGCACTGAATGTCGCGAACCACGGTGCGCTCGGCGAACGCGCTGGTTGCAGCGAAGTTGTAGATGGGCTGACCATCGAGGGTGAACGGCTGGCTCCAGTTGGCCAAGGTTTGGCGGCAACCGGTGGGGCGGCCACTGGCGCATGGTGCGCAGAACCCGCACGCCGCGAGGGTGGCGATGATCACGTGGTCGCCTGGCTTCACGTGGGTGACGGCGTCGCCCACCTGAGCCACGATGCCTGCGCCCTCGTGTCCGCACACGCCGGGCGATGGCACCGGATAGAGGCCGCTCATGTACGACAGGTCGCTGTGGCACAGGCCGGCAGCACCGATTTCGACGACAACGTCGCGTGGCCCGGGAGCGCGCAGCGTGAGGCCGTCGACAAACTCGGTCGTTGTGCCGTTAAAGACAATGCCGCGCATAAGAACCCCCAAGAGTGAGCGGTGAGACCGCAACGATAGTCGTACCCAATTCGGCGGCCGCACACGGACCGGCCGAGTGCATTACTTCAGATGATCGATGTGCAGCATCTTGATGGCGTTGCCGCGCACCAATTTGTAGACCACTTCATCGGAGAGGTGCGCCATCTGCTCAGTTGCAATCTTGGCGGTGTTCGGCCACGTGCTGTCGCTGTGCGGGTAATCGCTCTCGTAGGTCACGTTGTCGACGCCGATGGCATCGAGGTTCTGCAGACCGTGTGGGTCGTCGAAGAAGCAACCGTAGACGTGACGCTTGAACAACACACTCGGTGGCTCAAGCACCTTGTCGGCGATGCCGCCCCAGCCGCGGTTCTCTTGCCACACGCTGTCGGCGCGCTCGAGAATGTACGGGATCCAGCCGATCTGACCTTCGCTGTACGCAATGGTGAGATCGGGGAACTTCGTGAACAGGCCGCTCATCAACCAGTCGACCATGCTGAAACAGCAGTTTGCGAACGTGAGCGTGGAGCCAACTGCCGCTGGTGCGTCGGGCGAGGTAGATGGCATCTTTGAGCCGCTACCGATGTGCATGTTGATGGTGGTCTGCGTTTCGTTGCAGGCCTCAAAGAACGGCAGCCAGTAACCATCGGCGTCGTGGATACTGGGCAGACCGAGATTGGATGGAATCTCGCTGAAGCACACAGCGTGCACGCCGCGTGCAGCGTTGCGGCGAACTTCGCGCGCGGCCTCAATTGGGTCCCACAAAGGAATCAACGTGAGGGGCAGCAAACGCCCGCCCGAGAGCCCGCACCATTCTTCGACCATCCAGTCGTTGTATGCCTGCACGCACAACAACCCGAGTTCTTTGTCGGCAGCCTCGGTGAAGGTCTGGCCGCAAAAGCGAGGGAAGGTGGGAAAGCACAACGACGCTTCGATGCCGTTGATGTCCATGTCGGCGAGGCGATCGGGCAACAGGTACGAACCTTGACGCATCTCGTCGTAGGTGATGCCCTTGAGCGTGACTTCGTCGCGTGAGAAACCAACGGCGGTGTCGAGACGGGTGAGTGGACGACGGAGGTCTTCGTAGAACCACCAATCGACGAGCTCGCCCGGATCGCCCTTGTCTCCGGGGATCGCGGTGAACTTGCCGCCGATGAAGGTCATTTCCTTGACGGGACGGCGTTCGATTCGGGGACCGATGTCTCGATACTTCGAGGGCAAACGGTCGGACCAAACTGTGGCTGGCTCGATGACGTGGTCATCGACCGAGATGATTTTGGGCATTTCGCGCATGCTCCGCACTGTAGCATTGGTTTCTGACGGTGTGTCAGATTCGAGCAAACACTGGCTCGAACGGTGTTTCTTGGGGGTTTGCTGATGAGTGTGCCGACGGGTTTCGAGAACTATGTCGCGTCAGTCATGCGCATCGATCCTCCGACGCGATAGGACCGAGCCATGTTGTCTCCTGATGCATTCCGCCTCGACTCGAAAGTGGCGCTTATTACTGGCGCCGCGCAGGGCCTTGGCCGCTCAATGGCCCTCGCGTTCGCGCAGTACGGGGCAGACCTGTTGTTATGCGACCGCAAGGTTGACGAACTTGCCGATACAGCGCAGGCGGCACGCGATCTTGGAGCCAACGTGGTCACCGAGATCCTTGATGTTCGCGATACCGCTGCGGTGAACCAATGGGTCAGTGGCCTCGATCGCATTGATGTGCTCGTCAACAACGCTGGCGGCACCTTCCACGGAGCGTTCCTCGATGCCAGCGACAAGGGTCAGCGATCGTTGGTCGACGAGAACTTCACCAGCGTCACTAACTTCGTGCGGGCCGCCGTGCCACGCATGGGTGCGGGGTCGTCGATCATCAACATCACCTCGGTCGAGGCCTATCGGGCGGCTCCCGGATTCGGTATCTACGGAGCCATGAAGGCAGCGGTCGAACATCTCAGTCGCACATTGGCCCTCGAACTCAGCGTGCAAGGCATCCGGGTGAACACCATTGCACCCGACGGTCTGCCAACGCCGGGCGATGCAGGGCTCATTGTTGGCGACGACGATTACGGCAAGAAGCTTGCGCTCGGCTGGGGAACCAGCGACGACATCAGCGGGGCTGCCGTGTTCTTGGCCTCGTCGGCAAGTCGTTACATCACGGGCACAACGGTGCACGTCGATGGTGGCTCCGATGCATCGCGCGGCTGGCATCTCGACTCCAAAGGAAATTGGGTGCCATGAAAATCACACGTGTTACCCCAGGCCTGGGAGCCGACATCACCGATGTCGACGTCTCGCTCGCCGATGACTCTCTCATCGAGGCCATTCGCGCCGCAGCGATTGAGCACTCGGTGGTAATGATCCGCGATCAACACCACCTCGGTCTCGATGGTCTCGAGGCGTTCACGCAACGCCTTGGCACCCCAATCGACACCCCCTACGTGCAGCCGATGCCCGATCGACCCAATGTGGTTCGCGTTGTGAAAGAGGTGGGCGAGCGCGCTCTCAATTTCGGCGGCGGTTGGCACACCGATCTCAGCTATCTCGCTGCACCGCCAAGCTTTACGTTGCTGTACGCCACCGATGTGCCTCCCTACGGTGGCGACACGGTGTGGTCGAACCAGGTGCGTGCTTTTCAAACGCTGTCGGCCGGTATGCAACAGACCTTGCTCGGCATGCGTGCAGTGCACTCGGCCGGTCGCCCGTATGGCACCGGTGGTGTGTACGACATCACCCAACGTGGACGCACGATGACCATCCTGCCGAGTGCCGATGCCTATGCCGAACAAGAGCATCCGGTAGTCACTGCGCATCCGGTCACTGGCCTACCGGTGTTGTTCTTGAATAGTGGCTATGTCACTCGGTTTGCCGATTGGGCAGCGCACGAGTCGCAGCCGTTGCTCTCGTATCTCTCTATGCAGAGCCAGCGCGAATCGAATGTGTGTCGCATGCGTTGGACGAATGGCACCTTGGCCATTTGGGATAACCGAGCCACGCAGCACAACGCCATCGACGACTACGCCGGATTCCGTCGCGAGCTGTACCGCACCACCGTTGCCGGCGACGCGCCAATCGCGTATCGGGGCTAGCTCAAGCTCAGGCGTCGACAACCGCGGTGATCAGATCGAGCATCGCTGGGTCGGCAGATGCGGGAACCAAGATCAGTTCGTCGCACCCGATGGCGGCCATTGCGTCGATGGTGTCGCGCAGGCGTTGCTCGGAATGCATGGTCAATGAGTCGGCCACCATGCGCGCAACGTTGGCACCGAACACGTCGAGGTATTGCAGCGCAAAGTTCTTGAGCGTTTGTTCGGCTTCGTCGCCGAGCGAGACGAACACTCCGGTGGTCAGGCGAGGCCGATCGGTGCGGCCAGCGTCGAGCCACGCCTGCTCGGCTATACGAAACTGACGCGACGACTCGTCGGCATCGCCGCCGAGGGAGAACCCGCTGATTCCATCGGCCCACTGCGCGGCGCGCTTCAACGACTTGGGACCCATGCCGCTGCACAGAATTGGTGGTCCGCCCGCTTGCACCGGGGTGGGCCCGATGGAGTTGCCGTCGGATGCGACGCCACCTGCCCACAAGCGACGCAGCTCGGCCACGGCCGAGTCGAGCCGGCTGTGGCGTCGATCGAAAGGTGCGCCAAGCGCGTCGTAATCTTGCTGGCGTCCGCCAACGCCGACGGCCACGTCGACTCGACCGTCAGACAGCACGTCGATGGTGGCTAACTGCTTGGCCAACATTGCGGGAGCGTGCCACGGCGCGACTGCGAGGTTGAAGAACACACGCACCCGCTCGGTAAGCATGGCTGCGGCGGTGCACAGCGTGATGCCCTCGAGGTTATGGAACGTGATTCGCTCGCCAGCCGAGATCGATGAGTACGGGCCGTCGTCGATGCCCTTGCACCATGCGGTAACCGTGTCGCGGTTGAGCCCGCGCGCCATCTGGGGGAGTGCTACGCCGATGTCCATGACCCCTGACTCTATGATCTTCGAGTGCCATACCAGCGATTCGATTCATCGTCGTACGAGTTGCCGATTCACGACACCGCCGCGCTGCGGGCTCATCGCAAGACCCGCCTCGCGCTGGGCTATCGGGTGTTTGGTGCATTGCGATGGGGACACCTTGGCGACGGCCACATCTCGGCTCGCGACCCTGAACTCACCGATCATTTCTGGCTCGGTGGTTTCGGGGTGCCGTTCGATCAGATGACGGTTGACGATCTCGTACTGGTCGGCCCCGCCGGCAAGGTGGTGCAGGGACATGGCTCGATCAACCCAGCGGCATTTCACATTCACGCGCCGCTGCACGCCGCACGCCCCGACATTGTCTCGGCTGCGCACACGCACACGCCATATGGAACTCCGTTCTCGGCGTTGGTCTGCAAGCTGCGTCCGATCACGCAAGAGTCCTGCGCGTTCTACAACGACCACGAGATCTTCGATGATCACGAAGTTGATGTGATGTCGGTTGCAGGTGGCGAGCGAATTGGTGTTGCGCTCGGCGCCGCCAAAGCAGTGATCTTGCGCAACCACGGCTTGCTCACGGTGGGCGGCACTGTCGACGAGACAGTGGGGTTCTTCGTGGCGATGGAACGCAGCGCCGAGGCGCACCTCAAGGCGCCCGGCGGCATCGCAATCGATCATGAGCATGCAGCCACGGCATACGAATCTATGGGCACGCCGCAAGCCGGTTGGATCATGTTTCAGTTCTTGGTGCGCACGTATGTGCCCGACCCGGCGGTGGTTGGTTAGGTCGACCGAGCGCAACGAAACCCGGTGTGGCAGGCGGGCTCAGATCGTGGTTGTGCGTGTCGTGCCGCTGGGCGATACCGAGCGCAGTAGTTGGCCGCGCACAGAAATGATCCGCCCTTGGTGGTTGCCGAATCGGTAGATGTGGCCGAGCAACACGGCGAGGTAGCGGGCGTTGAATCGTGACGCTCGACCCATGTGTCGCTGGTCCATTCCCACACGTTGCCGAGCATGTCGAACAGCCCACGACTGTTGGCCGCAAAGCTGCCGACAGGCATGGTCGATGGCTTGCTCCTGCGGATGTGCTTCCACGGAAACTCGCCCAACCACACGTTGGCTAACAGCATGCCGTCGGCTGCGAGTGGCCATGTGGCGGGTGGCTGAGTGCCGTCGTTGGCTGCCCACTCCCACTCGATCTCGGTGGGTAGGCGACGCCCAACCCAGTGTGAATACGCAACGGCATCGCGCTGCGACACTTGCACCACCGGGTGATCGTGATGCTCGGCCGTGATGACCTCGGTGCCGAGCGGCCGTCGCCATGAGGCCCCAGGTTCGTGCTGCCACCACAACGAAGGCTGGCTGAGATCGACAGCTGCTGCGGCCGGCACAAAGACGTTGCCGCCGTGCTGTTCGGCATCGGTGATGTAGCCGGTTGCAGCCACAAACTCAGCGAACTGCGCGTTGGTTACCGGGTGCTGGTCGATGAAGAACCCGTCGACACGTACCGTGCGCGATGGCCGCTCTTCGGGATAGTGGTGATCGTCGCCAATGGTGGCGAGGCCCGACGGAACCCACAGTTCGGGTGCCGTCAGGGTCATTGCTTGAGCGGGGTGGAGGGTGCTTTGAGTGCACCAACACTCATGTCGATGAGGTTCACGATGAACTGCTCGGTGGACACGTGTAGCGGCTTATCGAGCTCGATCTGGCGAGCACGCAACGCCAACGCATCGGAAACCAACATCAAAAATGTGGTGACGCGCTCGTGGCGCAGTTCGGCGGGGAGTTCGCCAAGTGCAGCGGTGAGCATGAAGAACGCGGCTTGCGCCTGCGTTGGGGTGTTGGGTGTAGTGAGTTCCCATGCGTCGAACAGGTCTGACAGTTGGGCGACGATGCGTAAGAACTCGCGGCCGTCGCTGGTATCGAGTTTGCGGGCGAACGGCAGTACTACGGCGCGGGTGATGGCTGCGACGTCGCCGGTGCGATCGTGGGCTCGAATTTCGTCGAGCATCTGAAAGCGTTCGGACTCGATGCTGCCGTTGTGGCGTTCGATGATTGCCTGCAGAAGCCCGTCGCGTCCACCGAAGTGATAGTGCAACGCAGACGAGTTCTTCTGGCCGGCCTGATCAACCACGAGGCGCAGCGGCACTCGGAACACTCCCTGTTCGGCGAACAAGCGCTGTCCGTGCAGGATCAGCTTGTCTCGAGTGTCGTTGGCCGTTCGGGTCACGCAGTTACCCTACGCGCCGTTGAACGATGGAGCTGTCTTGCCCTGCATCTCGCACAGCATTCGGTAGGCGGCTGCGATGCTGCCAGCATCGGTGATCGACACGATGTTGTCGTCGTCATCGAGGTTGAGGTTGGCGCCGTTCATCACGAAGAAGACCTCGGTGGTCTCGGTGTTGTCGGCTGGCACCACAAGGGTGTGCATTGAGCCGGCTGGCTCGTGCACGAAGCTGCCGGCCTCGTAGCGCACGCCGTATTCGCTGTACATCCAGCAACCAGCGGTGGTCCACGCAAACACCGGGCCGGTGTGCAGATGGCGTTGTGCGGCCATGCCTGGTTCGAATCGATTGGCGATGACCCAGATACCTGCAGCGATATCGACGTGAACAAGACGAAGCTCGCCGCCGGGTATGGAAACCCAGGGCGAGCTTGTCTCATTCAAGTGGCTGATCGCAAGGCCCAGATGCCTCGGATCAAGTTGTGCGTTTGACATGACGGACCTTTCAATGAGTGACCGTCATTATTGTGTCACCCGCGGCTGTCGCCGCTTGTGCCGTTCTTGTTCTTGTTGCTATTTGTGCCGCCGCTGTTGGTGCTGCCGCTGTCGGCCGGGGTTGTGACTGGAGTGACGACCTGGCCAGGAACCGTGACCTGAGCAACGGTGCTCTGGGTCGAATCTTCGGAATCATCGTCGCTTGAGTCGTCGATGCTGCTCGAGGTGACTGCGTCGTCTGAGCCGTGGCCGCCGATGATGCCGCCGTTGTCGTCGCCATTGTCATCGCCGATGTCGTCGCTTGAGTCGTCGCTAACACCGTTGCTCGAGTCATCGGCGACCGAAGCACAGAACTCGGTGACGGTCATGCCGGCTGCTGCAGCGGCATCGTCGAGGCTCTGCGAAGGAGTGGCTGAATCGTCGGCTGAATCGTCGG
>JBAXER010000095.1:0-9264 GCA_037140375.1 Actinomycetota bacterium
TCACGTAGGCTCACGGCATGCCCGTCGTCTTCGTTCACGGAAATCCTGAAACACCACCCATTCGGCAATCGATTGGAATTCTTGGAGCCTCTACCTGAGTAGGGAGCGGTGAGATCTAGCCGCACTGATGGTGACGTTGCTGCCAATCTGTTGCAATAAATTATTGGATGAATCTTGGCTAAAAGCACGAAAAGTCTTTCCAATCCATTCGGTAATTTTGTGCTTATGACAAGTACAGCCAGAGATACCACCATGAGTCACCTTCTTAATAAAGTCCCCGAAATCACAATCTGGTTCTGGATTATCAAGGTTTTGTGCACCACAGTCGGAGAGACCGCTGCCGACTATTTGAATGAGACATTGAACTTAGGGTTAACCGGAACCACCCTCGTTATGTCAGTTGCACTTGCTGGTGCCTTGGTCTGGCAGTTCAAGTCGAAGCAGTACGTGCCTGGTATCTATTGGTTAGCAGTTGTGCTCATCAGCGTGGTTGGCACCCTAGTGACAGATAATCTCACCGACAGATTCAACGTAAGCCTCGTAACTACAACCACAATCTTCGCTGTCATACTTTCTCTCGTCTTTGCCGCTTGGCAAGTCAAAGAACATACATTGTCAATACATTCCATCCGCACAACACGACGTGAAGCTTTCTATTGGTTGACAATCTTGTTCACATTTGCATTGGGAACAGCAGCAGGAGATCTGGTTGCAGAAAAAATCAATATTGGATATTGGAAATCTGCTCTCGTATTCTCTGGGCTCATCGTGGTTGTCACAGTTGCTCATAAAGTGTTTCACGCAAACGCAATAGCAATGTTTTGGGCTGGTTATATTCTCACTCGGCCTCTTGGCGCATCGATAGGTGATTACATGTCCCAGGCCAAGGCTGATGGTGGTCTTGGAATCGGTACCACCGGAACAAGTGTTGTGTTTCTCGGGGTAATTGGCCTTGTGGTGATTTACATGGCTCGCCGTGAATCAACTGCAGTGCAGCATTCAAAATAGGTCCTTCTGCCGCCACGCCCCACTAACCTTGACCTTGATAGCGCAAGGTGTGGCGGCGAATTTCGCACCACATTTCGCACCATCCCCGGGTACGACACGCCAGAAGGTATGCATTGTGGCGTGCGCATCACGCCATGTTGTGTCGCGGTCTGGGCGATTTCTGCACCCTCTACCGCCCTTGCTGCCGAACCTGGCACCGGGTAATCGCAACACGGCTGAACTGTCGAAGGAACCGCCATTTGGGGCCCGCTGCTGCGCGAACTTTCACGCACCGACGTGGTCACTGTGCATCTGCCGGGCTTTGGCATTCCCACTCCCCCAAACTTTGCTGCCACCCGTGACGACTATGTGTCATGGCTCATCGGCGAGCTTGAGGCCATTGGCGAACCTGTAGATCTGGTGGGCCACGACTGGGGCGGCGCACTCACCGCTCGCGTGGCGTGCACTCGGCCCGACCTGTTGCGTTCGTGGGTGTGTGATGTCACCGGGCTCATCCACCCCGACTATGTGTGGCACAGCTTTGCTCAGGTGTGGCAAACCCCTGGCGCAGGCGAGCAGAACTTTGTCGACACCATGGCCTCGCCGGTGCAAGACCGAGTGAACCTGTTCGTGATGCTGGGCATGACCCCCGAGATTGCCGCCGAACTCGTTGCGGCCAGCGACGAAGAAATGGCGCGTTGCGTGTTGGCGTTGTATCGCTCGGCCATTCAGCCGGCCATGGCCCAGTGGGGCGCCGATGCCGAGGCTGCGGCTGCTCGACCCGGCCTTGCGCTGATCAACACCGCCGATCCGTTCGTGAACGATCAGACGTTGGGCGAAGAGATGGGCCACCGCATGGGTGCCCGAGTGGAGATCATGCAAGACATGGGCCACTGGTGGATGATGCAAGACCCCAAGCGCGGCGCCGAAGTGCTCGAGCAGTTCTGGGCCAGCCTGTAGCCAAGCCGGAGCCAAGCCGGTGCCAAGCCGGCTGCTGCGTTACCCCGTTACTTCCAGGCGAACACCGGCTGCTCGAACTCGTCGACGCGTGTGTCGATGAGTCCCTCGATAGCCACCCAACGAAACTGCACCAGCACCGCGCCGGTTGGGGCGTGGATGATGTCGCCGCCCAATGGCACTTGCACCACCGGTTGCTCGCTCTCGGGGATGGTCACAAAGCGCGGCGAATCGGCGCGGCACAGTTCGTGCAAACCAATGCGATAGGCAAACGCCACCTCGCCCGGATCGGGGTTCAGCACCACATCGCCGCCGCCCCACACCACCACTGGCGTGATCACGTAGCCCGAGCGGGTGGGGTAATCGTCGAGCACGCCCAACACCGAATGGGGCTCAAGCAGCAAGCCGAGTTCTTCGTGCAACTCGCGCAGCGCAGTCTGCTCAACGGTTTCGCCTTCGTCGCATCGTCCGCCGGGCAACGCCCACTGGCGCGCATGCGCACGCATCTTTGCGGCACGACGGCACAGCAAGAACGAAGCTCCACCGGCGACGCCAGTCATCAGCCCATCGAGGCCGGCCACGCTTGATGGAATCACCGAGAGTTCGTGCGGCTCAACCGGACACGGATCTTCGCCGTCGCGTTCGGCATCGCTATCGACAATCACAATCGCCACGGCCGCGTGACGGCGACCATCCAGCGGATGCGCGCGGCGGGTGTGGCGCGACAAGTTGTAGGCGAGTTGATCGCGCAGCGCGTCGGTATACGGAGTCACAACGGCCGCTGCGACTGCGATGGCACACGCGCGCTGAGCACACCAGATTCGTGCAGCGCGCCAACCGCTGCGTCGTCGAGACCCAGCAACTCGCGCAGCACCTCGGCGTTGTCTTCGCCACGAAAGCGTGGGTAGCCGCTGACGCCAGCAGCCGCATCGCTAAACGACCACGGCACGTTGGGCACACGCACACCGCCACCGCTGCGATCGGGCACGGTGACAATGGCATTGCGTTCGGCGGCCCATTCGCTGTCGGCGATGTCACGCACCGATCGCAGCACGCCCATCGCCAACCCGTAGTGATCGAACACTTTCTCGACCGCGTCGGCATCGGGATAGGTCAGCGCCCACGCGTGAATCAAGGTGAGCAGTTCGTCGAGATGTTCGAGTCGGCTGGCCACGCTGGCGAAGCGCGGGTCGTTGACCAACTCGGGGGTTCCCATTGCTTCGGCGAAACGATCGAACGTGCCGCGCTCGGCGGGGTGTCCGCTGATGACAACCTTCTCGCCGTTGGCCACGGTGAGCACCGGATAATCGCCGGGCTGAAACGAACGAATCCAATCGGGGTCAACCGGGCCGTCCCACAGATGATCGTGCACGTGCTCGTTCACGTAGAGCATTGTCTGCGCCATCGAGACCTCGACATGTTGGCCACGGCCCGTGCGCTCGCGTTGATACAGCGCGGCGAGCATTGCGCTGGCGCACTCGAGCGAGGTGTAGACATCGCCGTTGCTGTGCGGATCGTTTGTGTAGTGCACCGAGCCATCGGCATCGGGATGAGCGTCGCATTGCGCGCGGGTGAAGCCAGTCTCGGCGCCGATGACCGACGCATACGCGCGGCGATTGCGCCACACACCCGTAGAGCCGTAGCCGGTGATGCTGGCGTAGATGAGCCGCGGGTTTGCCGCCGACAACGTTTCGTACGACAGGCCCATGCGCTGCATCACGCCGGGTCGAAAGTTCTCGATCACGATGTCTACGTGGCGCACCAGATCGAGCAGCAGCTCAACCGCTTGCGGCTTGGTCATGTCGAGGCTGATGTTGCGCTTACCCGAGTTCTGTTGCATGAAGTAACTCGACAGGCCACCGATGCGCGGGTTAGCGAAGCGGGTCATGTCGCCGTCTGGCGGCTCGATCTTGATGACATCGGCACCCATATCGCGCAGCATGCGCGCGGCGTGCGGGCCGCTGAGCACTCGGGTGAAGTCGAGCACGCGCACTCCGGTCAGCGGTCCCTCGAGATCTTCGCGATCTTGCGACGGGAATGAGTGATCACCACGAGGCGTTCCAACTTCCATCGTCGTAGTCTTGCGGGCGAAGCGTGCTGAGAGGGAGTTCACCGTGTTGTTCAAAAAATCAGTCGAATTGATTTCACCCGAGCAGGCGCTCAAGGGTCGCACCGATCAGACCATGCCGGTTCCCGATGAGCACTTCATCAACGGCAACCCGCTGCAGGGCCCATGGCCCGCCGGTTACGAGACTGCGGTGTTTGGCATGGGTTGTTTCTGGGGCGCCGAGCGCAAGTTCTGGCAAGTGCCCGAGGTGTTCAGCACCTCGGTTGGTTACGCCGGCGGTTACACGCCCAACCCAACCTACGAAGAGACCTGCAGCGGCCGCACCGGCCACACCGAAGTGGTGCTGGTTGCGTTCAACCCGGCCGAGGTGACCTTCGAGCAACTGCTCAAGGTGTTCTGGGAGAACCACAACCCGACCCAAGGCATGCGCCAGGGCAACGACATGGGCACGCAATATCGCAGCGCCATCTACACCACCACCGATGCGCAACTCGCCGCTGCACTCGCCAGCAAGGCCATGTACCAAGAGCGCCTCACCGAGGCCCGCATTGGCACCATCACCACCGAGATCGAACCGGCCGGCGATTTCTATTACGCCGAGCCGTATCACCAGCAGTATCTGGGCAAGAACCCCAACGGCTATTGCGGCATGGGTGGCACCGGGGTCAGCTGCCCCATCGGCCTCAAGGCCTAATCGCCCCAGCCGCTGTTGCGGATGTCGGCGCCGTCGGAATCGATGGGCCGTCCCTGCCAACGCAACACACCGGGTGTCTCGCTGAGCTTGGCGATGAGTCCTTGCATCGGCGTGCCTTCGAGCTCGACGATGGCGTCACGCGCGGCGTAGTGAGCATCGGCCGCAATGTCGGCCATGTCCATCACTGGTCCAACTGCGGCTTCGGCTTCGGTGAACAGACGCATCACTTCGTCTTGCGTGCGTTGCTTGCAGTAGTCCACAACGATGGCTTCCAGTTGCTCACGGTTGGCCATGCGGTCACCAAAGGTGGCGAAGCGCGCGTCGTTTGCGTGACCTAACAACTGCAGCACCCGAGCCGCAACGGTGTCGCTGCTGGCGCTCATGCCAACCCACTTGCCGTCGCTGCATTGATAGGTGCCGCGCGGCGTTGTGTAGGGAAGGCCGGCGCCCAAGCGAGGCTGCATTTCGCCGGTGAGTTTGTAGAGCGACAGCAACGGGCCCATCATCTGAAAGATGCTCTCGAGCAAGCTGATGTCGACCACTTGGCCAACGCCGCTATGCAACGCAACCATCGTTGCGAATGCGCCAACGAGACCGGTCACTTCGTCGGTGAGTGCGATGGCGGGCAGCATCGGTTGGCCGCCGGGCATGCCGCTGATCGATGACAGCCCGCTCATCACCTCGGCGATGCTGGCGAACCCTGGCCGGTTGCGATACGGCCCGGTCTGACCAAAGCCGGTGACGCGCGTAATGATCAGCGCGGGGTTGATTGCGTGTAGTTCTGCGGGGCCGATGCCCAGGCGTTCGAGGGTGCCAGGACGAAAGTTTTCGACCAACACATCGGCGTCGCGAACCAGACGCAGCAACACTTCGCGGTCGTCGTCGTCTTTGAGATCGAGGGCGATGTTGCGCTTGTTGCGGTTGACCACTTTCCACCACAAACCCTCGCCATCACGCGGGTCGCGCCACGCCATGTTGCGCAAGCTGTCGCCGGTGTCGGGACGCTCGACCTTGATGACGTCGGCACCGAAGTCGGCCAAGTAACGCGCGCAGTTGGGCCCGGCGATAACGGTGGAGAGATCGATGACGCGCAGGTCACTCAGTGGCGGCCGGGTGGTGGTCATGGATTCCATCCTGCAATCTGCGTGCACGCCTCAACAACATCTTGGGTGCTGCCCGCATATGAGAACCGCAACGATCGGTGGCCCAATCTGGTGTCGAAGTCGAGACCCGGCGTAGCGGCAACACCAAGTTCGTCGAGCCAACGATTGCACAGCACCATCGAGTCGTCGGTGAGGTGCGAGACATCGGCGTACACATAGAACGCGCCATCGGCGTCGGCCACTTTGGTGATGCCCGCGGCGGCGAGTCCGTCGAGCAGCAGCTCGCGGCGGGCGCGATATGCGTGCACGTACTCATCAAGCTCGGGTTGGCAATCGAACGCAGCGAGACCCACCACTTGCGACACATGCGGCGCGCAGATGTACAGGTTCTGCTGCAGGCGCTCGAACGCATCGGTGACCGCATCGGGCGTGACGATCCAGCCCAAGCGCCAGCCGGTCATGCTGAAGTATTTCGAGAAGCTGTTGATCACGATCGCATCGTTGCTGTAGCGCAGCATCGTGCTGGCCGGGCCGTTGTAGGTGATGCCGTGATAGATCTCGTCGCTGATCAAGCGGATGCCGCGGGTGCTGCAATAGGTGGCGAGCATGGCCATCGTTTCGGGCGACAACACAGTGCCCGTTGGGTTCGATGGCGACGCAACGATGAGCCCATCGAGATGACCAACCGCGTCGAGCGACTCGGCTGTGGGCGCCCAGCGCGTGCCAGCAGCCACAGCGATGGGTACCGGTTCAACATCGAGCGCGAGTAGTGCATTGCGATACGCCGGGTATCCGGGCTCGAGCACACCCACGCGTTGGCCAGCATCGAAGCACGCCAAAAACGCCAATGAGAAACCGGCCGACGCGCCAGCCACGATCATCACTCGATCAACCGGAACCTGCACGTCGTACCACTGCTGGTAATGCTCGGCGATGCGACGGCGCAGGCTCATCAACCCCGCAGCGTTGGTGTAGCCAAGCGGGCCGTGCTGCATTGCGTGCACCGCTGCGGCAATCGCGGCGGGCGGTGCTGGCGTTGCGGGCTGGCCGATTTCGAGATGCATCACCCGGTGGCCGGCGGCTTCGCGCTCTGAAGCGCGCTTGCCCATTGCCATTGCGTGAAATGGCGGCACACGACTGGCGCGCAGTGACGCCGCTAAAGCGTTCGGCACGTTGCCTAGCGCAGCGCCAGAGTGAAGCACCTGTCCTCCAGACGACCCAATGCATAGCTCTCGTAGTCGATGCCGAAGTCGCTGTAGAGGTGGCGACAACGCTCGCTCCAACCCAATGCTTCGGGCGACGAAATGCGGTGCACCACTTGCATCACACCGGTTTCGTACACGCGGTACTCGGCCCACGTGCCAGGGAAGTCTTTGACGCAACCAACCTCGATGGTGGGCACATCAAGCGCGGCGCTCATGGAACGCACACGATGGCGATGGGTGTGGCCGGCGGTGTAGGCAATGATGCTGTTGCGGCGAGCCACCACTTCGGCAAGGCCTTCGCTGGCATCGGGATGCATGCCGAAGTAGCCCTCGCTGCGATGGCTATCGGCGCCGCCCTGTGTCCACTGTTGATGGTGACCCATCACAATCACGGGACTGTCGGTGTTGGCCGCATGATCATCGAGCCACATCAGTTGCTGCTCAGAAAGCATGCCGGTGGTGCCACCAGGGATCACGGTGTCCATCAGCGCAACGCACACGCCAGGCAGCTCTACCCACTGATCGCCGTCGTAGCCACTTTGAAACTTGTAGGCATCGTGGTTGCCGCGCACCACATGCAAGCGACCATCGAACGCACCGCGGTAGTGCTGCTCGAATGCTTCCCACTCGTGCGGCTGACCGTCTTGGCTCAGGTCGCCTTTCACAAACACAGCCCACGGGTTCAAGGCGCTGATCTCGGCGATGGCACCACGGTTCATGATCTCGGGATACGGATCTTCGCCGGGGGCGCTGCGCTGAATGGGGCCACCGGGAGTGGTAGCGATGCGGCCGCATTCGGTCTCACCAAAATGCACATCGTTCACCGTGGCAAACGTGCACAGCAGCTCGCCCTCGGGCCGAGGCAACGTGGTGACCCACTGGCCATGAAACTCATAGGGCGTGTCGTGAGCAAGGTCTTCGTAGCGGTGCACCGTGGCGCCGTCATGCATCACGATCAGGTCGTTGGCAACAGTTGTGATATCCACGCCGTCACCGTAGCCCGCCCCGTGCGCTAGCGCCGCTGACGTGCCTGTGGTTAGGGGGCGACGGAAGCGAGCGCCACAGCGATGGCCCGCATGAGGTCATCGAGTTCGCTGGCACACGCACGATGCGCTGCAACCGATTGCCCGTATGGGTCGGCCACATCATCGGCTGCGTTGTCGCCCATCAGGTTGCGCGTGGTTCGGCCTTCGCCGAGATCGGTCAGTAGGTCGGCGAGAGTGCCTTGGCGATCTACGCCCATCACACCCAAGCTGCGAACCATTTCCTTCACGGTGAACGCCCGCTGAAAGACGCCGGGCGATGTTGTGGCGATTGTGCGCAGATGTTCGCGGGTCATTCCCACGACAAGATCGGCGCCTTCGGTATCGATGATCGCTCGATCCATCTTGCGAGGAACATGCCGAGCGATGTCGAGGCCGAGTTCGTTGAGCACGGTTACTGCAGCCGGATCAACGGGAAGGTTGTGGCTTTGCGTGCCCGCTGAACGCACATCGACATCGATGCCAAGGTTGAACGCGTGATGCGACAACAGCGCGGCAGCCATTGGCGACCGGCACACATTGGCAGTGCACACAACGAGAACTCGATACGTCATGTGCGGCGAGCCGTTCTAGCCCACGAAGTCTTTGCCAAGGACCACGATCACGTCGCCCCTGTCGTCGGCGGCGGTGACTGGGCCAGTGGTGAGCGGTTGCACAATGGCTGGATCAAGCGCGAGCTGCTTGGCAATCGCGGCGGCGGCCTGCTCGAAGCCGGGCCGCACGTACACCACCGACTCGAGCAACGAGCGCAACGCATTCACCGGATGCGTGTCGATGAAGCCAGCGGCGATGAGCTTGTCGGCCGTTGCGCGGGCAACAAGCTGGCGAGTAGTTGCATTTGCAATTACCACCCGCACCGCGGCCTTATCGAACGCCGATGCCGCAGTGGTGGTTGCAGCGTCGGTGGTGTGGGTGATAGCGGCAGGAGCAGTAGTTGAAGCGCCTGCATCAGTAGCAGGAACGCTCACGTCGCCCGTTGAGACCGGCTGGTTGATGATCGTGTTGTCTACCTTCGTTGGCATGCCAGCGATCGCGAAACCGGCGAGCAGACCCAAGATTGCAACGGCGATGAGAACAAGCGCAGAGCGCTTCACAAGGAGCCAGAGACTGACTCGTCGGCATCAATTGAGCCGCCAACACCAGGAATCGATGTGGTCGCTGGCGCTGGCATAGAAATCGACGTTGGCCCTGCACTGCGACCGAAGCG
>JBAXER010000096.1:0-8902 GCA_037140375.1 Actinomycetota bacterium
GCGAAAGGGAGCGCCCCGCAGGACGCTCCCTTTGCTCAAAGCTCTCGAAGGGACTCGAGAACTGTTACGCCTTGTGCTCACCCGTGAGGACAACTTTGTCCTTCGGTGTTGTGAACGCATGGATGAAGCCGGCGAGCGACGCAAGCAGGAGAACCAGCGCAACCAAGAAGCACACGGTTTCGGCCTGACCGCCCTTTTCGCCAAAGACGCTGAAGCCATACGAGGTCAGCAGCAAGCCGCGAAGTGTCTCGCCCTTGAATGCGGTCTCTCGCAAACCAGACACCGCATCGGCTGCCTTCTGCAGATCCTCTGTGGGCTTACCAGCAGCCTTGGCATCGGCTACGGCAGCCTTGGCCTTGCCCACTTCGCCGCCCAGAGTTGCGTAGGTGGCGCCTTCAAACTTCGCTGCCTTCGCGCCCTCAGCAAGGTGCAAAGCAATGAAATCGTTGGCGTAGCACTCGGCCTTCTTGCCGGTGTCCAAAGCGGTGCCGGCGAACTTGGTCAGACATGCTGATTTCTTCTCGATGTCGGTCAACGTGTCGGCCGTCTTGAAAGAGATCTGTTGTTCTGAGAGCTGATCGTGCACATAGGTCTTTGCGAAGTCGGCGTTGTCTTTCATGACAAGACCCAGAACCGCAAGCAGTCCGGCGAGCAATACTCCGCCTACGCCAAAGACCAGATCCAGAGTTCTACGTTTCATTGCTTCAGGCTCCTCTAGGGTTCAAGTTCGGCACTGGATAGTGCGAACCACTGGACTCAGAGTAAGGAAGCGCAAACTCGGTAACTAGGGACCTAGGACCCTTCGCAGTGGGACATCAGACATCCAACTTGCACTGGGCACTTCCACCCGGCATCCGATGCCGATTGCGAGCAACCCAGCGATACACAACCGCTGCGATGTGCGAAATCCCGGGCACCAGCAACAATCGTCCAAGGATGCCCCAGCCGCGACCAGAGTCGATGAGCAGACGAGCGATCGCTACGTGCCCCGACGAGATGACACCGTTGCGGTCAACCCATTGCACAGCCGTTTGACACTGCTCTGCAGTGAGACCAAGCGCATCGATATCGATGCGTTGCCACGCCTTGACTTCGCAACCACGCGCAACTCGGCGCTCGGCGAATTGTGCGGAGCGCGTACAGAACGCACAGTCGCCATCGAACACGAGCAATGGACTTTTCTGGCCTACGGCAGTTGTCACTGCAACAGTGTGCCGCCGCCAAAGCGCAGAGGCAAGATCAATCGGTAGATGTTCGCCGTGCCAGCTCAATGAGCCGTGCCGTATACGGATCGCGAGGCCGACTCAGCACCTCGTTGGTCACGTCGACTTCGACAAGGCGGCCGTTGCGCAACACAGCAATTCGATCGGCGATCGATGCAACCACTGCGATGTCATGCGACACGAACACCATCGTGGTCGCCAATCGCCGATGGATATCGAGCAGCGTCGCCAGCACACCGGCCTGCACCGTGACGTCGAGCGCCGAGGTGACCTCATCGAGCAACAGCAGCTCTGGTTTCATCGCTAAGGCCCGGGCGATCGCCACGCGCTGCTTCTCTCCGCCCGACAACTTCGGGCCGCGGCGCTCGAGCATCTCCGGAGCAAGGCCCACCGTGTTGAGCAGCTCTCGAAGCGTCTCGTCGTGAGCGGTTTTCGAGCCGCCAACAAATGGGGACCAGGGGCGCCGCGCAGATGGGTCGATAAGACGACGAACTGTGTGCGCCGGGTTCAGCGAGTCATCGGGATTTTGAAACACCATCTGGATTCGTCGAAGCATTTCGATGGGCCGACGTTCTACGGGCGTGGCGAGATCGAACCCATCAGCCCATTGCACGGTTCCGCCAGTTGGTGGCAGCAGACCACAGATGGTCTTGAGCAAGGTCGACTTGCCCGAACCCGATTCTCCGATCACGCCGAGAATCTCACCCGAGAACACCTCAAGCGTGAGCGCGTCAACCGCCGTCGTTGCAGACGCGGCGTTTGCTCGCCCGAGTCGATGGCGGGCCGACGACCGCACCACAGACAGCGCCTCGGCGCGGACAATCGGTGTCGGTACTACGCGGTCGATCGCAGTGCCGCTGCCGGCTCCAACGTGGCGAATGCCAAGCGTGGGCGCGGCTGCGAGTAGTTCGGCGGTATACGGGTGCGATGGCCGCCGGTTCATCTGTTCGCGACTCGCGTCTTCCACGATCTCGCCGCGTTTCATGACCACCACCCGATCGGCGACTCGATCGATCACGCTGAGGTCATGGCTCACACACACCAAGGTGAAGCCGCGGCGATGCTGCGCTTCAGCGATCATGGTCAAGATGTCGTGCACAACGCCTACGTCGAGTGCCGATGTCGGCTCGTCGAGCAACACGATGTGTGGGTCACGAGCAAGACCCAAAGCGATCAAAACGCGTTGCTGTTGCCCGCCTGAAAGTTCGTGCGCGAACCGTCGGCGAAGTTGGTCGCCATTCAGTCCAACCTCATCGAGTAGCTGAGACGTTCGATCGGCGTCTTGGCCGAGTACCTCCGCGAAATGTTGCGCAACGCTGAGGTGAGGCGTGAGCGACATCGCCACGCTTTGCGGCACCATCGCCACCGTTGAACCGAGCAGTTGGCGACGGTCTTCATCGGCAAGCGAAAAAAGATCGTGCCCTGCAGTCAGCGCTGTTCCATGAGTCACGAACAGCCCCTGACCAACGGCCCCGATCCAGGCGCGTAGCAGCGTTGATTTGCCCGAGCCCGACTCGCCAACGATGCCCAGCCTGGTTCCAGCCGGCACCACAAGCGAGAGGTCACGGAGGATCAGCGGTGGCTCAACGGCGTCGAGATGCGCTGCATCGACTGGGCCCACGCCTATCGAAAAACGGTCGAGTTGTAGGGCGATGTCGGTCATGACAGTGCGGCCTGCGCACGCCGATCGACCAACGCATTGACGCCAAGCACCAGCGAAGCCAGCATCGCTACAGGAGCGAGCAGAGGCAGCGGACTGACCGTGATGAATCCGCGGGCATCGCTAATCATCAGACCCCACTCGGCCGTCGGCGGACTCGTGCCGAGGCCGAGAAATGACAGCGAACTGAATGCCAACAAGATCCACGTGAACTGCATCGCTACTTCGGTGATGAATACCTCGGCGATGTTCGGCAGCACCTCTCCCACAACGATGGCGCGTCGGGATGCGCCGCGAAGTCGAGCCGCCAAGATGAAGTCGCGTGTGAGCACATTGCCCGATGCGCCACGCACAACACGCGCTATCGGGGGCGCGTACATCAGCGCCAGGGTGGCGACCAGCACCACAGGCTCACGGCCGATAAAGCTGGCGACAAGCATCAGCACCAGTAGCGACGGCATCGCCAAGAGCACGTCGACGACCCGCATGATTGCGTCGTCGAGCCAACCGCCTACTAACGCTGCAAATGTTCCGAGGCCGAAGCCAAGTGCTGCAGCAAGCAACACCGCGACAAGCGCTACGCCAATCGAGGGCTGACCGCCATGCAGCGTGCGGCTGAGCACATCACGTCCGAGAGAATCGGTGCCTAACCAATGTGCGCCCGACGCTCCTTGCAAAATCGCGTTCGAATCCTGCGCCACCACTGACTGCAACGGAAGTACCGAGGCGGCGAGAGCAAGCAGCAGATGACCACCAACGATCACGGCCCCCGCCGACATGGTGATGCGCCGACGGGTTCGAGTTGCTGTCGAGTGAAGGCCGATCATGATGCGACCTGAGCCCGCACTCGCGGATCCAGCGCCCGCGTGACGGCGTCAGAGACGAACGACGAAGCGATGAACACAACCAGGCCGAACAGAGTCAAGGCCAAAATCAACGCCGTATCGCGATCTGAGATCGCATCAACTGCGATGCGACCTAAACCAGGAAAGTTGAACACGACCTCGACCACGAATGTGCCGGTGAGCAACCACGCTGCAGTCACCGCGATCACGTTGATCGGCGAAGGCAATGCTGCGGGCAAGATATGGCGCCGAACCACGATTCGCTCGGCAATGCCGCGTGCACGCGCGGCCTCGACAAATGGGCGCTCTTCGGTCACTAAGAAACTGGCGCGCATCGACCTCATCACATGGGCGAATACAACGAGCGCAAGCGTGATTGCGGGAAGCCAAATGTTCGGCAGGATATCGAGGAGCGAGGCGTTGCTCGAGACCATCGTGACCCCCGGCAAGAGCGGGAGCCACACGGAGAACAGCAGCCAGAGCACCGACGCTGTTACGAATTCGGGCAGCGTCATCAGCACAAGGCTCACGGTGTCTACGACGCGGGCGACTCGTGTTCGCTTGCGTCGAGCGCTCCAAACACCAACCACAATCGCCAGCGGAAAGGCCATCAGGCTCGAAACCGTCGCCAACGCCAGCGAGTTACGCAGTCGAGGCATCACGATGTCCACCACCGATTTGTCGCGCTTGATCGAGAACCCAAGATCGCCACGCAGCAAACCACTCGCCCAATCAATGAGCCGATGCGACACCGAAGCGTTCAAGCCATTGGCGGCACGACATTGAGCCAGCTTTGTCGCGGTCGCTGAGCGGCCGAGCAGCGCCGTGCACGCATCACCGGGAAGCGCCTCGACACCCAAGAACACGAGCACCGACATCACGGCGAGCACTCCAAGAGAGATCGCCAAGCGACGGAGCAAATAGGCGGTCATCGAGGCGGCGAATCAGTCAACCTGAATCTGCTCCCACCGAACAGCATCGATCACGATCGGCGCAACACCTTTGACCTTGGCACTCATCGCGCGCACCAATGTCTTGTGATACGGAATGAACGTTGCCGAGTTATCGAACAGGTGCTGCTGAATCGCCTGATACTGCTTGGCTCGCTCGCCCTTGTCGAGCGTCGAGCGGGCGCTGTCGAGCAAGCCATCGAGTTCGGTATCGATGAGTCCCGTCTCGTTCCACGCGGCGGTCGAACGGAACACTTCGTTGAGTACCTGGGGTGCCGGACGCTGACCCCAACTCGTAACGAACGAAGGCTCCTTCATCCACACGTTGTCCCAATATCCGCTCGCGTCGGCCATGGTGATCTTCACCCTGATGCCCGCAGCCTTTACCTGCTCTTGATATGCCTGCACGAGATCAACAAAGTTGTCCTCGACATCGCTCGTGAAAATCTCAATATCGATACCGTCGGGGAAGCCAGCCTCGGCGAGCAACTTCTTGGCGCCCTCAATGTCTTGCGCACAATCGCCGTCCCATCGATAGGGGTCGCCGCTCCACACCGGCGTGTCGCATGCAACGACGCCGCCGTCCTTACCGAGCACTACGTCGGCGAGCTTCTGACGATCGACCGCGATGCGCAACGCTTTACGTACTCGCACATCGTCAAAGGGCTTGTGATCTACCCGAAAGTCGATGCCGTTCCAGTCGCCCGACACGATGTGCTGGGTGGTGAATTTGCTCGTGTCGCTGAACAACGACTCGTTCTTCGCTCCGACGGTCAACAACATGTCGACCTGGCCACCAAGCAGTGCTTGGGTTGCAGCCTGCGCATCAGCAATCGCAGGAATCTCGATGCGAGCCAGCTTTGGCTTTCCGAGGAAGTAGTTGGGGTTCGCCGCAAGCACCGTGGTGCCCTCAGGGTCGAAGGTCTGCATCGAGAACGGACCCGTGCCGACGGGCGTCTTGCCGATGGTGTCGAGAGAATCAACCGGGGTCATCAGCGCTCGGTAGTCGGCGAGCAGTACAGGTAGGTCGGCCTCGGCGGTAGAGAGCACGATCTTTACCGTGGACGCATCAACGGCATCGACGTGATCGATGATGCCCAGAACGGCTCGCACCGGAGAATCAAAGGTGGGGTCGATCATTCGATCGATCGAGTAGACCACGTCGGCCGAATCGAAGTCGGAGCCATCGTGAAACTTCACGCCCGCATGTAGTTTCAGTGTCCACTCGGTCATGGCATCGTTCGCTGCCCACGAGTCGGCCAATTCGGGAATCGGGCTGAAGTCTTTGTCGACGCCGATCAGACGATCGAAGACCATGTTGATGGCCGGCCAAAACCGGTTGCCGTCGTAGGGGTCCATCGTCTCGGACCCGCCGAAGCCAGCATCGTTCGCGACCCGCAAGACACCTGCCGAGGTAGAGGTCGATGCCGACCCACCACAACTCGCGAAGCCAAACACGGTGAGCGCAACAACAGCGATACCAAGGTTTCGTCGGCGGAGCCGCCCGGCCTCATGCGCGGTCATTCGAAGCACGGTCTTGTTGAACACGGTTCCCCTAGCGCAGTTGCGTAAATTTCTGGGCGAACTGTAACCCAGCGAGGTGACCTGCTGTGAAACATCAGCCAAACAGCGCGAGCAGCCGGATGATCGGGCGGCCGCTGCCCGGCTACGTTGTGGTCACCATGTCGACAGTGCTCAAGATCGCAACCTTCAACATCCAATACTCGCTCGGTGCCGACAGCGTCTACGACCTCGCCCGATGCATCGACGCGGTCCGCGACGCCGACGTGATTTGCCTGCAAGAAATCGACCGAAATTGGCAACGAACAAACATGGCCGATCAGGCTGCCGAGGTCGAAGCGCTACTCCCCGATCGCTACTGCGTGTTCTCGCCAATCCTCGATGTCGATGCCAGTTCGGTCGACGCATCGGGCCGAGTGACCAACCGACGGCGCCAAGCGGGCCAGATGATCATCAGCCGATTCCCGATCGCTTCGTCGCGTTTTGTGGAGCTTCCCAAGATCGACACCGGCGACATGCCGAACTCATGGTGCGGCATGCACGAAGCAGTCATCGTCTTGCCCGATTCGGCGGTCCGTGTGGTCAACGTGCATCTCACCGATGTCACCCGGTCGGGCCGCATGGTGCAAGTCCGCGAGTTCGTGCGCCGGCTGCACGATGCACCAATCGAGGGCGGCGCGTGGAACGGCACCGACCCCGATGCCGAGTCTCGGGCCCATTGGCAGCTCGACGACAACAAACCACCAATGCCGTATGCGGCTGTAGTGGCTGGAGACTTCAACGACATACCCACTTCGCCGGTGTACGAGACCATGTGTCGAAGCGGCTTTCGCGATTCGTGGTCACCTGACACGGCGATCACGCCATGCGACGTGACCTTCAAGACCAACCCGCCGCAAGGCACGTTCGAAGATATGCGTATCGACTTCATCTTCGTAAATGACGCGGTTGAAGTGATCGATGCTGTCATCGATGGAGAGTGCCCCGCGTCGGACCATCAGCCGGTGTGGGCAACAGTCAAGTTGTAACCACCGCCTCGGCCCGGGCATGGGCCGACGCTCCCCTACGGAGTCTTCCAACGCGTCGCACTACTCTGCGCGCCGTGGAGAACCTTCGACTCGGACTCGTGGGCTGCGGAGCAATCGCCGAATGGCATGCCGCAGCGCTGAAACATTCGCAGCGCACTGTGGTCACAGCTTGTGTCGACGTGTCCGCTGAGCGCGCCAACAAATTGGCCGCGCTCACCGGCGGCCAGGCATGTTCGTCTATCGCAGAGGCAGTCGACATCGGTGTCGATGCGCTGGCAATTTTGGTGCCGCATCATTTGCACGAAACCTTGGTCACCGAGGCGCTCGAAGCGGGCGTGCACGTGGCCCTCGAAAAGCCGATGGCCCCAACAGTCGATGCCTGCGAACGCATCTTGGCTACGGCGGCGAAGCACAACGACCGCGTGTTCATGCTCACCGAAAATGCTCAGTACTGGCCCGAGATCTTGATCGCTCGCGACCTCGTGAACAACGGCGCCATTGGCGATCTTGTCACCGCGCGTTCGTGGCACAACTTTGGCATCACCAAAGAGTTCTACCCCACCGATCAGGCGTGGAGATTCCAGCAATCGGCCGCGGGCGGCGGCGTTGCGCTCGATACCGGTTCGCACTGGATGCGTCCCTTGCGGATGGTGCTCGGCGAGATCGACGAAATCGTTGCCGTCACCGGCCGACTGTGGCCGCAGATGGAAGGCGAATCAATGGTTCGCTCGCTGTGCAAGTTTGCCTCTGGAGTGGTGGCCAGTTTCGATGTCATCTTGGCTACCGGCGCTGTTGGGCTTCAGCCACATTTTCAGTTCACCGGCTCTACTGGTGAAATCGTGATTTCAGCCTTAGGCGAGGTTCGGTTGTTCGACGGCAAGGATTGGCAAGGCACAGTTGTTGGGCACGGCAACTACATGGACAGCTACAAAGGTGTCTGGACCGACTTCGAGGCGGCAGTGCTCGACGGCAAGCCGCTCGAAGCAGACGCGCGTTACTCGCTCGGCGAAGTTCGCGCAGCGAACGCCATCGTCCGAAGCGCGGCAACGAACACATGGCAGAAAGTCTGGTGAGCGCCGCCATGAACTCCGTGAACTTCAACTTCGAAGGCGCCTCGGTGCTGGTTACTGGCGGCTCAAACGGCATCGGCAACGCGATCGCCAACTCATTCGCCGAAGCCGGAGCCACCGTGGTCATCACCGGTACGAAACCATCGGCCGCTCAGTACGACAACGATCTTTCTCGTTTCGAATATGTGCAGTGCATGATGAGCGATCGCGAGCAGATTGCGGCGTTAGCTCAGCGGTTCAGCAGTCTCGATGTGCTCGTGAACAATGCAGGCCAAGTGATGCCCAACGGCGGCAACGAGTATGACCCCGATGTGTTCGAAGAGGCACTGCAGATCAACATCGCGGCCACGTTTCGACTGACCCAGTTACTCAAGCCAGCGTTACGAAAGTCGTCATTGGCTGGCGGCGCTTCAGTCATCAACATGGCGTCACTCGCATCGTTCTTCGCAGTCGAATTCGTGCCCGGCTACGGCGCCGCAAAAGCTGCCGTGGTGCAGATGACCAAGACCTTGGCTGTGCACTACGCCGGCAACAACATTCGGGTCAATGCGGTTGCCCCTGGCCTCATCGAATCGAACATGACGGCGCCCATGCTTGGGCACGAC
>JBAXER010000097.1:0-8833 GCA_037140375.1 Actinomycetota bacterium
CTTGCCGTCGGCGAGAAGTAGCCGTTTACGTCAACCACCAAATCGGTGCTTGACGGCGAGAACACGCACACGCCACCAGTTGCATCAAGCGGCACGTTCGCTCCGTTGGGAACAGTCTGCATCGAATCGAAGTTCAGCGTTGACACTGTTGGCCGGCTCGCCGAGCAGTTCCAAATGCTGAGGTACGAAGCCACCTCGGGGCCGACAACGGTGAAGTTGGCGCTGATCGCTTGGGCATCGGCCGGAACACCGCCACGGCCTGCAATCTGAATGCGCTTCGTGGTGGACGCAGCAAGGCGACTCGCGCCAAGGTTCAAACGTGTGTCAACAAGTCGCTCGGGCACGATGGGCTGCAGTCCGCCACCGCTGCCGAGAGGGGCCGTCGTTGGTACAGGCTCCACACCCGTGGACGCTGCGGGATCCACCGCAAACGTCCAGCCGACAATGCGAGCACGTGAAGTGACCGACACGGTGTAGCTATCGGTGGCCAACCGGCTGCGAGGGATCACAACGACTGCGTTGTTGCCAGCCAAAATCGCCTGGGCAGTACCCGTGGTGTTGTACTGCGACAGCACACACACCTCGAGGTTGCTGCTGCTACTCCCGCTGTGCATCGTGGCCGACGGCGCTGAGCCCAGCGCCTCTGGCATCAGCACGATCACTGGCAAACCAGCGGAGCCGCTCCATCCGCAAAAGCCCAACGGATCTGGGGTCTCGACCACAAAGTGATCAAGGTTGGTAGTGGTGCCGTTGCCCGGAAACGTGATTGGAACGATTTGTGGCGCCTGTGGCCCGAGGCCGCTGATGATGTCGAGCGTTGCACCCGAATGCCACAGCGGTGTCGACGGATCATCGCACTTTCCAAAACCAACCGTCTTCAGATTCGGGCGGAGAACTCCGATTGCGTGGAATGGCCCCGTCATCCACAGCTCAATATGCGAGCGGGCGGTGGCGTTGTAGGCGCTTGACACCGCAACGTTGCCGTGGTTGCCAGCGAAGTCACCGCTGGGGGTATAGCCAGGCAAGCCAGGAAGCTCGTCGTGGCTGATTCCGTTTTGAAGCATGTAACACGAGTGGTTGTAGGCGCCCGCGGATAACACCGAGTCGGCTGCTACCGGCGGCAGGTTGGCCATCTCGCGGTAGTAGTTGACCGTCATGAGCCAATCGGCATCGGGGGGAATGAACGGTGGCGCTGCGTCGGCAAATGCGTCGGTCGCGAAGGCGCCACCAGTCACTGCCATCGCTACAGCGAAGGTGACAACAATTCTCCAAATGCGGGCGAGTCGCCTCATAGCAAATCCTTCTCGAAAACCATCTGAGAGGTGTTTCGACACAAATGAGGCGCTGCTTGAGCGGCGAACACCAAATGTGTGGATCTTGAGAATTCCTTGAGAGTCGCTGACCACCAAGGGTGGGCGGCAAACGGCTGTCGTTGAACCGTCTCGCATAGCCATGACATCTCGCAAACCTTGGACGTACTTGCAGGCTATGAAGGTCGGCGGAAGCGACGCTTGGGTCCTTAGTCCCTGCCCTCGAGGCGATAGACCCTTCCCTGCTCAAGCGCAGAGGGTTTCGACAGGCTTCGTTTGCCGAAGCGTTAACGCCTTACGCGAGTACTGCAACCGTCTCGTTGTACGTAAACACCCGACCAGCAACACGTGGCAACGGAAACGAACGCAGCGCCACCACGCCGAGGCCGAGTTGGCCCGCAAGGCCATGCACCGCGGTGTGATCGATAAAGCGCACATGGGTGCTATCGCTCGCTTGACCCCGTTCTTGCGGGGTGATCAGAATCACTCGTCCGCCGGGCCGAAGGTAGGCAAGATATGTACTGATGAGCTCGTGCGCTTCGGCTTCGGTCATGTGCTCAATCACATGCGCCAAGAGCACGGTGTCAAACGTTTCGCTTGCCGCGTATCGGCTTTGCTCGAAATCGTCGGGCGAGAAGGCGGTGAGGCCGGCGCTGACGCACGCAGCAACGCTGGTGGGGTTGTGATCCACGCCGACGCCGTGGCCGTTGAGATGCCCCAAGTTACGGCCGATGCCGCAACCGATGTCAAGCACAAAGCCCGGGCGCATGCGCCGCAGATTCCATCGATATGGGATCTGCGGATCGATGACCTTACGCAGTCGGCCACCACGCGCCGACAGCCGCTGTAACCGCTGGGCGTAGGCGGCATCGCTGGTTGATGGCTGCGGCTCCGGGGTCACCGACCCAGCCTAGGAGAACCGGTCGTAGCCCGACGCGCTCGCGTCGGCGCATTAGCCTCGGCGCTCAGTGACTTCCCCAGCCGCGATCACGTTTGCAATTCCTTATTACAGCAACCTCGGGTACCTCCGCGAGGCAATCGACAGTGTTCTTGCGCAGACCATCTCGAACTGGGAGATGATCGTCGTCGACGACGCCGGACCTGAGCCTGCCGAAGAACTAGTGGCCGCGCTGAATGACCCCCGCATCAGCTACGTGCGCAACGACGTGAACCTCGGACTTGCTGGCAACTGGAACGAATGCCTGCGCCATGTCACCACCCCGTACGTCACGTTGTTGCATTCTGACGACCGGTTGTTGCCCCGCTATGCCGAGGCAGTGCTCGGTGCCGCAGCTGATCACCCCGATGCTGCAGCCGTGTTCACCGATGCCGTCATCATCGGACCCGATGGCTTGCCAGCGCGCTCGCTACCCGATCTCGCCAAACGACTCATCCGCCGACCGGCGACCGATCACGACGTTGTGGGTGATCACGGACTGGCTGGCATCGCTGCCGGCAACTACGTGTTCTGCCCAACACTTTGTTATCGAGCTGCCTCACTGGCCGCCGACCCGTTCGATAGCGGCTGGAAGTTCATGCTCGACCTTGAGCACATGGCCACGCTGCTGCTCGCCGGTTCGCGCTTGCGGGCTGTTCGTCAACCGCTGTACGAATACCGTCGCCATGGGTCGAACCAAACATCAACGCTCACGGCCGACTCGCAACGTTTCGTCGAAGAGATTCGATTCGCTCGATCGCTTGAAGCGCGGGCGCTGAACAAAGGTTGGACACGTACAGCGCGGGCATGCAGGCACCGCATTCTCGTGCGTGCGCACCTCGTGGTGCAGATGCTCAGCGACCTGGTTCGGGGTCGATTTGCAGCGTCGCGGCAGAAGGGTTCGTTGCTGTTGAACGACCTGCTCCATCGCCGCGGCTCTCCGCAAACGGTCTAAATCGCGGACCCAGGCCCATCAGCGCGCCGATGCCGACACGCACAATCTGCCAGATGGCTCTGAACGAACTCGTTGAGGCTTCGCCAGCGACTCGTTGGCTGAAATCGGCAGGCACCTCGCACACTCGATAGCCAGCGCGACCAGACGACACGAGCACCTCGAACGACTCCATGAACTGCGCCGGGTACGAGCGGGCGAACTCGGTGAGCAGAGGCTCTGAGATGACCCGAAAGCCCGAGGTTGAATCGTGCACGCGCACGCCGCCACGAGAGTAGGCAAGCCTCGACAGCATCTTCATCGCGAACCGACGCGCGCCGTGCAGTTCGTAATCGCCAGAGCCCTCGAGCCAGCGCGAGCCAATGAGTAAATGCGCGTTCAGCCGCTCGGCTTCGTCGATGAGCCGGGGTATGTCTTCAGGCGGATGCTGACCATCGGCGTCGCACTGCACGACGCGTTCGTAGCCCTGCTCAACCGCGTAGCGAAATCCGCACCGCAGCGCACCGCCGATACCAAGGTTCACCGGTAGCTCGATGACGATTGCTCCGGCCTCACGAGCGCGACGAGCAGTGAGGTCTACCGACCCATCGACTACAACCACGCAGTCAAGACCAGCAGCGAGAACTCGCTGAACGATTGCACCAACTGACGTCTCTTCGTTGTACGCGGGAATGAGTACGAGCGCTGGCTTCATCAGTGAGTTTCGGATGCTGGAGTTCGACGATCGAGCTCGGCGCGCAGCATTGCGTTGGCCTCGGCCAGGTCACGCGCGCGCTCGTGCAACAACGACACGCTGATCGACAACTGCAGGCACATTGCCACGATGAAACCAACGGCCACCACAAGAAACACTGCCGTGCCGCTCATCGAGAACAGTCGAGCAACCGGGCCAACTAATGGGGTGAGCAACGACGACGCAATGACCGCCAGCGAGACCGCCACCCAGCCCGACGCGTAGTGAAATGACAAGCGTCGGCGATGCAACAACCTGATGGTGAACACCAACAACGCAGCCCCGCACACGAAGATGACAGCGCTCTGCTTCACAATGACGCTCATGGCCGCAATGCTAGACTTGGTGAGTTGATTCCTCCGGTATCACCCATCAGCGAAGGAAATCCTGTGCAACTCAGAGACACCCGAACCCGAGTGTCTCGATCATTGCTGGCCCCTCCCCTTGTTGTGCTGGCCCTCATCTTCGTGTTGGGCATGTTCAAGGTCAGCGGCAGTTCCATCGCGCTGCATTCTGAGACAGACCCATCGCCGCAAACCGCGCTGACCCCTCGCCCCATCCGCACCGACGAATGGCTCACGCGCACACCGTTAGTGATCCGCCAAGCAGCGCTCAATTTTCCCGCCACCACTCAACTGGGCGTCGGAGTTCACGACACCGGCGTGCTCTCAGATCTGCCCGTGAAGGCGCTGTCATCCATCGCTAAACCACACTCGTGGGCGTACTTCGTGCTCGATGTTGAGCGGGCATTCGCAATCGAATGGTGGCTCGTTGCACTTGGCCCGCTGCTCGGCATCTACGCAGTCGTTGCTGCACTCACGCGCTCGCGTTGGGTGTCGATTTTCTCGGGGCTGTTGGTCACCCTTGCCCCGGCAACCGTGTGGTGGGCAATCCCCACGACAGGCCTGTCTGTTCTCTACGGCGGCACCATGTTGGCGCTGTTCATCACGGCATGCCGACACCACGGCCGCCGGCGTTACGCGCTTGCCGCGGCTGCTGGATGGGTTGCTAGTTGCTTCGCCGTGCTGCTGTATTTGCCGTGGCTGCTGCCGCTCAGTTTGATCTTCGGAGCCATTGCCCTCACGCAACTTCGTGGCACCTTCATCGGATGGCGGCAGGTAGCGATGTTTGCCGCAGCGTTTGGCGGCGTGCTCGCAATCGCGATGGCCATTTACCTTCGCGACCACCAACTCGCGTTGAGGGCCCTTTCGAACTCGGTGTACCCCGGCCATCGCATCTCGCCAAGCGGTGCTGCACGGCCGACCCTGCTGTTCGGCGCTCCATACGACGTACTCGCCACCACCGACCAAATGGTGAACCACAACGGCACCAATCAGTCAGAAGCCTCATCGGGACTCATGCTGTGGCTGCCCATCCTCGTCGTGGGTGGCGGTTTCAGCGGGTTCAAATCTCGCGTGCATTCGTACCGCGCGCTCGCTGCAGTGCTCACCGTTTCCATGATCCTTGCCGCATGGGCACTGCTGCCCGTGCCTTCATTCTTCGGATCACTCTTGGGCCTCACCAGCGTGCCTGGCGACCGCTTGATGCTGCCGCTCACGGTGGCCGGCGCTCTCGCCGCGGGACTGTACGTGCACCGCATCGCGACCGACGCAAGCGTCCGACCGTCTCGAGATCGCGTGCTCGTCGCAACGATCACGTTTGCGTTTGTTACCGGATGGGCTGGCGCGCAGACCACCATCAACGACGCACCAGTAGGGAACTCTCGAATCCTGATTCTGCTTGTGCTGATCAGCTTGGTTGTCGCTGCCGTTTTGAACGGTCGAGTCGTGCTCGGACTCGGCGGCGCCTGCGCGTTGTTGCTCATCGGTTCAGTGCGAATCAACCCGATTCAAGTGGGCCTCGAACCCATCACGCGTGACCCACTAATGCTGCAGATTCAACGCGAGCGTGTTGGTCACGAGTCGGCCACATGGGCCGTACTCGGCGCCCAAGCCGGGCACGCCCGTTCGATCTTGGCTGCATCCGGAGCACCAACCGCCACGCACGTGAGTTGGTACGCCGATCCGGCCGCATGGACCAAACTCGATCCGACATCCGACAACCGCAACACATGGGACCGCTTCGCAATGGTCTCGATGGACATCAACGACGAACTCCCCGGCATCGACATTGCCTTACCCGTGGCCGACCAGATCGTGATCACCACACCAACGTGCGACGCGGCGCTGCAGAAACTCGACATCACGTATGTGATCACCGAGCAGGCAGCCGAGGGTGTGTGCCTGCAACTTGTCGACGAACCGCAGGCCGCTGGCGAGCGCTACATCTACCGAGTTCGTTAGAGCACGTATCCGAACACGTCGACGATGAGGTCCGTGTCGCCGGCGTTGTTGTAGGCCTGTAGCGATCCATCTGGACCGATCCGAAGGTACGCCTGGTTTGGCACCGGCCTACCGATCACAGGATTCAGCGTGGATGCCAGCGGCATTGCCGAACCAGTGGGCCACACCGTCACAAACGACGGTGACGAACTGTTCACCGACGTGACGTTGACGATGACCGCAGTAGCGCCGCTAGGCACCGGGCTATTGGTCGTCATCGGCAAGCCCAGCGACTGACCCTGGCCGATGCCACCTCGGCGCACACCAGTGCCATCGCGAGTATCGACGAGTCGTTGTGGCGCCACAGGAACGAATGCTCCGCCACGCGCCGAGAAGTAACCAATGACATCGGCGACCACATGCGATGAGCCAGCCGAATTGAAGATGCTGACCTGACCGTTTGCCCCAACCTTTGAGACCACCAAGTTGGCCACGGTGAGACCGGGCACATAGTTGTGTGTCGAAGCGTTCGGCCGGGCCTCGCCAGCGGGCCACACCGTCAGGAATCCCGTGCCAGTGGGTTGATCAACCGTCACGTTCAGCGCCACGCCAGAAACGCCTGTAGACGGCACACCGCCAACGCCCGTGACCGAGAGGTTGATAGCGGCCGCCTGCGCGATGGGGGCCGTGTTGCCACCGGTGCCGGTGCCATCGCGAGTGTCGAGCAAGCGAGCCGGAGTCACCGCGGTAAATCGACCACCCGACGGCGGAGGCGAAGCCGTGTAGTAGCCGGCCACATCGGCGATGAGATGGGTGCTGCCGATCGAGTTGAACAGGTTTACTTTGCCGTTAGCCCCAAGCTTCACCGTGACCAGATTCGGTACGGTTTGGCCAGGCACGAAGTTGATGTTTGAGACCAACGGTTGGGGCTCGCCCGATGGCCACGCAGTGATGAAACCAAACCATGTCGGCTCGGTAACGGTCACGTTCATCACCACCGCGGTAACGCCCGTAGCAGGCACACCACCAACTCCAGCAACGTTGAGTTCCGTAAAGACCCCGGTGTTCAACGGAACGATGTTGCCGCCCTCACCAGTGCGAGTGTCGAGCAAACGTGATGGCGTGAGCGGCACGAAGTAGCTGGGCGTTGGAGGCACCGGCTTCTCTTCACGCAACGGACCCGACGAGTAGCCCACCCCAGAACCCGAGGTGTTGTGCATCACGATGTACACCCAATAGGTGCCGTTGGCCATTGCTGAACCAGCGACATCGGTGCCGTTCCAGTTGAACGTGTTGACCCCACCGACCACCGAGATATTGCTGGCAATCTGCGTTCCGCTGTAGCTACCGCGGGTGGTGGTGACATAGATGTCGGCCTTGGCGTTGGCCGCGCCAGCGGCATCGGCAAACGTGATCGGGTAGCTCGAGCTGAAGGCTGCGTCGTCGGCCAACCGAATCTCACGCAAGTTGAACGCGCGTGCGCCTGGGTCTTCGTTGAGGTCGAACCGCAAACGCGTGGGGCGCTGGCCACGCCAACCCGACACGATGCCGCTGTTCTGGTCATGTATCGCACCAGCAGGGGTGGTTGACATATCGATCGACATTCGGTGGCAGCCGGGGAACACAATGAAGTCCTGAGTCTCTGTCCACGTTCCAGCCGGCATCCACGCCATGCGACCAACCATGCCTTGACCCGCTGCGCCACCGAGGCTGAAGCCACCGTTGTAGCAAACGTCGACCGTGAGGCGGTGATAACGATCGGTGTTCAACGGCGGTCCGAGGGCCAGGCCAATAAACGGGTCGTTGCTCACGCTGGCGCCCGTGAGGTCGCCGCTCGCGGTCGAAAGAAACGCAACGTCGTTGGTGAGGTTCACATCGTCCATGCCCGCGAAGTCCCACGGGTTACCGCGCTCGACGGTGGCGTAGTCGGCGCCCCCTTCTTCGTTGGGCGTGATCACCACGGGCAGCGGCACGCCGGCAGGTGGGGTTTGCGATGCGTCGGCTCGATGCAAGCGCACCCAATCGAGCTGCACGTTGATTGCCGGGTCGCCACCCGCAAGGGCGATGCCGCGGAACAGTTCGAAGCGAACAATGTGCCCGCCCCAAACAGCGGCCGCCCCGGCGGCTTTGTAGTTACTGCGATTGGTGAGATCGAAATGCACGTTCTGAAAGCCCGGAGT
Organism: Actinomycetota bacterium; assembly: GCA_037140375.1. GTDB lineage: Bacteria > Actinomycetota > Acidimicrobiia > Acidimicrobiales > Ilumatobacteraceae > WLMZ01. The sequence goes on from JBAXER010000097.1 coordinate 8,395, forward strand.
AGCCAGCAGGTCAAAGCCGATCAAACCCTCTTGGCCGGCAGCGTTCCACCATCGAATCGCAAAGCTCATATTGGCTTCGGCGCGAATGCGCATGGTCATCTGTGTGTAGCGGCCACCATCGATTGGGCGCTTCCATCCGTCGTGCCCCCACGGCAGCACCGGACTGGTTTGCGACCAGTTCATCAGCAACCGCAGCTCGGCATAGTTTCTTGTGGCAGCAGTGAGAACACCGCCGGAGACGTCGACGGCGTCGGCGTTCGCGACCCCAGCACCGACGATGGGGATGATGTCTTCAGGGTTTGAGAAGTCCCACGGATCGCTGAACGTGTCGGTGGCGAAGTCGCCCGACGTCGACAGGTTGGCGGGCGGCGAAAGCGCCCCGGTGAGATCTACTTGGGTACCAGGCGTAACGGCGTTGGCCGGCTGCGCAGCGAACGGC
>JBAXER010000098.1:0-8810 GCA_037140375.1 Actinomycetota bacterium
AGCGATGCACAAGACATCGCTGGGTTGAATCCGCGCTACTCGTTCGACACGTTCGTGAAAGGTCAGTCGAACCAGTTCGCGTTGGCTGCGGCACAACGCGTGGCCGAAACCCCTGGTCGCAGCTATAACCCTTTGTTTATCTACGGCGCAGCGGGTTTGGGCAAGACTCACCTGCTGCACGCAATCGGTCATTACGTGCATCGCCATTACCAACACGATGTCGTGCGATACGTGAGCACCGAAACATTCTTGAACGAATACGTCGATGCGATTCGAACCAACTCAACTGCATCGTTCAAGCGTCGTTACCGCGATATCGATGTGCTCCTCATCGACGACATCCAGTTCATGGAAGGCAAAGAAGGTTTGCAGGAAGAGTTCTTCCACACCTTCAACTCGCTACACGGTGCCAATAAGCAGATCGTGATCTCAAGCGACCGCATGCCCGACGCCATCCCAACGCTCGAAGAACGACTGCGCGGCCGATTCAAGTGGGGCCTCATCACCGATGTGCAGCCACCCGACATGGAAACCCGCTTGGCCATCTTGCGCAATAAGGCCGATCGCGACGATTCACGCGTGCCACCCGAGACCCTCGAGTTCATCGCCACCAACATCACCAGCAACATTCGCGAACTCGAAGGCGCCTTCATTCGAGTCACTGCGTACGCCAGTTTGAACCGCGTGCCGATTACCACGCATCTCGCTGAGCAATTGCTGCGTGACCTGCTCACTGATAGCGGTGCGAAAACTCGTACCGACGACGAACTGCTCAACGAAATGGCCATCATTCTTGGTCAAAGCGTCGAGGCACTGCGCGGCAAAAGCCGGCAGCGACCACTGGTGACCAGTCGACAGATCGCCATGTACGTGTTCCGCGATCTCACCGACTTGAGCTACCCAGCCATCGCCCGACTTTTCGGCGGCCGCGACCACACCACCGTCATTCACGCCGTTGAGAAGATTCAGCGTCTGATGAGCGAGCGCAAACAGGTCTACGACCAGGTCACCGACATGGTTCAGCGATTGAAGAAGGGCTGAACCGGGTCAAATGACAGCTGTGCATACAACACATGAACTTGCTGTGGACACGTTGCTCACATCGGGGGACAACGCGAAGTTGTCCACGGGTCACCGCGTGTTGTTTGCCAATGCTGTGGATACCTGTGTACAACCACGCACAGCACGATCTGGCCTCTACGCTGCACCATTGAGTGGTTATCCACAATCCACAGGCCTTATTAATACCATTACTTTGATACATCACCATCTGGTGGGAAAGGTTGCATCGTGAAATTTCGCTGCGAGCGCGATGTCTTGGCTGACGCCTTAGCTACGGCCGGACGTGCCGCCACAGGACGAACCGGCACATTGCCAGTTCTTTCGGGGCTTCGTCTTGAACTCGTGGGCGACAAGCTCACGGTTACTGGCACCGACCTCGAACTCACCATTCAACTTGAGGCCCAAGTAGGTGGCGAACGCGATGGTGCAGTTGTGTTGCCGGCACGTTTGTCATCGGACATCGTGCGCTCACTGTCGCCTGGCAAGGTCGAGGTTTCTGTTGAAGCCGACGACGTATCGATCTCGGGTGGCCGCTCGCAGTTCACGGTGCGGCCGCTGTCAATTGACGACTACCCACGACTTGCATCACCAGCGTCTACTGCTGTTACGTTGCCGACCGCCGAGGTTGGCGAAGCGTTGCGGCAGGTTGTGCGCGCCGCAAGCACTGATGAATCTCGTGTTGTGCTTACCGGCGTGTTGCTCACCGCCGAAGCCGATGGCCTGCGCATGGTTGCCACCGACTCGTACCGCTTAGCAGTTCGCGATCTTCCCGGCGCCAGCGCTCTCGGCGCCGATCAAAAGGTGCTTGTACCTGGTCGGGCACTCAGCGAATTGGTTCGTTTGGTTGGCAACGCCCCTGAACTCACGCTGCGTTTGGGCGAGCGCGAGGCAACCTTTGAGGTTGGCTCAACTCGGCTCACCACTCGCTTGATCGAAGGCGAATTCCCCGACTATCGCCGGCTGATTCCACCAACGCATCCCAACAAGCTCACTGTCTCGCGCGACGCCCTGCTCGAAGCCATTCGCCGCGTGAAGATCCTCGCCCGCGATGCCACCCCAATTCGTTTGCAGATGACCGCCGACAGCCTTCGCCTCAGCGCCATCACCCAAGACGTGGGCAACGCGGTTGAAGAACTTGATGCCGTGCTTGAAGGCACCGAGATGACCATTGCGTTCAACCCCGATTTCTTCGCGGCGGGTGTCGAGGCAGTTGGCGGCGACGAAGTGACACTCGAAACGCAAGATGCGGCACGACCAGCAGTGCTGCGCGCTGTAGGCCGCAACGATTATCTGTATTTGCTGATGCCGGTACGCGTGTCGTGATGCTCTGCTCGGCCGACGCGCGGTAGCGTGCCGTCGTGCTGGTGCGGTCGTTGGAGCTTGTCGATTTCCGCAACTACATAGCAACCCAACTCGATTTCGTCGCGGGCACCACTGCCATCGTTGGCGACAATGGCCAAGGCAAGACCAATCTGGCCGAGTCGTTGGCGTATCTCGCCACGCTCGAATCGTTTCGCGGGGCCCCTGTCGATGCGCTGATTCGCAACGGCACCGACACGGCAATCATCCGTGCTCAGGTGGTTCACGACGACGGGCGCGAGCTGCTGATCGAGGCCGAGATCAATCGCAACGGCCGGAACCGAGTGATGATCAATCGTCAGCGCTTGGCGCGTACTCGTGAACTACTTGGCGTGATCCGAGTGTCGGTTTTTTCTCCCGACGATCTTGCGCTGATCAAGCAGGGTCCCGGCGAACGACGCCGCTTGATGGACGAAACCCTTGTGGCGCTTGCGGTGAAGAACGACGCGCTACGTCTTGAGATCGATCGCATTATTAAGCAGCGCAACAGTTTGCTGAAACAGTGCGGCGGCCGTATCAACGACGATCTCGCCTTCACCCTCGATGTGTGGGACTCGAAGTTGGCTCAGGTGGGCGAGCAACTTGGCTATGCGCGAGCCACCTTGATCGCCCGACTCGCGCCGATGGTGCTCGAGGCGTACGAGCAACTTGCGGGCGTGCCGACGCCGGTGGAGTTGGTGTACGAACCTGCGTGGCGCAACGGCGGTCTGCTCGCGGCGCTGGCTGCGGCCCGTCACGACGATGTTCGCCGGCAGTCGAGCACGGTGGGTCCGCATCGCGACGATCTCGAGATCTGGCTCAACGGGTTGCCAGCGCGTACCCACGCGTCGCAAGGGGAGCAACGTTCGTTGGCCTTAGCGCTGCGGTTGGCTGCCCATCGGTTGGTGGCTGACAAGGTGGGTACACCGCCGATCTTGGTGCTCGATGATGTACTCAGCGAACTCGATGTGTCGCGGGCAACAGCGCTGTTGGCGAATCTGCCTGTTGGGCAGGTGCTCATCACCACAGCAAGCCCATTACCTGCCGAGGCTCAACCCGATCGGGTGCTGCGCATCAGCCACGGTACGGTGATGCCGTGAGCTACGAACCGGTGCCGCTGCGCGACAGCATGAATGGCGTTGTGCGTGGCTTGCGCGGGGGTACCTACGACGCTCGCTCGATGGGTTCGTTGTTCAGCCGATGGGCCGATGCAGTGGGCGAGACCGTGGCCGAACATGCGCGTCCGGTGAAGCTCGATGGTGACCGTCTGTTGGTTGAGGTCGATGAGCCAGGTTGGGCCACCCAACTACGTTTCTTAGAAGCCGATGTGATCGCTCGTCTGCGGTCCGTAGCCGGTTTAGAGGTATCCCGCTTCGATATTCGCGTGAAACCCCGCTGAGACGTCAATTTCGGGCGGTTTGCGACCCAAAAAAATGCAATGACGGAACCACTTGTAAATAGTGGTGCAAATGACACCTTTGTCATACCCCTTTGGTAGACTTCGGGCATTGCGATTTCGGCCGCTTTTGAAGGGTTCTCAGCGCCGTCTCGGTCGCCCAAAATCACCGTTCAGAGCGATGTGTTGCTCTGCTCCTACGACAGACGAGGTCTCCTGTGTCTATGACTGACACCCCCGGCACTGGCAAGTCGTCCAGCCAGCCATCCGCCAACTACGGCGCCAAGGACATTCAGGTTCTTGAGGGCCTCGATCCCGTCCGCAAGCGCCCCGGCATGTACATCGGCTCCACTGGTCTTGCTGGCTTGCATCACCTGATCTGGGAAGTTGTCGACAACTCTGTCGATGAAGCCATGGCTGGGTATTGCACCCGCATCAACGTCACCTTGTTGGCCGATGGCGGTTGCCGCGTCGACGACGACGGCCGCGGTATTCCGGTTGACCCATATCCATCGGGCCCGCACAAAGGCAAGAGCGCTGCCGAGGTCGTGCTCACCGTGTTGCACGCCGGCGGCAAGTTTGGTGGCGAGGGCTACAAGGTGTCGGGCGGTCTGCACGGCGTGGGCGTCAGCGTGGTCAACGCATTGAGCGAGAAGCTCATTGTTGAAGTCGACCGCGATGGCAACCATTACCAGCAGCTCTATGCCAAGGGTGGTCGTCCTCAAGACAAGATGTCCATCGTGGGTGATTCGCCCGCACGTGGCCGCAAGACCGGCACATCTATTTCGTTCTGGCCCGATGCTGGCATCTTCCAGGCCGAGGGCACCACGTTCGTGGCTCGCACCGTGCTCGAGCGCTTGCAGACCATGGCCTTTCTCAACAAGGGCCTTGAGATCGTGTTCACCGACGAACGCGTCGATCACTTGCAAACGGTTACGTATCAGTACCGCGGTGGCATCGTCGACTTCGTGAAGCACCTCAACATCTCAAAGGAAGCCTTGTTCAGCAAGGTTGCCAACTACGAAGACTCCGACGACGCCGAGGGTCAGACCCTCGATATCGCGTTGCAGTGGAACACCGGTTACTACGAAGGCATTCACGGCTACGCCAACGGTATTTCAACCACCGAAGGCGGCATGCACGTCGAGGGCTTCAAGACGGCCCTCACCAGCGTGGTCAACAAATACGCCCGTGCCAAGAACCTGCTCAAAGAAAAAGAAGACAACTTGCTCGGCGAAGACATTCGTGAGGGCATCACCGCAATCGTGTCGGTGAAGTTGCGTGAGCCACAGTTCGAGGGTCAGACCAAAGCCAAGCTCGGCAACGTGCCGATGCGTTCGTTTGTGCAAAAGGCAACCAACGAGCGTCTCGCCGAATGGCTCGAAGAAAACCCCACCGAGGCCAACCGCATTGTCAAAAAGGCAATGGCTGCGGCGCAGGCTCGTGTTGCTGCAAAGAATGCGCGTAACGCAATTCGCCGCAAGACCGCTCTTGCTGGTGCCGGCATGCCCGACAAGCTCAAAGACTGCACCAGCGGCAACCCCGCCGAGAGCGAGTTGTTCATTGTTGAAGGCGACTCGGCCGGTGGCACCGCACTCGACGCTCGCGACCCACGCACCCAGGCGATCTTGCCCATCCGCGGCAAGATCCTCAACGTCGAGCGCGCCCGCCTCGACAAGATGCTCAAGAACACCGAAGTGCAGACCCTCATCACCGCCATCGGTGGCGGTGTCGGCGACGAGTTCGATGCCGCGAAAGCCCGTTATCACAAGGTGATTGTGTTGGCCGACGCCGATGTCGATGGCAGCCACATCCGCACCTTGCTGCTCACGTTCTTCTTCCGCCAGATGCGGCCAATGGTCGAAGCCGGCTTTGTGTACATCGCTCAGCCACCGTTGTTCTCCACCGAAGTGTCGAAAGAAAAGGTCTACCTCAAAGACGATGCGGCGAAGACCAAGTTCTTGCTCGAGCGACCCAATCACAAAAAAGAATTCCAACGCCTCAAGGGTCTTGGCGAAATGGACTGGGAAGAACTGCGCGGCACCACCATGTCGGCTGACAGTCGCACCTTGCTCAAGGTCACCGTTGAAGAAGCCGCAATTGCCGACGACATCGTCAGCGTGCTGATGGGTGACGACGTCGAAAGCCGTAAGCACTTCATCCAGACCAACGCTAAAGACGTTCGCTTCTTGGATATCTAAGGATCCACACACATGTCTGATACCCCCAACACTCCAACCGGTCCCGACGACGACAGCGAAGACACATCGCTGTCGGTGCAGCCCATCTCGTTGCAAGACGAAATGGAGCGCAGCTTCCTCGACTACGCAATGTCGGTCATCATGGCTCGCGCCTTGCCCGACGTGCGCGACGGTCTCAAGCCTGTGCACCGCCGCATCATCTGGGACATGGAAGAGCAGGGCTTCCGTCCTGATCGTCCGTTCGTGAAGTCGGCTCGCGTCAGCGGCGACACGATGGCCAAGTACCACCCGCACGGCGACGGCGCCATCTACGACGCCTTGGTGCGTATGGCTCAGCCGTTCTCGGTGCGTCACCCGCTCATCGACTTCCACGGCAACTACGGCTCGCCCGACTTTGGTCCTGCAGCCAGCCGATACACCGAGTGTCGCTTGCACCCGTTGGCGATGCAGTTGCTGGCCGACATCGACGAAGAAACCGTCGACATGGTGGCCACCTATGACGGCAGCCGCGAAGAGCCCACGGTTCTTCCGGCGCGATTCCCTAACTTGCTGGTCAACGGCAGCCAGGGCATTGCGGTTGGTATGGCCACAAACATCCCGCCTCACAACTTGGGCGAGGTCATTGACGCAACCATCCACCTCATCGACAACCCAGAGGCCACCTCTGATGACTTGATGCGGTTTGTGTTGGGCCCCGACTTCCCAACGGGTGGTTCCATCTTGGGCCGCTCCGGCATCATCGACGCCTATCGCACCGGCCGCGGCAGCATCAAGATGCGGGCCACCGCCAGCATCGAAGAGACCAAGCGCGGCGGCTACCACATCGTTGTTACCGAGCTTCCGTACCAGACCAGTTGCTCGGCTATTGCTGGGCGCATTCAAGAGTTGGTCGATGCCGGCGATCTCGACGGCATCTCCGATGTCAACGACGGTTCATCGGGTGGCAAGACCAACCTGATCATCTCGCTTAAGCGCGATGCCAACGCCAACGTGGTGCTCAACAACCTCTACAAGCTCACCCAATTGCAGACCAGCTTTGGCGTGAACATGGTGGCCCTTGTCGATGGCGTGCCACGCACGCTCAACTTGGCCTCGGCGCTCAATGGCTACGTGAGCCACCAGGTCGAGGTCATCACCCGCCGCACGGTGTATCGCCTGCGTGTTGCGCGAGAGCGCGAGCACAAGGTGGAAGGCCGCATCAAGGCGCTCAACGTGATCGACGAGATCATTGCGCTCATTCGCTCGAGCGACGATGTTGCCGCTGCACGCGAAGGCCTGATGACCGCGCCGTTCGATTTCAGCGAGATTCAGGCGCAAGACATTCTCGAAATGCAGCTCCGCCAGCTCACTCGTTTGAGTCGCGTCGATCTCGAACGCGAACTCGGCGAGCTGCAAGAGCGCATCATCGAGTTGCAATCCATCTTGGATTCGCCCGAGAAGCTGCGCGGCGTGATCAAGAGCGAGATGCTCGCCATCCGCGAAGAGTTTGCAACACCTCGCAAGTGTGCGATCACACTCGACTCAGGCGAGATGAGCATCGAAGATCTCGTCGATGACAGCGAACTGGTCATCGTGATGACCGAAGCCCAATACGTGAAGGCCGTTCCAGCGGGCAGCTTCAAGACCCAGGGCCGTGGTGGCCGTGGCGTCAGCGGCGCCAAGCTGAAGTCTGATGACTTGGTTCGCCATGTCATCTTCACCACGGCGCACGCGTTCTTGCTGTTCTTCAGTAACCGCGGCAAGGTCTATCGATTGCGCGCGATGGATATCCCCGAACGCGAACGCACTGCGAAGGGCATGCCCATCGTGAACCTGCTGCCGTTGCAGATGGGTGAAACCATTCAGGCCATCATCGATACCCGAGACTTCGCCAGCGAGCGCTACCTGTTCTTCGCAACCAAGAAGGGCACGGTCAAGAAGACCTCGTTCAACGAGTACGACTCGAGCCGCCGCGATGGCCTGATTGCTATCAACCTGCGTGACAACGACGAGCTGGTGCGAGTGATCGAGACCAGCGGCACCGACGATCTGTTCATGGTGAGCCGCGCCGGTATCACCATTCGTTTCAGCGAAGACGAAGTGCGACCCATGGGCCGTTCAGCCGGTGGTGTGCGTGGCATGAAGATGAAGCCCGACGACGAAGTGGTCAGCGTCGATGTTGCCCGCGACGACACGGCCATTTTGATGATCACCGAGTCGGGCTACGGCAAGCGCACCCAACTCGATCGCTTTAACCGTCAAGGTCGTGGTGGCCAAGGTGTCATCGGCATCAAGCTCACCGGCCGCAAGGGCAAGGTTGTTGCGGCCTTCATGGTGGGTCTCGACGACGACATCGTTGCCGTGTCGAGTGGTGGCGTGATGATTCGTATGAGCGTTCGCGAGATCAGCTCACAAGGCAGAGATGCCACGGGCGTTCGCGTGATGAGCCTCGACGAAGGCCAAACCGTTGCCTCAGTGGCACCGATCTTGGCCTCGGATACCGAAGAGTAAACCTCGCCTCTTGCGCTTCGTGCGCCGATCGTGGCCGTTGGCCATCTGTATGACGGTTCGGCGCACGGAGGTACAACATGGGGTCTTGTCGCGATTCACGGCAAGCAGATTCAGGGCAAGCCGTGATGCTTGCGCTCTTGGCGGTGTCGCTGCTGATGGCTCTGGCCCTTGGGGTTGCACGACTCGCAGTGGGGTTTGCCCAGGCGGGAATTGCCCAAAACGCTGCTGACGCGGCAGCACTTGCAGCAACCACGGCCGGAGCAGTTGAAGCAGCGCATGTTGCGCAACTCAACGGTGCTCGGCTGTTGAGCTACTCGCGAGTC
>JBAXER010000099.1:0-8728 GCA_037140375.1 Actinomycetota bacterium
GCCGCGCGTGGCTTCAGCAATTTGAGCGAGCCCAAGGCGCTCGTGACGCCAACGCGCTGCGAGGCGACCAAGCCAACTGGCGAGCAGTAGTCCACCGGTGACAATCGCAAACACCAACAGCGGAGAGGTGGATTGAGATACCGCGGTAGATCGCTCGTCACCGCCGAAGTGTTCGAGGAGGTAGTGGATCGAGCGGCGGAACGCGAAGGCAAACAGAGCAGCGAACGCCGACACCGTCACTGCAGCGAGAAAGGTGACGACCATCCCATTGATTCGGGAACGACGGCTCAAGGCGCGCTCTGGTGTTCGTCGCGGTACCACTGGATCAGCGCTGCCGTTGAGCTGTCGTGAACGACTGCGCTCGAGTTGCTCTCGACCGCCGACAGTTCGGGCGTGATGCGATGAGCGAGTACCTTGCCCAACTCGACGCCCCATTGGTCGAAGCTGTTCACGTCCCACACGCAGCCCTGCACAAACACCTTGTGTTCGTAGAGCGCGATGAGCTCGCCAAGGACTCGCGGTGTGAGCCGTGAAGCAACGATGGTGGTGCTCGGCCGGTTTCCGGTGAAGACCCGGTGTGGCGCTTGCTCTGACGACGCGCCGTCGGCGATCACTTCGGCTTCGGTCTTGCCGAAAGCCAACGCCTCAGTCTGAGCGAACATGTTGGCCATCAGTAGATCGTGATGATTGCGATGCGGGTGATTGGGGTGCGCGAAACCGATCATGTCCACCGGCACCAACCGGGTGCCCTGATGGATCAATTGATAAAAGGCGTGCTGGCCATTGGTTCCGGGCTCGCCCCACACGATGGGTCCGGTCTCACCGACAACCGGCGAGCCATCGCGGCGTACCGACTTGCCGTTGCTTTCCATGTCGAGTTGCTGCAGATACGCGGTGAACCGACTGAGCTCGTGGGCATAGGGCAGCACGGCGTGGCTTTGCGCGCCCAACATGTTGCTGTTCCAGACACCAAGCATCGCCATGATGACGGGCACGTTCTGAGCCAGCGGCGTGTGCAAGAAGTGTTGGTCAACGGCGTGAAACCCAGCAAGGAAATCGGCGAAGGCATCGGGGCCAATAGCGAGCATGAGCGACAGACCGATTGCTGAATCCACTGAGTACCGGCCGCCCACCCAATCCCAGAAACCGAACATGTTGTCGGTGTCGATGCCGAACGCACTGACACCAGTGGCATTGGTCGACACGGCCACGAAGTGCTTGCTCACTGCCGATTGATCGCCGTGTGCGCCAAGGCCAGCGAGCAACCAATCGCGCGCCGTTGCGGCATTGGTGATGGTCTCGATAGTGGTGAAGGTTTTCGATGAGACCACAAACAGCGTGCTCGCTGGATTGAGATCGGCAAGGTTTTGGGCGATATCGGCACCGTCTACGTTGCTCACGAATCGGCACTCGATGTCGGCCTGCTTGTAGGCGTGCAATGCCTGATAGGCCATCGCCGGTCCGAGGTCGCTACCGCCGATACCGATGTTGACCACCGTGCGAATGCGCTGGCCGGTGTGCCCCGTAAACGCACCCGAGCGCACTCGATGAGCGAACGCCGCCATGCGATCGAGGGTGTCGTGCACATCGGGAACCACGTTGCGAACTTGCCCGGCGTCGTCAGCGGTGGTGACGACGGTGTTGCGCGGCGATCGCAACGCCACGTGTAACACCGCCCGATTCTCGGTGGTGTTGATTCGCTCACCCGCAAACATCGCATCGCGTTTCGCGGTAACGCCAGCGGCCTCAGCAACCTCAGCAAGCAGACCCATGGTGGCCGCCGAAACGCGTTGCTTCGAGAAGTCGACACGCAGGTTGGCCACTTTCACGGTGAACGCCTCGGCTCGCAACGGATCTGTCGCGAAGGCGTCGCGCAACGACACCATCGACTGAGCGCGCGCATGCGTGATGAGGGCCGACCAAGCCGGCGTAGCTGTGATGTCCACGGTGTCGACGTTAGTGCTGTGCCAGAGGCGCAGGGTCTTTCATCAGCGGCACTAACGGGCAATCATTCGGGCGTGGCGTGGTCGCCGCCACCGAGATAGCTGCTCTCGATGAGATGGCGGTTGGCCGCCAGGTGCTTGGCGTCACCCTCGATTTCGAGCGTGCCATGGTTCAAGACATAGGCCCGATCGGCTACCTCAAGCGCGAGATGCACGTGCTGCTCAACCAGCAAAATACCTGCACCGGTTTCATCGGCAATGCGTCGCAACACAGGCAACAGGCGCTCGACGATGATGGGCGCCAGACCAAGGCTCATCTCGTCGACCATCAGCAGCTTGGGGCTTGTGGCAAGCGCACGGCCCATGGCCAGCATCTGCTGCTCGCCACCCGACAACAAGCCAGCCTTACGATCCATGAGCTTGTCGAGCGCAGGGAAATACCCGAGCGCCTGGTCGAAGTTGGCCGAACCCTTCGCTGCACCCAACTTGAGGTTCTCGCGCACGGTGAGCTGAAAGAACAGGCTGCGGTCTTCAGGGACATGCGCCAAGCCCTCGCGAGCGATCATGTGAGCGCGGCGACCCTTGACAGATTTGCCAAGCACGCGGATGTCGCCCGACAAAATCGGGTTGAGCGCCGAGGTGGTCAACAGCGTGGTGGTCTTGCCTGCGCCGTTAGGTCCGAGCAGGGCAACGATCTCGCCTTCGTTGACCGTGAGGTTCAGATTACGTACAACCGGGACACCGTTGTAACCGGTGGAAAGATCGTCGATCTCGAGCAGAGCCATCAGTGCGTCTCCTCTTCGGCCGAGTGACCAAGGTAGGCCTCGATCACGCGGGGGTTCTTTTGAATTTCGCTTGGAGTGCCCTCGGCAATCTTGACGCCGAACTCGATCACGTAGATGTAGTCACACACGTTGAGCACAAGACCCATGTCGTGGTCGACCAAAAAGATTGTTGACCCGGCGCTAATGATGTCGCGCAGTCGGTCGCCAAGCACCCGAGATTCGGCGCTGTCGAGGCCAGCTGCAGGTTCGTCCATGCACACCAACTCGGGTCGAGCAGCAAGCGCTCGCGCTGCGCTGACGAGCTTGCGCTGACCCTGACTGATCTCGTTGGGCATCTTCGATGCAAGATCGGCGATGCCCAGTACGTCGAGCGCCCAATCGGTAGACGAGCTATCGCGTGAGCGACGCGGCGCCACGAGATCGGCGAAGAAGCTGCCAACCGACTGCTTCTCGGCGGCCACTTGCAGGTTCTCGCGCACACTGAGGTCGTCGAATAATTCGAGCGATTGCCATGTGCGACCGAGGCCCAACTTCGCGCGGCGATGAGGTGGAAGCGAGCCAATGTCGCGGCCAGCGAACTCGATGCGACCAGTAGTGGGGACGAAACCGGTGATGCCATCAATGAAGGTGGTCTTGCCAGCACCGTTGGGACCAATGAGGCCGACGAGTTGTCCCTTCTGCACGGCGAAGTCGACTTCGTTGACGGCCTTGAGGCCGCCAAACGTGACCGACATGCTGGTTGTCTGCAGCAAGGTCGTCATCAGTGAGCACCAGCTTTCTCAGTTGCAGGAGTGGCAGACGAACCGTCAGCAGTATCGCCGCTGGGTCGTTGTCGTGCGAACTTGTGTTGCACCGCTTGGCCCATCTGACGGGCCGCGCCAGCGATGCCTTCGGGGTTGCGGACAGAGGCGATGATCAATCCAAGGCCACCAAGAATGAGGGTGAACTCACTGGGCACGCCGAGTGTTTCGCTGGCGAACGTGAAGACCAGACCACCGGCCACCAAGAGTCCGCCGCTAATGGAACCAGCCACGCTAGTGATGCCGCCAAGGTAGGCAAACGCAAAGAACGTGAGCGACTGCACATAGTTGAACTTGTCGGGCGTAACGCCACCGAATCGATACGCCGATACAGCGCCACCGATGCCAGCGATAAACGCTGACACTGCGAAGGCGAGGATTTTCATACCCGACACGTTGACACCGGCCGCGGCTGCGGCGCGCTCGTTCGAGCGAGTGGCCAGCAGTCGGCGCCCGGTTGCCGACCGACGAAGGTTGGCGACCGCGTAACACAGCACGACCACGACGACGAGACAGAACAGCGCTGTCATCGGGTTGGGCTGCTTACCGTCGCCGGCGATGAAGCCCAGAATCTTGTACTGCACATCGCGTGGCTGCGCGATGAGCGATGGCACCTTCACCGGAGCGCCCTTGAAACCGCCGTTGACCGACTGGTTGCCAAAGACTGCGCGGTCTACTGCCACCGCAAAAGCGAGCGTGACAATTGCCAAGTTCACGCCGCGCACCCGCAACGCGGGTAGGGCAACGAGGACTCCGACAAACATCGCCACAATCGCACCAATGAAGATTGGGATGGGGAACGGCACGTTGTGCTCGGTGGTCATTTTGGCAACCAAGTACGCAGAGATGCCGGCAAAGGCCATCTGCGCCAGTGAAATCTGCCCGACGTAACCAGTGATCACCACGATCGACAAACAGATAATGATGCCGATGAGCGAGTTGGCCAAGGCCAAACGGAAGGTGGGGCCGAACACAAACAGGCCACACACGGCCGCCGCCAGAGCGAGGGCGGGCCCGGCATAGCGAGTGGCCCAACGCGGCGGCGTCGGCGAGAACGGTAATCGGCCCGAGCTGATGGCACCGCGAGTTGGCAGGCTCTTGCCACGGAGGTACAACACCAACACAATCACCACAAGCGGGAGTACCCGCTCCATGCCAGGGAAGGCGCTCCCAGCCGACTTGGGGAACCAGTGGTGTTGCGCTTCGAGGTACTTCACGAGCCCGTACTGCATGCCCAGCACCATGGCTGCGAATGTGGTCCAACCAAACGATGTGAAGCTGCCAACGAGGGCCGCAGTGAGCGCTGGAATGATGAGCGCCGGAAGCACCGACGGGTCAACCGTGCGCAACACGGTGGCAGCGAAGATGCCGAGCAGACCCGTAATGACCGTGGAGATCACCCAGTTCGTGCCGGCCAAAAACTCGGGCGAGAAGCCAAGCACAACAGCACCCTTTTCGTTTTCGGATGCGGCGCGCGTGGCCAAGCCGAAGCGGGTGAGTTGGAACACAGCGTAGAGCGCACCGGTGAGCACCAACACCAAGATTGCGATGGCCAATTCGTCGGAGTTCATGCTGATGCCCAAGGGCAACTTGAGCGGCTTTGAGCCGCTAAAGAACGGCATCGACTCAACGGCGAAGGGCTGAATAGAAAAGCGGCGCACGATGACCGCTTGCAGATACAAGAACAGGCCGATGGATGCAACGACCTTGGCGAGCGGCGGCGCCGAGCGCAATGGCCGGAAGATCAAGTAGTGCAGCGCAAGGCCGAGCAACACTGCGAACAACAGCGAGATGAGCAGAGCAGGCAAGAATTGCATGTCGGGCCCAAACGAAATTCGTGTGGGCCAATCGGGAAGATCGAGCGTTGAAGCGGAATCGAGTTTGTGAGCGACGCCTTCGATCAACGCGAAGGGGTTCGGCAGCGGTGGAAGAAAAAGGTCGCCATCGCGGCGCAGCACTGCATACACGTAGGCCACGTACATTGCGATCGCGCTGTTGGCAAAGTTGACCACGCCCGAGCCGCGATAGGTAACAACTAAGCCCAACGAAATAGCAGCGATGAGCGCGCCGCTGGCCAAGCCTGGGCCGGTGAGGAATTGGTTTCTGGTGTTCGTGTCGAGCAATGCCCACATCACCATGCCCAGCGCGCTGAGCCCGATGAACCATTGAAAAAACTTTGTTACGAGACCCTTCATCGGCCCTCACCCCTCGTTGAACGTCATATTGCAAAAGGTGGTGCGCCGCACTCGCGGCGCACCACCTTGATTACTTGATATCCGAATGAACTATGACTGAACCGCAGTGGCGTCAATCGGCTTGCCGTTGAGGCCGTCAGCGATGCTGATCCACTCGCCACCCTTGAGCTGCTGGATACCCATCTGGGCACCGCACACCGATGGGAACGGAACGCCCAAGATCACTTGCTTGCCACAGTTGAGCGGGCCCACCTGCAACATCATTGGACCGGTGAAGCCGCGGATAGCGGCATCGATGGTTGCGAAGTCGGTTGCGCCCTTTGCGGCGTTCACGAACTTGGCGAAGGTCATCAGGTTGGCGAACTCTGGGCCAGCGAAGCCGGTGTACTCAAGCGTGGTCGCATTTGGTGCGGGCTTGCCGTACTGCTGCACCTTGGCGATGTAGGTCTGCATACCGCTCTCGAGGTCGGGGCGGAAGTAGCTGTAGCCGTAGCCACCGAAGTACCAACCGTCGGGAACCGGACCGGCCTCGCCGGCCTGCTTGAGGTGGTCGGTCATCGGGGTGCCGAAGCACAAACCGGTGGTGATCACGGTTGGGGTGATCGCCAACTGCTTCAGCGCGTCGTACACGTTGATGCACTGCTGGATGGTGATGATCGTCATGACGACATCGGCCTTATCGGCGCCGACTGCGGTGAGCGCAGCCTTCACGTCGGCAGCTGACGCTGAGTCTTCGACGAACACAGGGGTGTAGGCAATGCCGGCCTTCTTCAACGCCGGAGCGATGAGCAATGGCACAGCTGCCTGACCCGCTGGGTTGTTCTGGGCCAAGATCGCAACGCTCTTTGGTGTCGGGGTCAGCCCTGTGGCGATGTAGCCGGCAAGACCGGTAACAACACCAGGCGAGCCTGCAGTGAAGGCCTGGCCAGCAGGAGTCAGAAAGTCGGTTGAGGTCACGCCGTTACCGACAATGACTGGCTTCTTGCCGTTGAGCGTGTCATACAGCTCTTGGTTGCCGTTCAAGATGGTGCCGGTGATGACAACGGCAATCGTTGGGTCGTTAGCGAACTGGGTGCCGCACTTGGCCCCATCTTCCGCGTTCGAGACTTTGCACGAAACGAGCTCAATCGGCTTTCCGCCAGCTCCACCGAGCTCGGCGTTGAGATACTCACGCGCGGCATTGATGCCGATGGTGTTCTCGGGGAAGAAGTCTTCGTCGTTGGCATAGCCAACCTTCACGCTGTCGCCGGTAGCTGCGCCAGCGGTGCCACCGGTGTAGTCGAGGGCCCACTTGTTGAGCTCTTCGCCCGCGCCCGCCGTGGTGGTTGTTTCGCCGCCGGACGTGTCGGCCACAGCAGTGGTCGAGTCGGTAGCTGCGGTATCTGGCGTTGTCGCTGTCTTGGTCTCTGAACACGCTGCAGCTCCAAAGCTGAGCACGATCAGAGCAGCGGCAATGTTGTAACTGCGTTTCCTCATGGTTATCCCCTTACTCAAAGAAAGAATCGTTCATTTCACAAGATCGACAAACTGTCGTCGATCACTGTTCATCTACCGACGGTAGTACAACGTTTCTAGCCGATACGACAATGGACCCTGCGACACATCGTCATTTATGTTTTCTCAGAGCGACTTGCGAGAAACGCTCCGGACAACACCGTGGCACATCCGACCACGCTCAGCACAGCGATGGCCTCACTGCGCACGGCGGCGCCAAGGAACAACGCGACCACTGGAATCACATAGGTGGTCATCGCCGCCCGCGTTGAGCCGACCCGACCGGCCAGGGTGCCTGCGGCCACAAAAGCCACCGCCGAGCCGAGCACTCCAAGCGCAATGTTGGCAAACAACGAGTGCCACGAAAACGAAGAAGCCGGCACAGCTGCAATTCCGAATGGAGCGAGCATCAACGCAGCAATGCCTGCAGCTCGCCACAACACGGGCAGGGCTCCGTACTTCTGTTGCATCGGCACCACGATGTTGATGGCGAGTCCGTATGAGCACAGCGCCAGCAAGATGAGCCCAACACCAATGGCCGAACTCGACCCTTCACGCAGTGAGGGCCAACCGATCAACGCAATACCGAGAGTGCCCACGATCAGCCCGAGTCGCTGACGTTTGCCCGGCGGCCGCCTGAGCAACACCGTCGCAACGACCGCAGCGAAAATTGGCGTGCCGCCGTTGAGCATGCCGGCCACACTGCTCGACACATGCTGCTCGGCCAATGGAAACATGCTCAGTGGGAACGCCATCCACACCAACGCAATGAGGGCCACCTTGGGCCAATCTTGGCGATCGATTGGCGAGTGTGCTCGGGGCACGCACGACAAGGTCGCGAACCCAAGGGCCACACGTAGCCACGTAATGAGCATCGGCTGAAACGAGTCGAGCGCTTCGGCGATGAAGAAGAACGACGCGCCCCAGACGCCACCGGCAACACCAAGCAGCATCCAATCGACGCCGTGGAACGAGTCTTGGTTGCTGCCTTCTGCAGTGGAGACGAGCGGTGTCGATTTGGCCATGGCCGAAGCACCCTACCGAGGGCGCATCACACAAGGCTGAGTGATTCAGCCGCGCCCGACGAGATCGAGGCTGCCCATGATCGCCTGCTCGTGTGCACTGCGCGCCTCGATGAGCGCACGCCACTTGTTGATCTCGGCCTGATCGCCGGTGGCATAGGCAGCTTCGATACCCGCACTGAGCCAACGACTCACACTGCCGTACCACTCGACGACATGTTGCAGCTGCAACGACTGTGGCGACCCTGGGTCGCGCCCTGCCACTGCGGCGATGGCAGCCACTTCTTCGTGCATCCACTCGATCTCGTTGGCCACTCGCACCGACAGGTTGCGCAGAATCTGATCGATCATGCCCATCACGACCACAGCCGGTTGATCAGTGAGATGGGGAAGCACTTGCTCGCGCAGGTCACGCGCAATCCCAATGATCATCTGATCGCTCGTTGGTTTGCTCAACATGTCACATCGCACCTTTCATGGCAGCAAGAA
>JBAXER010000100.1:0-7866 GCA_037140375.1 Actinomycetota bacterium
CAACCGAAAACCCGAACCATCACAACGAACCCAACCCGGCACACCACCCGGCACAGCACCAGCGCACACCTCTACCGAAAACTGGACCCACGTCGCCTAGCCCGAGCGAGATGGCTATTGCCGAGTCGCGCTGGTGCTCAGTTCGGGCCAGTGGCCCGGCCGTAGTTCCAGATGCCACCACGGTCGGGCCCGAGTTGTGACTCGAGGTTTACAATGCGTCCGTGAAAGTAGCCATGCCGCGCCTTGTGCACCACGGCGCTGAGAGCCGAGTGGTCACCCAAGTCGAATTCGGCGGCGAATGCCATCAGTGGTGGGTGGGCGTCCCCCGAGCACATGAAGGTCTGCTTGACCTCGGCATGAGCCCATGGGTGCCAGTGGCGACATTGGTCGCCGCCGCAATTGGTGAAGATCTCACGATCGAGGGCACCGTATCGCCCACACAATTGCGCGGGGCCACACACGCAGCGGCGTTGTGTAACGACTGGTGGCGTTGGCGCTCGCCCAACATCGAGGCCACCTCCGCTGCGCAACCGTTCGCTCCGGGTCATGGCACCGGACTGTTATTCACCCGAGGAATTGATTCCACTGCCACGTTGATCGAATCAATGCGGGGCATCGGGCCACGGGTTACTCACCTGTTGAGCGTCGCCGATCTTGAACCCAACCATTCGCCATCCGTGGCCGCGATGGTGCTGCTCGACACCAAACGAGCGGCTGCTTCAGTCGGCCTTCCGTTGATTGCAATGACCACGAATCTTCGTACCGAGGTCGAACGCTTCGTCAACTGGGAACGCTCATTCGGAACCGTTCTGATCAGCACGGCTCTGGCCCTCGGGCCCTTGTTGGAGACGCTGCTCATTTCGTCGACGTTGAACGACAAATACCGCAAACCGCACGGCAGCACCCCAGAACTCGACGAAGGTTGGAGCACAGACCGCACCAAGGTGCTCACTACGCAACGCACACTGAGCCGCAACGACAAAGTGGCACTGGTGGGCAGCGAACCCAGCTTGGCTCGGCAGATCAAGATCTGTTGGGCGGGCAATCAACGACGCAACTGTGGACGTTGCACGAAGTGCCTGATGACGATGACCGCCCTCGTGGTAGACGGTGGCGACGCTGCGCTTGAGACCTTCGAGGCCACGCTTTCGGCTGAGGCGATTCGGCGACTCGTTCCCGCCACGTTGGCTACCGACGACCTCATCGCCGCGCTGCCGGGCGACGCTCCTTACTACGAAGTCCTGTGGCCATCGAATATGGAATCGCTGCTCGACCGAATTGCGCCGCTGCGGCCCGACCTTGCCGAGGCTTGGTTCGACTATCGGGCTCGCGGCCTCTATGGCCAACGCGCCGGTTTGGCCGATTCGGCCGCACTCGACATCACCCGCGGCCGAGTCGACCTGGGCATCGCACGAGGCTGGGGCGGCCATGCACGGCCGCTCACGGTTGCCGCTGCAATGCGTCAGCAGCTGTGCGACACAAACGTCGAGACCAAACGACCGCTGCGATGGAGCATTGCCCAACGAGTCGCTCACGGACCATCGCAGATCGCTTCGCTACTCAGCGAGCGTTGGGGTCGTGGCGCCGTGATGTTGCTCGATGCGATAACCCCGGGGCTGCCGCCTCATGCCGTCCAGCGCTTACTGAATGCCTCGACCATGCGTTGCTGGTGGTCCGACGCCCCTTACCTCGAAGGTGTGCCGTTGCTCGAGGCGATCACGCACGGCTGCGTACCCCTCCAGATCACAACAGACGACCGCGCAGCACAACTTCGAGGTGAGCTCGGGCCCACAGTAGGAGCACTCGTGATCGGGCTGGCCGAGATCGAACGCGGCTACCCAGACGCCGAACAGCTGCAGCGATGCCACCAAGCGGCGGTGCAGTTGGTTGTCACGGGCAGCCGCGAGCGCGACCAAGCGTTAGCAGTTCACGCATGAGCCGCCTGACCCGTCTGAGCCGTCTGAGCCGTCTGACCCGACTGCGAATCTGGTTGAGCCGCATCCGCCTCACTCCGGTGCGCACCGAGCACATCAACGAGGCTGCCTCGTCACTTCCGACACATCTCGACGCCATCGCCAATCGCGTGTCGTCCCAGAGCGAGAGCCTGCGAGTCGCGCTCGACAATGTTTCTGCGATGCTCAACGAGCAGATCGTGGCGCTTCGACACGAACTTGCGAGCACAGCCGCAGAGGCCCGCTCGGCAGCGGCAAGCGCCAGCCAAGCGACCAAGATTGTTGGCGAGATTGCCTCTGCAGCGGCCCGCGACGCCGCATTCGACCGACTGATCGCAACCATCGATCCGATCACGTCACGCATCGACGGACTCAGCGTGATCATCATTACCTGGAACCACGCCGGCTGGCTCCCCGAGGCATTGGCATCTGCTCGCGCCTCACTGTTGGCTGTGCCACAGGGGCGTGCCGGACAGATTCTGATCTTCGACGATGGTTCCACCGACGAGACGGATCAAGTGCTCGCCTCGCTGAGCGACGATCCACAGATCAGGGTGATCCGGTCGGCCTCGAACATGAACCTGGCTCGTGCCCGCAATGTGCTGTTGGCGGCCTGCCCCACTCGCCATGCGTTGGTGCTCGACGCCGACAATCGAGCCCTACCCGATGGCGTCGCCGAGGCATACGCCGTTGCCGATGCGCTCGGTTCAACCATCGCGTACGGTCAGGTCATCGCGGCCACTCCCGATGAGTCGCAGTGGATGGCTTTTTCCTATGCCCCATCGCGAGAAAGCCTGAGCCTCGGCCACTCGTTCGACTCGATGGCAGTGATCGATGTCGATGCTGTCATCGCTCTCGGCGGATACGCAATCGACCCGCAACTCGGTGGGTGGGTCGACGATCTTGAGTTGCTGCTGCGATGCTTGCGCCGCGGCGGCCTTCTGGCATACGTGCCCACTGTGTTGGGGCGCTATCGATTGTCTCCGCTGAGGCACAGCAGCCGGGTCACCGATCAGGGCGCGCTCGAGCGGCGCGTTGCGCGTAGCCACCTCTACGACGAGCCCGACTTTGACCAGTTCGCAATCGTGTCCGCGCACGCTGCAACTGGTGTTCTTTGGGCATCTCCCGGCGCCACCAAGTTTGTCGAGCGCGCCGACGCCACGTGGCGCATCCCCTGGCCGGATCACGCCAAGACCCAAGCCATCAGCGCACCTGCAGCTGGGCCGCGCATCCTCATCGTGGTGCCGGGTGGTGTCGGCAACTTCGGCGACGATGCCATCAGCGAAGCAGTCGTCTCACGCGTGCGAGCCGGTTATCCAACCGCGGCTATTGAGATCATCTCCGACCGGCAGATGCCGACGATCAACGGTCCGGCAACGCCGTGGTCGGGAACCGTCACTGAGACATGGCACGAAACCAATGCACTCGACGTCAGCGCCTTCAACCTTGCGGTATTCGCAGGCGGCGGAAACCTCACGAGTTGGTTCGCCCCGACCCTGTTGATCCCTCGGTGCAGCATCGCTCGGCGACTCGCTGAGCACGGCGTACCGGTCATCTGGTCGGGACAAGGCGTTGGTCCATGCACCGACGACGAACTCGATCTGGTCATCGCAGCAGCGCAGTCAGCACACGTATTTGGATGCCGCGACCATCTCTCGGTCGAAGTGATTGAGCAACGATCAGGCGACGGGCACCAACTGGTCGAACTTGTTGGCGACGACGCGATGTCGCTCGCACGAGCCGACGAGAACCGTCTTGCCGAATGTCTGCGAAACGCCGAAGTGACCACCGAGCGGTTCGTGGTGCTCCACGTGCGCCTCGCTCACTACGCCGGCACCGCGACCCCGGCAGACTTCGCGGAGCTTGCCGACGCCGTCGACGCGTTGGCGTTCACCAGTGGAGCGACCGTGCTTGGGCTCGTGACCAACGACAACGAGCCACACGAGGCGCTCGTGCTCGCAGCCCTCGCACAGTTGACGCCGAGACGCAGCCCATGGCGCATCATCGACCTCGTCAGCGATCCGGCCTTAGCCCGCGCCGTGTTGGCCGCCGCCGACGCTGTGGTCACCCACTCGTACCACGTTGCCCTGTGGGCGCTTGAGGCTGGCACCCCTGCATTGTTGGCAACAGGTTCGGCCTATTACGAAGCAAAGGCTGAGGGGTTGCGGGTACTCGCCGGACTCACCACATCAATCGCACTTGACCAGGCCCCGAGCGTCGGGGGACTCGACAAGCACCTTCAGACGGTACGCAACGAACTTGACCCCACTGTGTTGTCGCACGTGGCCGCTCGAGTGAACGCATGGTGGGACGATGCATTGGCCGGAGCCCTTCACGGACGGACCGCGCGCACGGGTAGCTAGCTAGCGCCAGCGGATTGGCGCCAACTCGTCGGGTACGTAGCTGCAGTAGATGCCAGTACGAACTCGTTGATCAAGGTGCGCCGCGGCCAACGGGTGATGTTCGGCCAAACGGGTGAGCGCGTACCGCATCGAGCGCGTGACGGCGGTGCGGGCTCGTTCGGCGCTGCCGCCTGTTGAGCGCTGTGCGCCGCCGAGTCCCACGGCGCTGCGCAGCTCGGCAATTAGATACTCGCGGTCTCGCTCAGCCAACTCGCGCCGGGCGATGTCGTTCATCGCTGTTGCTTCCTCAATATCGTCATCGACCTCTGCAAGTCGGCGGCGATAGGCCTCACGGGCGCGTTCGTCGAGAACCGGAACGCCGCGTGCGGCCAGTCGACCATCGTCGTCGAGACCGTCGTTCGCGGCCACGTGATGAGGAAGCCAGCCAACCTCGACAGCGACCATGTCGAGCACGTGGAACTCTCGCCCGGGCTCGGCGAGCAACCGTTCGATGTAACGCAGGCCCTTGAGATCGCGCACCACTGCAGTGACGCCACCGAGGCGAACGACCCGTGTGTCGCCCTCGCCACGAAACACCGCATCGTCAGAGTTGTCAGCGATGTCAGCGGGGGTCGGCGTGGGGGTTGACGACACAACTCGAGAAGCATCACCTGCGAGCGCCTCGTCGCAGCGATGCACCCAACCCATCGCACCAAACGCATCGAAGGCCTCGCGCGCTGCGTGCCACTCAAGCCGAGCGCTGTCGAGGTTGCCCTCGCATCGACGAATCTCGGCCAACACAGTGCGCGCAACCGCAGCATCGAACGGAGCCCCAAGGTCGACCCACGACACCGTCGCCGCAGTGGCAGCAACCTTTGCGCCATTCAGATCGTTGGCTAACAGCTTGGCCCTCGCGTCGGCGAGCTGCGCCCCGGCTCGTAGCGACGGACTCGGAAAGTGATCAGCGATGTGCCCGAGCGAATCGGCCGCCCGGCGCGCCGCGGCCGTGTCGCCTGACGCGGAAGCAATCTCGGCCTGGGCCGCGAGCAACGGAGCGAGGCGAAGGTCTCCAAAGGGCGGACACTCTTTCCATGGCAGATCGTCGGGATTGGTGAGGGCGTCATCGATCATCGTCGACGCGCCCACAACATCGCCTTGCGCCAAGCGCAACAGAGCCAAGCCAGGTTGAGCCGACCAAGCCCGCGCGTGTGCCGAGATAAAGGCCGACTCTGCGCCAGCGAGGTCGCCCTTTCGCAGACGAATGTTGCCGAGCTCTACCAACGGCCACCCGAACTCGCGACGCATCCACGGGCGCAGTTCTTCGCATGCCAGCAACGCTTCTTCCTCGGCACGATCGCATGGGCCGGACACCCTGAGCAGCTCGGCTCGGTGCACTCGACAGCGCCCATTAATCCCACCGAAGGCGGCGCCATGGCGCCAGCGCTCCATCATGTCGGTCCACTCAACTGCCTGATCGTGTAGCGCGAGACCCTGAGCCGCGCAGATCAGCTCGCAGTACATCATCCCCGTGGTCAACGGATCGACTTCGCCCGACATCAGCAGCGCCGCAATGTCATCGAGCAGGCGAAGTCCCTCGTCGAATCGTCCGTCAAGAATCACGAGTCGGGCGAGAGCCACCCTGCCGATAACGACTGCTGGAGCGACCCCAAGTCGGGTGCCGAGATCGACCGCGATTTCGGCCTGCTGGCGAGCTGATTGCATATCGCCGCACATGAATCGCTCGTAGGTTCGAACCATCGCGATGAGCGCGTGCGGAGCCGTCTCGTGCGTGCCCTCAAGCAGTACTTCGGCTCGGCGGAGCCAACCCCGCACCGGTGCCATCAGACCGGTATCGATCATCAAAAACATCGCCAGCATGGCCGCGGCCCGAGCGGCTTCGAGCTTGTCGCCTTCGGCGATGCGGAGGCTATAGAGGTCTTCCCAAGCCGAGATCGCATTCTCGTAGTTGCCGTTGCCATAGGCCGCTTGAGCGCGCAACTCGAGGCCGAGTGCCGACACACCAGCGTCACCACTGCTGTCGAGTAGGTCGAGTGCTTGTTGCCACTCACCCCGCTCAACGGCCGAGCGGGCCTGATCGAGGCGAACTTCATTACTCATCAAACATGTCTCCGGCGCCCGCCCTACCAGTGGTCTCGCAGATTTCTTGTCGCATTGTGACACAGATTGTCACGCCTTCCGTATGGCAATCAACCAAACAAACAACACGGAAAGCGAACAACACAATGCGTCTCTCGAAAGACCTCATCCCTACAAAGATCGATATCCCAGGCGCTAAGGCACGCCAACTCTCTGACTTCGGGGCCGCCTACGGCGTGCTGGGCGTGGAGTACTTCAGCATGGGCGCCGGCGTCGACCTGGCACCGCTGCTCGAGGGCCTCAAAGGCGACGTCTGCCACTCCCCCCACTGGGGCTACATGATCTCGGGCGACCTCGTGGCGAGCTACGCCGATGGATCAACCGAGAACTGCGTGGGCGGCGACGTCTTCTACTGGCCAGCCGGCCACTCAATTCGAGTGAACGAAGACGCCGAGCTCATTTTGTTCAGCCCCCAGCACGAACACCTTGAAGTGATCGGGCACATCGCCAAGAAGCTTGGCGTCGCCTGAGAGCTGAGTCGTTTAGAGCGAAGGGAACTGCAGTCGCAGATCGCGCTTCAGGATCTTGCCGGATGCGTTGCGTGGAATCGAATCGACGAAGCGCACCGCAACCGGCGTCTTGAACCGAGCAAGTTTGCCGTCGCAAAACGCGAGCACTGTCTGCTCGTCGAGTTCGGGGTCCTTACGCACGGCGATAGCAATCGCGCTCTCGCCCCACTTCTCTGACGGCACGCCAATGACGGCTGCGTCAGCAACGCCGGGGCATGACAACAACAGGTTCTCGATCTCGGCGGGGTACACGTTTTCGCCACCGGTGATGATCATGTCCTTGAGTCGGTCCTGGATGAAGATGAAACCTTCGTCGTCGCGAATACCCATGTCGCCCGAATAGAACCATCCGTCGCGAATGCTCTCGGCGGTGGCATCGGGACGATTCCAGTAGCCAGTCATGATGTGGTCGCCGCTGATGATGATCTCGCCCGACTCGTTGTCGTCGCACTCTGACCCGTCGGGGCGCACCACTTTGACTTCGGTGTGGAAGTAGCTCTTGCCAGTAGAGCCCGCTTTACGGATGGCGATGTCGGGCGTGGTCACACAGGCAGGTCCGCACGTCTCGGTGAGGCCGTACACCTGATGGATGTCGATGCCCATCTCGAGGTACTGATGAATGAGCGTGACCGGCACGGGTGCAGCACCACTGAGGAACCAGCGAACGCTCTTCTTGTCGTGCTTGGCGGGGTCGTAGGTGACCCGCATTGCCTGCAGCATTGCGGGTACAAGCAGCGCGTTGTTGATGCGCTCCTCGGTCACCAGCTCCCACGCCTTCGTCGGATCGAACGATCGCATCAGAATCTGAGCGAGGCCGCGATAGGTGGTGATCATCGCCGGGCTCAGCGCACCCACATGAAACAACGGCATCGGGTTGAGATAGCGGTCGCCAACGCAGAAGTCGCT
>JBAXER010000101.1:0-7751 GCA_037140375.1 Actinomycetota bacterium
CCCTGAACCAGTTTCTGAATGGCCTCTTCGTTTGAGTTGAAGATGGTGAGGCTGATGTTGCCCCAACTCTTCAACAGATCGGGATCGTCGTACTCGGCCCATGTGAACATGTTGAGGTTCTTGGCGAACTTCTTCGGCTCGGTGCCGCCCGAATTCTGCGAAGCATTGGTATTCGAGCTTGAGCTACTGCCACATGCGGCGAGCGCAGCGAGTGCAGCGGCTCCACCGCCGAGTGCCAAGAATCGACGACGGTTGATGGTGGCAGCCACGCGCTGAGCTGCCTGTTTCGAGATAAGAATTCGAGAGGTGTCGTCTGAATGATTCATTGCGTGTGGCCCTTTCTGGAGACCTATTCGGCATGTTAGGAACGTTGGTGGAGCGATTTGTCGGCGAGCCGACGGGTTATTCGAGAGCAATTTCCTCGGCTGGATCGGGCAGTACGAGATCGGCCTGCTCGGCAGAGAACTGGTACACCTCGGATTCATCCCAATGACAAAACACGGGATCTCCGGGGGCCAGGCGCGGCGCGCCTTGACGAGGAAGCATCGAGAGCACATCGCGCTCGGCAGTGCGCACTACGTATTGCAACACGTCGCCGTAATGCGAAACTCCAGCAACGGTGCCGGCGATCACGTTGTGCGAGCGGCCGGGGTCGGCGCTGCTGAGTTGAATGCACTCGGGGCGGATAGCAGCAAGCGCTGGCTGACCTTGAGCGACGCGCTCTTCGGGGCTTGATGACACGAAGACCGTGCCGTCACTGGCACGTACACCGTGGCCGGTAGAAACACCGCGCCAGAAATTGTTGCGGCCAATGAATCCAGCAACAAACGCCGACGATGGTCGTTCGTAGACCGTCTCTGGGTCGGCGAGTTGCTCGATATGACCATCAAGCATGATCGCAATACGATCGCTCATTCCCATGGCCTCTTCTTGGTCGTGCGTGACGAAGACGAAGGTGATGCCAAGCTGGCTCTGCAGGAGTTTCAGTTCGATCTGCATTTCTTCACGAAGCTTGCGGTCGAGGGCGCCGAGCGGCTCGTCGAGCAGCAGCACACTTGGTCGGTTCACTAACGCTCGAGCGAGAGCAATACGTTGCTGCTGACCACCGGACATCTGGCGAGGCTTGCGATCGGCGAGCTTGGTCATCTTCACCATGTCGAGCGCTTCGGCGACGCGAATGGCGATATCGGTTTTGGACACATGACGTTGGCGTAAGCCGTAGGCCACGTTCTCGGAGACTGACATGTGAGGAAACAATGCGTACTGCTGAAAGACCGTGTTGACGTCTCGCTTGTATGGCGGCACGCCCTGCACAAACTCGCCGCTGATGCGAATATGGCCTTCGTCGGGCTGCTCGAAGCCGGCGAGCATTCGAAGCGTTGTTGTCTTGCCACAGCCGCTGGGACCGAGCAACGACAAGAACTCACCAGCATGAATATTGAGGTTGAGTTTGTCGACGGCAACCATCGAGCCGAAGCACTTGGTTACGTCGACAAGTTCGACGCTGCCGCGATCTTGACTCATACCCTCGTACCCCCATCTTTGCGGTGTCGACAGTGTAGACACCACGTGCAACCGCGAACGAACCATTCGATTGCGCTGACGAGCCAATTCACGCTGTTGAAACAACACAGCACATTTGCCCTTCCGCGGCGAGAGGTGCAGTATCGGTAGCCATGGACCCACAGATCGCTCACGCCGACGACAACGTTGATGCATTGCAGCAAGCTGCTCGGCGCCATTTGTGGGGACACTTCACTCAACTCAACGGGTTCCAGACCGAGCCAATGCCCATCATCACCCGCGGCGAGGGCAACTACATCTTCGACCAGAACGGTCATCGGTTGCTCGACGGATTGTCTGGATTGTTCACCGTGCAAGTCGGTCACGGACGGCGCGAACTCGCCGAGGCAGCCACGCAACAAGCCGCCACCTTGGCCTACTTTCCGCTGTGGAGCTTTGGCCACGAGCCAGGCATACGACTCGCTGCTCGCCTTGCCGAGTTGGCCCCTGGCGATTTGAACCGCGTCTTCTTCACCTCGAGCGGAAGCGAGGCCGTAGAGAGCGCATGGAAGTTGGCGGTGCAATACTTCGCCGAAATTGGCCAACCGATGCGGCGCAAAATCATCAGCCGGCACTACGCGTACCACGGCACCACGCTGGGGGCGCTTTCGATTACGGGTATCCCCGCGATCAAGAATCCATGGGAGCCCTTACTGCCGGGCACCGTGAAGGTCGTGAACACCAACAGCTATCGCTGTGGCATGTGCGCCGCCGCCGGATCGTGCACACTGGCCTGCGCCGACGACATTGAGACGCGCATCATCATGGAGGGCCCCGACTCAGTCGCTTGCGTCATTCTCGAACCGGTACAGAACACCGGCGGCGCGCTGGTGCCTCCCCCGGGCTACTGGAAGCGAGTTCGCGAGATCTGCGATCGCTATGGCGTGCTGCTCATCAGCGACGAAGTGATCTGTGCGTTCGGCCGGCTTGGGCATTGGTTCGGTTGCCAGCGCTTCGACTATCAGCCCGACATGATCACCTTCGCAAAGGGGGTCACCAGTGGTTACGCCCCGCTGGGCGGCGTCATCGTCAGCGATCGAATCGCTGCGCCGTTTCTCGAAGAGGGCCGCACCTTTCTGCATGGCCTCACCTTTGGCGGCCACCCGGTGAGCTGCGCGGTAGCGCTCGCCAACATCGACATCCTCGAACGCGAAGACCTACCCGGCAATGTGTTGCGCAACGAAGCAGTGTTCGACGACGTGATGGCCCGTATCGCCGCCACACCGATTGTCGGCGAGGTTCGCGGCTGCGGCTACTTCCGTGTGGCAGAACTCGTAAAGGACAAGAAGAACAAGACCACATTCACCGACGACGAATGCGATTGGCTGCTGCGCGGCTATCTCTCACCAATGCTCTACAAGGCTGGGCTCTTCTGTCGTGCCGACGATCGAGCCGACCCGGTGGTGGTGCTCTCGCCTCCGCTTACCTGCGGACCCGACGAGTTGCGCTTCATCGGCGACACCGTGGTTGAGGTCTTCAACAACGCATGGGAAGCATTCCAGTCGCGCTGAGCATCATCGCTTTGATCGATGCGCAAGTACTAAGCATTCGTGAGTAACGAGTTTGCCTGACCCTTGAGCGCGAGAAGGACTGCATGAGCACTACCGACCAGCCGATGTTTGAGCACCACTGCGAGGCATGTCGAATCATCGATCGATTCGATGGCGTCGAAGACGGACAGATCGGCGCACCCGCCCACTTCAGCGTTCTCGATGAGCGACGCCTCTTCACCACGCTTCGCAAAGCCGAAGGTTCAATCGCCGACGGCGTCACCTCATTCGCCGGGTCGATGAAGTTCGTCTACATCCACGGCATCTGGTTCGGCATCTGGGTTGCGCTCAACGTCGGCCTCGCCGGAGTGAGCCGCGAGTTCGACAAATTTCCGTTTGGTCTCCTGACGATGATCGTGTCGCTCGAAGCCATCTTTCTTGCCACGTTCGTGATGATCAGCCAGAACCGCCAAGCCGCTCGCTCAGACATTCGTAGTCGACTCGACTTTGAGAACAACCTTCGATCCGAAATCTGGTCGGTACACATCGGCCAAGCGCTTGGCATCGATGTTCCTCATGTTGAGGACCTCGTGAAACGAGCAATAGCGGCCGCCGAAGACCAACTAGATCGCGATGCCGTCTAGCTGTTGATGTTGGCCATCACGTGCTTGATGCGCGTGTAGTCGTCGAGCGCATAGGCCGACAGGTCTTTGCCGTAGCCGCTCTTCTTATAACCGCCGTGCGGCATCTCGGCGACGAGTGGGATGTGGGTGTTGATCCACACACAACCAAAATCGAGACGCTTCGACATGCGCATCGCACGACCGAAGTCGCGGGTCCACACCGACGACGCGAGGCCGTAGTCGACGCCGTTAGCCCACCGCACAGCCTCGTCTTCATCGGAGAATTTCTGCACAGTGATGACCGGACCGAACATTTCGTTCTGCACCATTTCGTCGGTCTGACGAAGGTTGGCCACAACCGTTGGAGCGTAGAAGTAACCCGAGGAACCAACACGAGCGCCTCCAGCGACGACGTTGGCATGATCGGGGGCACGGTCGAGGAAGCCAGTGACGCGAGCGAGTTGATTGGCATTGTTCACGGGGCCGTACAACACGTCTTCGTCGTCGGGCATACCGGTCTTAATGCCAGCCGCCGCGGCACCGAGCGCAGCAACGAACTCGTCGTAAATGCCGGGCGCTACAAGCACTCGCGTGGCGGCGGTGCAGTCTTGACCGGCATTGAAGAACCCGGCGGTGGAGATGCCTTCGACGGCGGCCTCTATGTCGGCGTCGTCGAACACCACCACGGGCGCTTTGCCACCAAGTTCGAGATGAAGACGCTTGAGGCTGTGCGAGGCTGCCTCGGCCACTTCCATGCCTGCGCGCACTGAGCCCGTAATGCTGACCATCGATGGGATGTCGTGCACGACCATTGAGCGGCCAGTATCGCGGTCGCCGCAAATCACGTTGAACACACCGGCGGGCAAGAACTCGGCAGCGATCTCGGCGAGCAGCGTTGCGCTAGCCGGAGTGGTGTCGCTGGGCTTGAGCACAACGGTGTTACCGGCTGCCAGAGCTGGCGCAAACTTCCACACCGCCATCATCATCGGATAGTTCCATGGCGCTACTTGCGCGCACACTCCAACTGGTTCACGGCGGATGTAACTGGTCATGCCGCGCATGTACTCGCCAGCCGACTTGCCATCGAGGTTGCGCGCTGCGGCCGCAAAGAAACGAATCTGATCGACCATCGGCGGGATCTCTTCGCTGCGGGTGAGCCCGATGGGCTTGCCCGTATTTTCGACCTCGAGCGCAATGAGTTCTTCGGCGCGAGCCTCAACAGCATCGGCAATACGGAACAGCGCCAGCGATCGCTCTGATGGCGTGCTGTCTTTCCAGTCTTCAAACGCTGCGGCAGCCACGGTCATCGCGTGATGCACGTCGGCTTCGCCAGACAACGCAGCAGTTGCGTACTGCTGACCGGTTGCAGGATTGATGACAGCGGTGGTGCGACCATCGGCTGCATCGACATGCTGACCATTGATGAAGTTCTGGAAACCCTGCATGGGCTTGGTCCTCTCGTGGGGTGACGGGTCTGTACAACGACTAGATCTCGCAGAAATCTAGATCACTGCGGCGCGGCGCTCAACACACCGTCACAGCACCTCTCCAGAACTTGGCAGTATGTTCCCATGAGCACTCCCCCACCCGTTCAGTCCGGCCTTCGTAGTGTTGGCGTACCACGCGAGATCAAGACCGCCGAATACCGTGTGGCGATGACTCCCGACGGCGTGCGCGAGTTCGAGCGCCACGGCATTGAGGTGTTCATCGAGACTCACGCTGGTGAGGGCGCCAGCATCGCCGATGCCGATTACGTGGCTGCTGGCGCAACCATCGTTCCCACTGCAGCCGACGCGTGGGCGCAAGAAATGGTCGTCAAGGTCAAAGAACCAAAGGCCGAAGAGTTTCAGTTCTTACGACCCGACCTCACGCTGTTCACCTATCTGCATCTGGCGGCGTATCCCGCCGTGGCGGCGGCCCTGTTGGCCGCAGGCACAACGGGCATCGCCTACGAGACGGTGCAAACCGAGAACGGCGCCCTTCCCTTGCTTGCGCCGATGAGCGAAGTAGCCGGCCGCCTGGCACCGCAGTTGGGCGCCCATTATCTCGAGCGACACAACGGTGGCCGCGGCGTCTTGATGGGTGGAGCGCCCGGCGTGCGGCCCGCCAAGGTGGTGGTACTCGGAGCCGGCAACGTTGGCTGGAACGCTGCGTGGATTGCAGCGGGCATGGAGGCCGAGGTCGTGTTGTTCGACAAGAACATCGATCGCCTCCGCTGGGTCGACCAGATTCAGAAAGGTCGCGTGGTCACCCTGGCCTCGAACCGCGGCGCGATCGAGCGCAACATCGCTGATGCCGACTTGGTGATCGGCGCGGTCCTCGTGGCAGGCGGCCGCGCTCCGGTGGTCGTGAGCGAAGACATGGTGCGCAGCATGAAGCCGGGCGCCGTCATCGTCGACGTTGCCATCGACCAAGGCGGCTGCGTCGAGACAATCCATGAAACCACGCACAACGATCCGGTCTACAACCTGCATGGGGTGCTGCATTATGGCGTCGGCAACATGCCTGGAGCAGTTCCGCACACCAGCACATACGCGCTCACCAACGCCACGCTGCCCTATCAACTTGAGGTCGCGATGTTCGGCGCGGGCGGGGCCGCCCATCGCGATGCAGCGCTCGCTCACGGGATCAACACGGTCGCTGGCCAACTCACCAACGGGCCAGCAGCCGAAGCGTTAGGTATGAGCTACGGCGACCCGGTGGCACTTCTCACACGCTGATCAAACGGCCAACGAAGCCCCCTCCGGGCAAGACGACTAGCGTCGCAGGCATGTCAGTTTCTGTCTTCGACCTCGACCTACCAACGCTCGATTTGCTCGACGTTCCATTCGATCAGGCGCAAAGCGTGATGCGCGACATGGCCACCGAGCATTGGATCGTGCGCAATCCGTTTGGCTTCACCGTGCTGCGCTACGACGACGTGGCCGCGGTGCTGCGCGACAAGCGCTGGCACAACGCGGCCGGTGTTCTGCCGCAACTGATGGGCATCACCGATCCAGAGTTTCTCGCTCGCGACCGTGTCAGCATCCTGAGCGCCGAGGGCGAGATGCACACCCGACTTCGCCGCCTTGTAGCCCCAGCATTTTCGCCACGCGCCGCCGACCGTTTGCGTCCCTTTATGCGCGAGGTCATCAACAGCCTTGTCGACCCTGTGGCCGCAATCGGGCGCGCCGACATCGTGAGCGACATCTGCGAGCCCTACCCCATCCCGATTATCTGCGAACTGCTGGGTGCCCCAAAGAGCGACTGGCAGCTCTTTAGCCGCTTGGCCGAAGACGTATTGCGTATCTTCAACGGCAACGTGCTCGAAGAGCTACCCATCATCATGAAGGCACAGGACGAACTCGACGCGTATACCCGCGAGCTCATCGCTGAGCGCCGCTCGAAGCCCGCCGATGACCTCATTACTGCGCTCATCGCAGCCGAAGAAGCCGGCGACAAACTCGACACTGAAGAACTCGTGATGATGGTGAGTGCGGTCATTGTTGGCGGCACCGACACCACTCGCAACCAACTCGGTTGCAGCGTTGCGTTGTTCGCCGAACACCCCGATCAGTGGGCAATGCTGGTCGATCGACCCGAGCTCGCATCACGCGCAGTCGACGAGACAATGCGTTACTTCGGCGCCGTTCGCGGTACCGGCCGATTTGCCTCCGAGGCGATCGAATACCGCGGCATCATCTTTCCTGCAGGCACCATGTTGATGCCGTCGCTCGCTGTCGCAAACCGCGACGACAACGTGTTTGCAGACTCCGGCACGTTCGACATCACCCGCGAGCCAGCCAGCCAGCCTCATCTCACCTTGGGCAGCGGCATTCACTATTGCCTCGGCGCCTCGCTGGCCAAAGCCGAGTTGCAAGAGGCGCTGCCGATTCTGGCGAAGCGCATGCCCAACTTGCGCATCGATGGTGACATCACGTGGAAGCCCAGCAACGTTGGCATCTTTGGCCCACAACACCTGCCGGTCACGTTCACCCCAACGAACTGATCACGGCAAGGCAGACCAGCACTGATCGCCGCGGCTACCGTCTGAGCCATGACAATCAAGCTTGGCTACAACACCGGTTATTGGGGC
>JBAXER010000102.1:0-7681 GCA_037140375.1 Actinomycetota bacterium
GGGTTACTTGTTTTGGGCGTTGTAGTTGGTGATCAGGTCGTTGGCGGCTTGGGCCGCTTTGGTCAGCGCAGTCTGCACATCGCCGCCCGAGAGCACCTCGGCTACAGCAAGGGCCGTCACCCGACGAACCGCCTTGTGCGGGCCGATCACTGGGCCTTGCGATGTTGGACCCGGCAACGACGACGTGAGTTGGTCGTAGGCAACCTTGAACCGTGGGTCGGTGACATAGAGGCTCTTGATCGGATCGAGCGTGAGCGCATCGTTACGCACTGGGATGTACCCCGTAGCGGCGGCCCATTGCGACTGACTCGAAGCACTCTCGAGGAACGTCATGTAGTCCCACGAGGCGGCGGCTTTAGCGCCACCCTTGCCATCGACGATGTACAGCGACGCACCGCCAACCAAGGCGCCCTTGCCGTCGTTCGGACCGGGCATCGGGCCAACGCCAACTTCGCTTTCGAGCACACCGGGGATGATGCCGCCGCGAACAATCGCAAGTACTGGGCCCAACGCAGCCGACGTTCCGATGGTCATTGCGGCAGGCTTCGTAGCGTCGGCCAGCTTCAAGAATGTGTCCTGCCCGCTGGCGTTGTCGCCCACATACACAGCACCGCCCTCGGTGACCATTGACTGCAACGCGGTGAGCAACTTCACACCACCGGCGCCGTCGTAGAGCACATGGGTTGCTGGCGCCGAGCGACCGTTTTCGTTGTCGGCATAGAACTCGCCGCTCTTGGCCAACCACTGCTCGATGTACCAACCGCCGCCGCCATCGAAATCGCTGTCGAGCGCAAGGCTGTAGGCGGATGCACCCGACGACACGAGCTGCTTGCTCGTGGCGAGCAACTCCTCGAGCGAGCGAGGCGACACCTCGGGGTCGAGGCCAGCGGCAGTAAACCGTGGCTTCAAGTAATAGAGCACCGGCACGCTCATGTTGAACGGCATCGACCACTGCACGCCTTCGGTGGCATACGCGCCAAGCGCCTGCGGCAAGAACGCCGACGTGTCGTACTTTGCTGATTCGGCACACGCCTGGGTGGGCACGATGCTCTTGGTGTCGATCATCTGCTGCACCATGTACTCGGGCATCTGCACCATGTCGGGGCGGCTGTCGGTATTGCTCTGCAGGTACTTGTCGATGGTCTCTTCGTAGCCGCCCTGGAACTGAAGGGTGACCTTTACTTTGTTCTGCGAGGCGTTGTACACACCGGTGAGACGTTCGAGTTCGCGACCCAGCTCGTTCGAGAGTCCGTGCCAGAACGTGATCTCAACGGGAGCCGTTGCTGCGGCTGTATCGAGCGCGGCGACATCGCATGGCGGCAACGAGTCGAGCTTGCGCGGCAACGTTGTTGGCGGCACCGTCGTTTGTCCCGGCGTGGTCGACGCCGTGACAGGCGTTGGCGCCTTATCGATTCCGGCATTGGTGAGGCTCTGCCCCGATCGGCACGACGCGGCGAACACGCCACCGACGACCACCATGCACACCACAACTCGACGTGACATCACTACCCCTTTACCGCACCGGCGGTGAGACCACGAATGAGTTGGCGCTGGAACGCAATCAGCACCACGAAAATCGGAAGCGCAACAATCACGGTGCCGGCAATCACTAAGTTCGGCTTGTCGATCGCGGCCAGTTTGAGCGTTTTCAATCCGGTCTGAACCGTGTTGAACTTCTGGTTGGTGGTGACCAACGTGGGCCACAAATACTGGTTCCACGACGTGAGAAAGCTGAACAACGTAAGCGCACCAATCGTGGGTCGCGACAACGGCACCGCCACCTGCCACAGAAATCCGAGTCGCCCGAGACCGTCCATCGATGCGGCCTCATGCATCTCTTTGGGGATGGTGAGAAACACTTGGCGGATCATGAAGATGCCAAACGCCGTCGCAAGAAATGGGATGGTGAGCGCCTTATAACTGTTGATCCAGCTGAGGCTCTGCATCGTGCGGCGGTTCACCGTAAGCGTGGCTTCAAGCGGCACCAGCAACGTGGCCAAGAACGCAACGAACACAAATGTCTTGCCCGGGAAACGCAGGAACGCAAAGGCGTATGCAGCCAGAATCGACGTGACCACCTGCGCGAGCGTGATGAGCACCGACACGTATGCCGAGTTCCACAATGCCCGGCCCAAGTGGCCAGTGCGCCACGCCTCGGTGAGGGTGCCGGTGGTGAAATCGGTGGGCAACAACGGATTGACCAACACCTTGTTGCCAGGCTTCAACGCACCCACGACCATCATGTAGATGGGGAAGATGACGATGAACGCCATGAACGTAAGCAGCAAGTAGCGGCCCACTTTGCGGGCGCCGTAGACCTGATCAATTGCCATAGTGCACCCTCTTTTCGAGACCGCGGAACTGCACCAACGCCAACGCCAACAGCACTGCGAACAGCAACACCGAAACCGTTGCCCGAAGTCCGTCGTCGTTAGAAGTGGGAAGGCCCGATCCGTAGGCGAGGTACGTAAGCGTGGTGGTCTTGCCCAACGGTCCGCCTTCGGTGAGTAGGTCGACCTCTCCGAACGACTGGAACGCACGAGTGGTCAGCACCACCGTTGCGAACAGCAACGTGGGCGAGATCATCGGCAGTGTCACGTTGGTGAACCGACTGAAGCCGCCAGCGCCATCGACATACGCGCTTTCGTAGAGATCTTTCGGCACGCCCTGCAACCCAGCGGTAACCACGATGAAGGTGAACCCGAGGTTGGCCCAGATGGAACTCGCGGACACCGCCCACAGCGCCGACCGAGGATCCTGCAACAGGCCTGGCGTCTTGGCAATGCCACCAATCCATTCGGAAAGCACGCCAACGTTTGGGTTGAGCAAGAAGAACCACATCACCGAAGCAACGGCCACGCTGGTGGCCACGGTGCTCGAGAAAATGGTGCGGAAGATTCCGACACCGCGCATGTATTTGTCGGCCAGCACGGCCAACGCCACACCGAGCACCAAGCCGATGGGCACCGTGATGAGCGCGTACTTCGCGGTCACGATGAGTGCGTCTTGAAACTCGTTGCTGCGGAAGGCATCGAGATACTGATCGAACCCATTGTTCGTGCACTTCGTGACGCCGCATCGTTGTTGCCCCAACCACACCGCTTTGATCAGTGGGTACACAACGAACAACAGCAAGATCACACCCGACGGCACAAGCATGAGCGCCGCCAGCCCAGAGTCGCGCCGTTTTCTTTTCATTCAGCGATCCTCTGCTCGGTGACAGCATCGAATCGATGGCGCACGTTTTCGGCGGCGCCAACCTGCACGACGCTGCCCACGGCGGGCACCACCGCCGCTGAATCTTGGCGAATCACCACACGCCGATCGCCCACACTGCCGGTGATGTGCACCTCGTGACCGAGTTGCTCGACAAGTTGCACCTGCAGCGACAACGGTTGATCTGGCGAAATGCGCAGATGCTCGGGGCGCACGCCCACAAGGTGGGGGCCGGTCTCGAGCGAACCCGCAGGCAAAATGTTCATCGGTGGCATGCCAACGAACTGAGCCACGAACACCGACGACGGCTTGTCGTACACCTCTTGCGGCGTACCGATTTGCTCGAGATGGCCACGTGACATCACCGCGATGCGCGTGCCCATGGTCATTGCTTCGACCTGATCGTGGGTCACGTAGACGAAGGTTGAGTTGAGGCGCCGATGCAAGGCGATGAGCTCGGCACGAGTTTCGCCACGCAACTTGGCGTCGAGGTTGCTCAGCGGTTCGTCCATGCAGAACACCGCCGGATTGCGAACGATGGCGCGAGCCAAAGCGACTCGCTGGCGCTGACCGCCGCTGAGCGCGCCGGGCTTGCGATCGAGATACTCATCAAGGCCAAGCGACGTCGCTGCTTCAATCGCGGCCGCAGCGCGCTGCGCCTTGGGAACCTTGCGAACCTTGAGCGGGAACTCGATGTTGTCCTGCACCGACTTATGCGGATACAGCGCATAGCTCTGGAACACCATCGCAACGTCGCGCTGTTTCGGCATGACGTTGTTCACCATCGTGTCGCCGATGTAGACCTCGCCCTCGGTTGGGTCCTCGAGGCCGGCGATGATGCGCAGCAACGTGCTCTTGCCGCAGCCCGATGGGCCGAGCAGGATCATGAACTCGCGATCAGCGATGTCGAGGTTGATGTCTTCGACAGCGGTGACGCCGTCGAACTGCTTAGTGATGTTCTGTAGTCGAACTTGTGCCACGCACTACGGTACGCCACCGAGTTGCGACGGCAGCGCGACCACGCGAGGGCGCTAACCTGCTGCGCATGCAAGATCCCGTCACCGCTACGACCGAGATCGACCTCGACCGCATCGAAACCGATCTGGCCGATGTCGAAACTGCGCTCGCTCGTCTCGAAGCCGGCACCTACTGGACCGACGAAATCTCGGGTCAGCCGCTGCCCGACGAACTGTTGGCAGAGCGCCCCACCGCTCGCCGCTTGCCGCAGACCCGCCAGCCGCAGACCCCCCAGCCCTAGTCGCGCCCCAAGGCTCCCTTGCCCTGCCACCAAGGCGGTGGGGTAACCTGCACGGAGTTTCGTTTCCACGTTGGGGGATTTCACCATGGCCGATCCGTATAAGCCACGAGCACCGTTTGCCCCTTGGGACCGTCGCACGCTGCCAGGCATCTTCGATGTCGAAGAGTCCGCCCGCCGCGTCGGCAACTACAAGTGGACCGAAATGAAGCTCTTCGAAGCATTGGGCGGATGGGTTGCCACCGTGCCCGAGCTCGACGTGAAGATGCGCCTCGGCACCCACTGCTACAAGCACGCATGGCACGCCGAGCTGTGGCACAAGCGCCTGCCCGAGCTGCGCGAGATGAACCCCGAGCGCCTCACCGCGCCGGCCAACGACGCCATGGTGCGTTTCATCGAGGCAATGACCGAGCCCGAAGGTCCCGAGCTCACCATCGAAAAGCTTGTTGGTGTGTATCGCGTGCTCATCCCACGGTTCATCGCGGCCTACACGTATCACCTCAACGGCACTAGCGAAATCACCGATGCGCCAACGATCCGCTCGCTCAAGTTCATCCTGCAAGATGAGTTCGACGATTGGCGCGATGGCGAAATGATTCTGCAGAGCCTCATCGAGACTCCCGAAGAAGCTGCTCGCGCCGCGGCGCACATGCAAAAGCTCGAAGCCATCATGATCGAGGCTGGCGGCATCGCCGGCATCGGCACACTCGGCTCGCTCTAAGCGAAAGGACCAACTCATGCGCAAGTTTTTCCCCGTCGAAGATTTGGCTCGCGATAGCCGCTTCAGCAAGATCACCATTGCCGATCGCATGGCCGATCAACGCACCGCTCTCGCCGTCAACGTCAACGCCAACGGCAACGGCGATGCCGATGGCCCGAGCAAGCGCACCAACAACATGCGCCTCACGCCCTCACGGCGCGACGCCAGCGATGGTGCACGCGGCCTAATGCACGGCATCTTTGTGGGCGAGATCCAGGCGCTCGAAGGCGCCGGTCGCACCTGCTGGGATTTCGAAACCGGCACCGAGGCTCCGTTTGCACTGAAGCTCGACATGGCCCGCCAGTGTTGGGACGAAGCTCGCCACGTAGAAATCAGCGTGAAGCTCAGCGATTGGATGGGCAGTGAGATCGGCCAATACGCCGAGAACACCGTGCTGTTCGAAGCGGCGTGCAGCTCCGATCCGGTGCTGCGTCTCGCTGGTGTGAACCGTGCCCTCGAAGGCTTGGCCATCGACGTGTTCACCACCATGAAAGAGTTCGGCGATCTGGCCGGCGATCAGTACCTCGAGTTCTGCGAAGACTGGATGCTGGCCGACGAAGTCACCCACGTGAAGATGGGTTCCGACTGGTTGCGCAAGATCACCGAGAACGACCCTGAGCGCCGCAAGAAGGCGCTCGAGTTTCAGAACGTGGTCGACAAGTTGTTCAGCTACGGCGGCACTCGCAGCGACAGCCAAGAGTCGCCGATCGGCCTTGCCCGTAGGTTCCGCGAACTCGCCGGCTTCACCGACGACGAGGTCGAAGTCATCGCCGAAGTCAGCATGCAAGCACTCAACGAACGCAAGGTTGCAGTCGGCCAGATCCGTGAGGCCAAGCGCCTCGCCGATCAATCGGCACACAAGTAGAGACGGGCGCACATGACCATCACCGTTACTCCTGAGGTGTTCAACTACGTGTGGTTCGACGCCGAAGTCATTCGCAGCATCGCCACTGGTTTGGTCGACGCGCTGGGCATGAACGACTACGACGTCATCATCGATGTCGATGAAACCACGCCGCTGTCAGGCATCTCGTGCGAGATCGGCGAGACCATTCACATCCGTGCGTGCAGCGGAGCGTTCGAAGACACCCGCAAGCCTCGTCAGCAAAGCGAAACCGCAACGGCTACCTCGATTGGCCGAGTGTTGCTGCGGGCCCGCGACCGACTCGTTGGCGGCTTCGGCGAGGCACCGGCCGACAACGATCTCAGCTTGGCCCATGTGGCTGCGTGGGAGACGTATTCGCTTGGTCGGCTCGACCGCCTCGGCGTGCCCACCAATCAGCAGCGCTGGCGTTACAACTTCCGTAATCGTCTCGGCTTCACCGACGCAACCGACGCTGCGTTCGAGAAGATCTGGGGCAGCGACGGACTCACGTGGGGCGAGCTCTGCGCCATCAGCGAGACCGCCATCCCTAGCGCCGCCAAGTAGGCCAACGGTCGAGCCGTAGTCAATACTGCAGGCATGACGCTTTCTCCAGAGATTCGCCAACGCACGCTGCACGTAAACGGCGTCGACCTGCAGGTGCTTGAGGCTGGCAACCCAGCGGACCCCACCGTGATCTTGAGCCACGGTTTTCCTGAGGGCGCGTATTCGTGGCGTCACCAGCTGCCAGCGCTTGCTGCTGCTGGCTATCACGCCATTGCCCCCGACCAGCGCGGCTACGGCTACTCGTCGGTGCCAAAAGAGGTTGAGGCGTATCGCATCGATCATCTCACCGACGACCTCAACGCGATCCTCGACGACCTCGGCAAAGAGCAAGCGATCTTCGTGGGCCACGACTGGGGCTCGATCATCGTGTGGGAGAACGCTCGGCTGAACCCCTCGCGGGTGCGCGCCGTTGTTGGCGTGAGCGTTCCCGCCGTGCAGTGGATCGGCAAGCCCACGGATCTGATGAAGATGGTCGCGGGCGACAACTTCTTCTACATGCTCTACTTCCAAGAGGTTGGGCCGGCCGAGGCCGAACTCGAAGCCGACCCGTACATGAACATGGCCAAGTTCTTGTGGTCCGCCAGCGGTGACGGTTTCGTGATGCCCACCGAAATGCGCCCAATGGAGGGCAGCGGTTTCCTTACCGACACACCGGTGCCGCCCGCACGTCCGTGGCCATGGCTCAGCGAAGACGACTTGCTCTACTACGCCGACCAGTTTCGCCACAGCGGCTTCTTCGGCCCGGTGAGCTACTACCGCAACATCGATGCCAACTACGAGCTTGCGAAAGGCCTCGGTCTCGACCGCGTGACCATGCCCAGTTACTTCATCGCTGGCGCGAAAGATGGCGTGTTGATCATGGACCCCACGGGCGTCGAGCGGATGCAGAAATCATTGCCCGATTTCCGCGGCCACACGCTGATCGACGAAGCCGGCCATTGGGTGCAACAAGAACGACCAGAGCAGTTCAACGACGCGCTGATCACGTTCTTGAACACGCTGTAAGGGCTGCAAGCCGCAG
>JBAXER010000103.1:0-7514 GCA_037140375.1 Actinomycetota bacterium
TGAGCGGCTGAGGATGCTTAGCGGCTGAGGATGAGACCCACGGCGCTGAGGACTCCGAACGCCAGCTGCAGCTTTCCGGTTTCGCCCAGTACGGCGATGAGGTCTCGGCCCGCGGCACCGCGCACCACGCGACGAACCGGCGCGACAGCAAGCGCAATCGCTACAGCAGCGAGTGCCGTCAACGGACGCCACGCAACAGCCGATACCAGCGCGCACACAAACGCCGACCCAATAAGCGCCACGTACAACACTCGCGTGCGCTGATCGCCGAGACGCACGGCAAGGGTCTTCTTGCCCACTTCGCGATCGGTTGGGATGTCGCGCAGGTTGTTGATGACCAACAGCGCGCACGCAAGGGCGCCTACCGCGCAGCCCATCACGATGGAGAGTGCAGTGACTTGTTGCGCAACGCCATAGGTGGTGCCAACGGTGGCGACGAGTCCGAAGAACACGAACACGAACAGTTCGCCGAGGCCGAGATAGCCATACGGCTTGGGCCCGCCGGTGTAGAACCATGCGGCCAACAACGCTGCCGCACCGACGGCAATGAGCCACCACGATGTAGTTGCGGCGAGCACAAGCCCGGCTACTGCTGCAACACCAAAGGCGCTGAACGCCGCCTGCTTCACGGCCTTCGCTGGGGCGAGGCCTGATGCAACGAGGCGTACCGGACCGACACGAACATCGTCGGTGCCGCGGATGCCGTCGCTGTAGTCATTGGCGTAGTTCACGCCCACCTGCAGTGCGAGGCTCACAATGAGGGCCAACGCAGCACGCCACCAGACTGTGTTGTCGAGGCCCGAAGCACAGGCCGCGCCAACGAGCACAGGCACCACGGCTGCCGGAAGGGTTCGTGGTCGCGAGCCGATGATCCAACGATTACCCACCTGAACTGCATTTGTCATGGCCACAGTGTGATCCGAAACACTCGCCGACGACGAATACAGGCAATACTTCTGGGGCAACAAAGCAACGTAGAGGAGTTGGCGTGTCGGGTGAACTGTGGCGTGAAAGTGCTCTTGGGCTCGCTGAAATGATTCGTCGCGGCGACGTGTCGAGTCGTGAGGTCATCGACGCGCATCTGGCTCGCATCGAGCAGGTGAATCCGGCCCTCAACGCTGTGGTGCGAGTGCTCGCCGACGAAGCTCGGGCGCAGGCTGACGCAGCCGATCGCGCCCAGCGCGATGGCGCACCTTTGGGCGTGTTGCACGGCGTGCCCATCACGGTGAAAGAGAACATCGACCTCGCTGGCACGCCGACCACCAGCGGTGTGCCGTTCTTCGCCGATTCGATTGCCGACACCGATGCGCCGGTCGTTCATCGCATGCGCGCCGCTGGCGCAATCCCAATCGGCCGCACCAACCTGCCCGACTTCGGACTGCGAGTGCACACCGACTCCGAGCTTCACGGACTCACCCGCAATCCATGGAACCCGCACGTCACCGCTGGCGGCTCAAGCGGCGGCGAGGCAGCAGCAATCGCCACAGGCATGAGCCCGCTCGGTCTCGGTAACGACCTCGGCGGATCGCTGCGCAACCCTGCGCATTGCTGCGGCATCGCCAGCATTAAGCCCACCACCGGAGTCGTGCCATCGGCAACGGTAATTCCACCCACTGATGTCGCGATCTCGTTTCAGATCATGTCTGTGCAAGGCGTGATGGGTCGCCGCATCGCCGACGTGCGCGCCGGCTTCACGGCCATCGCCGGAGTCGACAGCCGCGACCCCATCAGCGTGCCTGCAGTACTCAGCGATATGCCCACCGGCCGCCCGCTACGCATCGCTGTGTTGCCAGAGCCAGCTGGCGGCCGCACCGACGCCGGTATTGCCGCTGCCACACGTAACGCCGCAAACGCACTGGCCGACATGGGCCACCACGTGACCGAAACAAGTCCCGCCAGTTATGCGCGCAGCATCGAACTGTGGGGACTTCTGCTCAGCGGCGATCTGCGCAGCCAACGTCCACTGCTCGACATGGTGCTCGGCGAAGGCGGCAGGCGCTTCCTCGATCTCACCGACGTGAACTTCCCCGATCTCGATGTTGCTGGCTGGAGCGCGATCCACACTGAGCGCTACGGAGTGGCGTGCGAGTGGGCCGAGTTCTTCACTCAGTTCGACGCACTGATCACTCCAGTGTGGGCGCATCCGGCGTTCGCCCATGGCGCAGACATCGCCGATTCCGATGGCGCGATGATGACCCTCGAGACACTCCGTCCCGTGCTGCCACCAAACCTGCTCGGACTCCCTGCGGCGGTCACCCCCGCAGGAATGTCCAACGGCTTGCCGGTTGGCATTCAGGTCATCGGCGACCGGTTCCACGATCTGTCGTGCCTCTCGATCGCTGAGCTGATTGAGCAGTCGTTGGGCACGCTCACTCCAATCGACCCAGTTCTCGCCTGAGCAATGCATCAACTCGTCGCGCTCGATCTTCCTGGAGGACCCGACTTTGTTGGCGCGCTTCAACAGGTGTGGAGCGACGGCGATGCGGCCCTGCCGATCGATCAGCGGCTCAGCACAGCAGCACGCGCCGAGGTCATGCGCGCGATGGCCGCAGGCGCTGTCATCGACACCAGCGGCCGGTCGGCGCTCAACGATTCACGTTCTGTTGAACCCGGCGACGCACTGGTTGTTGCCACCAGCGGATCCACTGGCCAACCTAAAGGTGTGGTGCTTACTCACACCGCTGTTGCGGCATCGGCCGATGCAACCAGCAAGCGTCTCGGTGTCACCGACGACGATCATTGGCTGGCCTGCCTTCCGTTGT
This sequence comes from Actinomycetota bacterium, assembly GCA_037140375.1. GTDB lineage: Bacteria > Actinomycetota > Acidimicrobiia > Acidimicrobiales > Ilumatobacteraceae > WLMZ01. The sequence continues at coordinate 2,763 of JBAXER010000103.1, forward strand.
CCCACGTAGGTGGCCTGTCGGTGATCACACGAGCATTGCACCGCGGCACCGCCCTCACCGTGTTACCTCGCTTCGATGCCGATGCCGTCACCCAAGCAGCGGCCGACGGCGCCACGCTCACTTCGCTGGTCGCCACCGCGCTTACCCGCATTGACCCATCGATCTTTCGATGCATCGTGCTGGGCGGCGGGCCACCACCCGATCCGCGTCCGGCAAACACAGTGACTACGTATGGCCTCACCGAAACCGGCAGCGGCGTTGTGTATGACGGCGTTGCGCTCGATGGTGTCGAGATCGAAATCGCAGCCGACGGCGAGATCCTGTTGCGCTGCCCGATGATGTTGCGCACGTATCGCAATGGTCACTCGCCAATCGACAGCCGCGGGTTTCTGCACACCGACGATCTGGGGCACTGGCTTCCCGATGGCCGACTGAGCGTGCAAGGGCGCCGAGGCGACCTCATTATCACCGGCGGCGAAAACGTGTGGCCCGAAGTCGTTGAGGCCACGCTGGCGCTGCACCCAGGCGTCGAAGAAGTTGGCGTCGTCGGAGTCGACGACGCGCAATGGGGCCAAGCAGTCGCTGCGTGGGTCGTGCCGAGCGATCCTGCGAACCCTCCTTCGCTCGACGATCTGCGCGGCTTCGCCCGCGAGCACATCGCCGCGTTCATGGCACCGCGATCGTTGTTCATCGTGTCGCAATTGCCTCGCACCAACATCGGCAAGCTTCAGCGCTCTCGACTCCGTTCACTGCACGGCTCCGCCCAAGGGACACAGCCACATGAATCGTGAAGCGCACACGAGAGTGACTGCGTAGCTCATGCGCATTCTCGCGATCGACCAAGGCACATCTGCCACGAAAGCAATCGTTGTGGCGCACGGCCATGTCGTGGCCGAAGCCGAATCGGCGTGCGCGCCCACGGCCACACCCGACGGCGGCGTTGAGGTCGATCCCGAACTCTTGTGGCAAAGCATGCTCGCCGCCGGCCGGGCCGCTCTCGAACTCGCCGGCGGACACATCCCCGACGCAATCGGGCTTGCCAATCAAGGCGAAACCGTTTTGGCTTGGGATCGCAGCACCGGCCAACCACTCAGCAACTGCATCGTGTGGCAAGACCGCCGCAGCGCACCGCTGTGCGAGCAGATGCGTGCCAATGGTTGGGGCGAACGGCTCGCCCAGATCACCGGACTTGAGCTCGACCCGTACTTCGTTGCGCCAAAGATCGCGTGGCTTCGCGACCGAGTTGCCGCATCGGCGGTCATCACCACCACCGACGTGTGGCTGCTGCATCGACTGTGCGGATCATTCGTGACCGACGCGGCCACGGCGAGTCGAACATTGTTGGTCGACCTCGACACGGTTACATGGAGTCCCGAGGCATGCGATGCGTTCGGCATCGACATTCATTCGCTACCCAAGATCGTTCGCAATGCCGGTTACATCGGCGACACCACGGCGTTCAGCGACACACCCGTGCCGGTCACCGGCGCATGTGTCGATCAGCAGGCCGCGCTGTTTGCCGAGTCATGCATCGAGTCCGGCGAAGCGAAGTGCACCTACGGCACCGGCGCGTTCATACTGGCGTCCACTGGCCACACCCCGACGCGCTCTACCAACGGCCTCGTGGGTTGCGTGGCATGGCAGCTGCCCGACGACACCACGTGGTGCCTCGATGGTCAGGTGTTCACCGTTGGCGCCGCGGTCACGTGGCTGCACGAGGTTGGTTTCATCAGCGGACCCGAAGACCTCGACGCGCTGGGCGGCACTGTTGCTGGCCCTGAGGGGGTCACGTTTGTCCCTGGCCTCGCCGGTCTCGGCGCACCATTTTGGGCACCCAACGCCAAGGGCGCGCTCACCGGTTTATCGCTCAGCACATCGCGTGCGCATGTGGTTCGTTCGGTCATCGAAGGCATCGCTGCCCAAGTCACATGGTTGGCTCGTGCTGCGGGCGCCGACCTCGGCAAACCGTTGGTGCGCTTGCGGGTCGACGGCGGACTCACACGATCACACGTGTTGCTTCAAACGCAAGCAGATCTCCTGCAGGCACCCATCGAGGTCTACCCATCGCCCAATGCAACAGCGCTTGGCGTCGCCGCGTTTGCCCAACTCGGCGCGGGCGGCAAAGCATCGCTGCACTCATGGAAGCCATCTGCTGTCATCGAACCACGCATCTCGATCGACGAAGCCAACGAACGTCTCGACGCATGGCGCGCCGTTGCCCAAGCCACCCTGCAGCTCGATGCCTGAGGTCTACGACGTTGTCATCATTGGCGCAGGAGTAGTGGGCACCGCTGTCGCTCGCTTGTTGTCGCATCACCATCTTGAGGTTGCGCTGCTCGACGCCGCACCCGACATCGGCGCCGGCACCAGCAAGGCCAACACCGCCATTTTGCACACAGGATTCGATGCCACGCCCGGCTCGCTTGAGTCACGCCTCGTTGCCCGTGGCTACGCACTGCTCAACGACTACGCGCCAACCGTGGGCATTGCCATTGAGCCCATCGGCGCGCTGCTCGTTGCGTGGGACGACGAGCAGGCTGAATCGCTCAACACCAGCGCCCAGAAAGCCATCGCCAACGGATACCTCGGCTCCTCGCTAATCGACGCGCAGTCTGTGTACGAACTTGAGCCGCACCTCGCGAGCGGCGCACGCGGCGCAATGGTGGTTCCCGACGAGTTCATCATCGATCCGTGGAGCACCCCACTGGCGTTCGCCAAAGAGGCCATCACTAACGGGGTCACGTGGCTGCCGAATCACAGCGTCACCAAACTCGATCGCTCCAACGACATCACCGTGATCAGCACCGCCGAGCAACACACGCTGCGGGCGCGCTGCGTGGTGAACGCTGCCGGCCTGCGCAGCGACGACGTGCACGCGTTGTTCGGCTTGACCGGCTTCACCGTGCGACCGCGTCGCGGTGAACTCATCGTGTTCGACAAGCTCGCTCGGCCGCTGCTGTCGCACACGATTCTGCCGGTGCCTACATCGCACACAAAGGGCGTACTCGTGGCGCCAACTGTGTTCGGCAACATCATGCTCGGACCCACCGCCGACGACATCGACGACAAGACCGCAACCGGTTCAACCCGAGCCGGAATCGACGCTCTGCTCGCCAAAGGTCAGCGCATTCTTCCGGCGCTGCTGAACGAAGAAGTCACGGCGGTCTATGCCGGGTTGCGCGCCGCTACACAGCACTCCGACTACCAGATCAGCCATGATTCAGCGTTGGGTTACGTGTGTCTCGGCGGCATCCGCTCCACCGGCCTCACGGCCTCTATGGCACTCGCCGAAGAAGCCCTCGCGCTGCTACAACAGTGCGGCCTTGCGGTCACTCCGAAGGCCTCCGACGAGTTGCGCTCGATTCGCGTGACCAACCTCGGCGAAGCCTTTGAGCGTCCGTATCAACGTGGCTCGAGCGGCGCCATCGTGTGCCACTGCGAACGCACCACCAACGATGAGATCGTTGAGGCGTGCACTGTGGCGCCCGCAGCTACAACGCTCGACGGAATCCGTCGCCGCACACGGGCACTCGGCGGCCGTTGCCAAGGCTTCTACTGCAGCGCCGAAGTGTGTGCGCTCGCCGCGAATGCAAGCGGACAACCAATGAGCGATTGGCTCGGCAACCAATGACCGCCGCATCGAACTCAAGCGTCGACGTGGCAATCATCGGCGGCGGGCCTGCAGGCCTGAGCGCGGCGCTGGCGCTGCATCAGCTAGGTATCACCAACGTGGTCGTGCTCGAGCGCGAAGCCCAAGCTGGCGGCGTGCCGCGCCACACCGAGCACCTCGGCTACGGCATTCGCGATCTGCATCGAGTCACCACCGGCCCGAGGTATGCGGCCGAGCTTCGCAAACGTGTAGAAGCTGCAGGCATCACGGTTCGCACCGCCACTACTGCGGTCGATTGGCTCGATGACACCACATTGCAGATCGCCGATGCCGCCGGGCTCTCCGCTATTACGGCACGTTGCGTACTGCTGGCCACCGGCGTTCGCGAGCGGCCACGCGCCGCACGGCTTGTGGCTGGCGACCGCGGCGCTGGCATCTTCACCACTGGCTCGCTGCAGCAGCTCACGGCGAACCATCATCAGCGCCCCGGCACGCGTGCCGTCATCGTTGGCGCCGAGCACGTAAGTTTCTCGGCGGTGCTCACCTTGCGCCATGCCGGATGCGATGTCGTTGCGATGGTTACGCCACTCCCCCAACATCAGTCGTATGCAGCGCTTCGGGCCGCCACAGCCTCGCGTCACCGCGTGCCGATCATCACCAACGCCAACATCGCCGAGATCCACGGACGCAAGCGAGTTGAGGCGGTCACGCTGACCAACGGACAGCGCATCGAATGCGACACCGTGGTCTTCACCGGCGATTGGATTCCCGACAACGAACTTGCCCGACGCGGCGGCATCGCCACCGACGCTGCATCGCGCAGCCCCATTGTCGATGGCTCGTGGCGCACCAATCGACGCGGCGTGTTCGCCATCGGCAACCTCATCCATCCCGCAGAGACCGCCGATATCTGCGCGCTCGACGGTCGCAATGTTGCCAACGCAGTGGCTGGGTTTATGGCTACCAACAATTGGCCCACCGACCCACTGCGCATCATGGTTGAAAACCCCATCACTTGGATTTCGCCGGGAGCAGTTCAGCCGCGTGCCGCAGCTGCGCTAAAACACTTCACGCTTCGAGTCAGCAAACCAGTTGCAGATGCAACTATTTGCGTCACCCAAAACGGCGCAGTGCTGTGGCGC
>JBAXER010000104.1:0-7188 GCA_037140375.1 Actinomycetota bacterium
GAGACCCTGACGCTGGCTGCGATCAGAGGCGCTGCGTGGCCTCTGCTGCGGTTGCAACGCCGCTCCAGCGGCGCACTTCGACACCGAGATCGAGCGCCACGGTGCGGTCGCCCTCCCAGCTTGACCGGGGAACCATCCACACCACTTCAAACTCAATGCCATCTGGGTCGACCGCATAGAGGCTCTTCGACATGCCGTGATCGGAAGCGCCGACGATGGCATTGCGCGCTCGCAGCTGTTCTTGGATCTCGACAAGTTCGTCGATGGTGTCTACTTGCCAAGCCAGGTGGTACAAACCGAGCGAGCCACGAGCAGGCACAGTCGCAGCTGGGCCGCGGCTGAAGATGCCGAGATCGTGGTGGTTACCCGAGCCACTTGCCCGCAGGAACATCGCTTGGCCAGGCCCAAGGTCGTTGACGACTTCGAACCCGAGTACGTCGCAGTAGAACTCTGCAGAGGTGCGCGCATCGCGCACCCACAGCACTGCATGATTCAGACGTTGAACACTGGCCATAGCGATGGTTCCTTCTCTTCGGTCCGGCTCGTTAGGCCTTGGCGGCTTCGATGTCGAGTTGAATCTTTACCTTCTCACCGACCAGCACGCCACCCGCTTCGAGGACAGCGTTCCATTCGATGCCCCAGTCCTTGCGGTTGATCTCGGCAGTGGCCGAGAAACCAGCCTTGGTGTTGCCCCATGGATCGGTTGCGACACCATCGAACTCGAGCGCAAACGTAACTGGCTTGGTGACACCCTTGATCGTGAGGTTCCCAGCGAGCGCATAGTTGCCGCCAACGGCGTTCAACGACGTGCTGGCGAAGGTCATGGTCGGGAACGTCTCGACGTCGAGAAAATCGGCGCCACGAAGGTGGCCGTCGCGACCAGCGTCGCCGGTGTCAACCGAAGTCATCTCAACCGATGCGTCGAGGCCTGACTCGAGCGCATTGTCGGCGATGGTGATGGTTCCGGTGAACGCACCGAAACGACCACGCACTTTCGACACCATCAGGTGACGTACTGAAAAGCCAACAGTTGAGTGCGCTGGATCAATCGTCCAGACGCCGGTGGCGATTCCTGGATTGTTGTTGGTGTGAGCTGCGATGGTCATGAGCGGTTCTCCTATTAGTTGCGATGCGAACTATTGTAAGCGCAATCATTTGCGGTCGCAACTATCGGCGGGAAAATTGTTAGTGTCTCCAACATGGCAACGAAATGGCTCTCCCCCGCAGAGATGCGAGCGTGGCGCGCGTATATCGAAACCACCCATCAACTGCAGGCTGCGCTAGAGCACGGCCTCACGCCCCATCAGCTCTCGCTGGGCGACTACGAGGTGTTGGTCTTGCTCAGCGAGGCACCCGAAGGGCAGGTGCGCATGTGCGACCTGTCCGAACGACTCAACCTCTCGCCCAGCGGCCTCACCCGTCGGCTCGATGGTCTCGTGAAGGCCGGTTATGTCAGCCGAGCCCAGTGCACCAACGATCGACGCGTCACGTTCGCCTCCATCACGCCCACAGGTCTCGCTGCGTTCAAAGCAGCCGTCGCCGACCACGTGCGCAGCGTGCGTACGCACCTCATCGATCGCCTCACACCGGCTCAGGTCGAAGCGCTTGGCGACATCTTTGCTGCAGTCGGGGCCGGTCTGGCCGAGACCCCAAAAGGCACCCGCTAACAAACACCACGGGCATCTAACATGGCCTGCACTATGTCGCTTTCGCTCCCCCGCGGTTTCAGTTGCCACGTCGCCAACATTGGTGTCAAAGACACCAGCACCGATTTTGTTGTTGTTGCCGCCGATCACACATGTGCCGCCGCAGCGGTGTTCACCCAAAGCCGTTTTAGCGGACCCAGCGTGGTGGTGAGTCGGGCCAACATCGCCCAGCATCGTGCTCGTGGCGTGGTTGTCATCTCCAAGAACGCCAACGTGGCTACGGGCGAGCAGGGACTAGCGAATGCTCACGAGATTGTTGCTGGCGTCGCCAGCGCGCTTGGGTGCCCCGCAAGCGAAGTGCAGATCGCATCTACTGGCGTCATCGGTCGCCAGTATCCAATGGATCGAATTCGCGCTGGCCTGTCTGCGTTGACGTTGCCGTTTACGGGCAACGACGCTCACGCTGTAGCCACCGGCATCATGACCACCGATACCGTCGAGAAAGTTGCATCTGCAACTATCTCCGGCTCCAGCGCAGTGGTTGTCGGCGTCGCGAAGGGCGTTGGCATGATCGAGCCAAACATGGCCACGCTCATCACGCTCATGTTCACCGACGCCGACATCGACCCTGCGTCGCTCGACACCATCTTTCGCCGAGTCATCGACCGCACGTTTAACTGCGTCTCGGTAGACACCGACACATCCACCAGCGACACGGCCATCGTGCTCGCCAGCGGCGTGGCCGGCTCGGTAGACATCGTTGCGTTCGAAGCTGCGTTGCTCCACGTAGCGCTGTCGCTCACCAAGCAGGTTGCACGCGATGGCGAAGGCGCCGAAACGCTTATCGAGGTTGTGGTCGATGGTGCTCGCGACAACGCCCAAGCCAAGCGCGTAGCCAAAGCAATCGTGAACTCACCGCTCGTGAAGACTGCTGTTCATGGTGCCGATCCCAACTGGGGCCGAGTAGCGATGGCCGTCGGCAAATGCAGCGACGAAACCGACATCATCGAACAGAACGTGGTCATTCGGTTCGGTTCGCAAGAGTGCTTCCCCAACCAGGTCGACGTGGCGGGCCTCGCCCAACTCAGCGCGTACCTTGGCGGCAGCGAGGTACTGATTCATGTGAGCCTCGGCATTGCCGATGGCACCGCCACCGTGTGGGGATGCGATCTCACCGACGGATACGTGCGTATCAACGCCGACTACACCACCTGACATCACCCGACATCACCAGCCCGCTTGCATGGGCGCGATTTGGGACAACTGTTGTCTCACATCGCGCCCATGCAGACGGGCGCGATGTGAGACGTGAGAGTTGGTGACGACTCAGGTCACTTTGGTGGCATACGAATGCCGCCGTCGACCCGGATGGTCTCGGCATTCATGTAGCTGTTGGTGATGCACTCGACCACCATGCTGGCCAACTCGGTGCCTTCGCCCAAACGATGAGGGAAGAGCACGCCCTTTTCGAGGTTCGCCTTGAACGCTTCGCTGCCCTCGCCCTGGCCGTAGATAGGGGTGTCGATGAGGCCTGGGGCAACAGTGTTGACGCGGATGCCCGATGCCGACAGGTCACGAGCGATTGGCAAGGTCATGCCCACAACGCCGCCCTTCGAGGCTGAGTAGCTGGCTTGGCCGATCTGACCATCGAACGCTGCGACCGAGGCAATATTCACGATTGCGCCGCGCTCGCCGTATTCGAGCGGCTCGGTTGTGCTCATTGCAGTTGCTGCAAGGCGAATGCAATCGAAGGTGCCGATGAGGTTGATGGCGATGACCTTCTTGAAGGCATCGAGGTTGGCGGCCGAGTCGTAGCTGCCGTCCTTGCCGATGGTGCGCTGCGCCCAGCCGATACCGGCCGAGTTCACCAACACGCGAAGCGGGCCCATGCTCTTGGCCATCTCGATCGCGTTCACGATCTCGTCGGTCTTGGTGACGTCGACACGGCAGAAGGCTCCGCCGATTTCGGTGGCCAGAGCCGTACCGCGATCTTCTTGCAGGTCGGCGACGACCACTTTCGCGCCCTTGCTGGCGAGAAGACGAGCGGTGGCGGCTCCGATACCCGAAGCTCCACCAGTGACAATTGCGCTAACGCCGTTGAGATCCATAGTTCGCAAGGCTAGGCAACAACAGCTTCCAGCGGCGAATTAGGCGGCGAGTTAGAACAGCGTGAGCGGCCCGCCGGCATCGGTGCTCTCAACCGAATCGACGCCAAACGGACCTTTGGCTGCGGCGACCGCAAGTTGGTCGACGAGATCGTTCATCCGGTTACCGCTATGCCCCTTCACCCATCGAAAGGCGGGCTGACGAAGCTTGACCAGTTCGATGAGCGGGATCCACAGGTCGGTGTTGGCTACCGGCTGCTTTTGCGAGTTGCGCCAACCGTTGCGTTCCCACTTGGCCCACCACCGATCGCGAAAGCAGTTCACCACATAGGTGGAATCAGACACGATGGTGATGTCCCCGGTGAGTTCGCGCAGCGCCTCGAGTACGGCCTGCACCTCCATGCGCTGGTTCGTGGTGTGCGCCGCGCCGCCCGAGCCCGACGGCGAACCATCTGGAGCAACCGCCCACGCCCATCCACCCGGGCCGGGGTTGCCTTGGCACGCTCCATCAGTAAAGACCTCAATCACGGGGTAGATCTTGCCACCACTCGAGTCGCGCGTAGGTAACCGGTACCGAGCAGTAACCCTGACAGACTAAGCCCATGACTTTTGACGGATTCGTCAACCAACTCCCCGATACCGATCCCGGCGAAACGCAAGAATGGCTCGACAGCCTCGATGCCGTCATCGATGTGCACGGCAAATCCCGAGCCCGCTACTTGTTGAGCAAGCTGCTCGAGCACGCTCAATCCAGCCAGGTGAGCTTCCCGCCCACCGTGAGCACGCCGTATGTGAATACCATCCCTCGCGAAAGCGAGCCGTGGTTCCCAGGCGACAGCTATCTCGAACAACGAGTACGCGCCTACGTCCGCTGGAACGCCGCGATGATGGTGGTGCGCGCCAACACCCTCGCCGAGGGCGTCGGCGGGCACCTCTCTACGTTTGCCAGCAGCGCCAGCCTCTACGAAATTGGTTTCAATCATTTCTTCCGCGGCAAAGACGACGGCATGGCTGGCGACCATGTGTACTTCCAAGGTCACGCGGCGCCGGGCGTGTATGCCCGAGCATTTCTCGAAGGCCGGCTGAGCGAAGACGATCTCGACCACTTCCGGCGCGAAATCGGACGCGAAGGCCGCGGCCTGAGCAGCTATCCGCACCCGCGCTTGATGCCCGATTTCTGGGAGTTTCCCACGGTCAGCATGGGCCTTGGCCCGCTCACCGCTTTGTATCAAGCCCGGTTCAATCGCTACCTACACAACCGCCGCCTCGACGACACCAGCCAAAGTCGCGTGTGGGCATTTCTGGGCGACGGCGAGTGCGACGAACCCGAAACGCTCGGGTCGATTTCGTTGGCGAGCCGAGAGAAGCTCGACAATCTGATCTTCGTGGTGAACTGCAACCTGCAACGCCTCGATGGTCCGGTGCGCGGCAACGGCAAGGTCATCCAAGAACTCGAGGCCACCTTCCGCGGTGCCGGCTGGAACGTGATCAAGGTGATCTGGGGATCCAAGTGGGACGACCTGCTGGCCGCCGACACCGACGGTGTGTTGTTGAATCAGATGAACAACACCGTCGACGGCGAGTTTCAGCGTTACTCGGTCGAAGATGGCAACTTCATTCGCGAGAACTTCTTTGGCCCCGACCCACGGTTGCGCCAAATGGTTGCGCACCTGTCCGACAACGATCTGCTCAACCTCCCTCGCGGTGGGCACGATTACCACAAGCTCTACGCCGCGTATAAAGCCGCCGTCGACAACCTCGGCAGCGGAGCGCCCACCGTCATTTTGTGCAAGACCATCAAGGGCTGGACCCTTGGCCCCGCTGTCGAAGGTCGCAACGCCACCCACCAGATCAAAAAACTCAGCGCCGATCAATTGATGGCGCTTCGCGATCGGTTGTTCCTCAGCGACGAGATCCCCGACACCGCCTTCGATAACGGCGCACTCCCCTATTACCGCCCGCCAGAAGACAGCGTCGAATACCAATACATGATCGAGCGCCGACGCGCCCTTGGCGGAAGCATTCCGCGCCGCGTCATCAAGACTCGTCGCGCCCTCGATCTTCCCGACGATGCTGCCTTCGACGAACTGCGCGCCGGTTCGGCCGACGCTGCCGTGAGCACCACCATGGGATTCACGAGGCTCCTTCGCAGCCTGTGCCGCGACCCACACATTGGTCAACGCATTGTTCCGATCGTGCCCGACGAAGCGCGCACGTTCGGCATGGACGGCCTGTTCCGCGAACTCAAGATCTATGCGTCGCAGGGCCAAAAGTACGAGCCCGTCGACCACGATCTGTTGCAGTCATACGCCGAATCCAGCGACGGCCAGATTCTCGAAGAAGGAATCACCGAAGCCGGCTCACTCGCCAGCTTCATTGCCGCAGGCACCGCATATGCAACACGCGGCGTACCGATGGTGCCCTTCTACACGTTCTACTCAATGTTCGGTTTCCAACGTGTGGGCGACCTCATCTGGCAAGCAGCCGACGCGCGCACCAAGGGTTTCTTGCTCGGCGCAACTGCCGGGCGAACCACCTTGATGGGTGAGGGCCTCCAGCATCAAGACGGTCACAGCCTCGTGCTCGCAAGCACCGTGCCAGCTTGCCAGGCGTACGACCCTGCGTTCGCGTACGAGGTGGCCGCCATTGTGCGCGCTGGCCTACATCGCATGTACGGCTCGCAGAGCGAAGACATCTTCTATTACCTCACGCTGTACAACGAGACCTACGCAATGCCCGCGATTCCCGAACGCGACGGCATCGACGACGAGATCGTTCGCGGCCTGTATCGATTCGCAGAAGCACCCGCTGCCGACCTGCGCGCCACGTTGTTGTTCTCGGGCTCGGCTCAAGGCGCGGTCCGCGCTGCAGCAGCCGATCTGCTCAGGCTCTACGGCGTCGGCGCCGAGTTGTGGTCAGCCACCTCATACAAAGCGCTGCGCGAAGAGGCGCTCGCTACCGAACGCTGGAACCGCCTGCACCCCGAGTCAGCGCCTCGGGTTTCGTTGATGACCAGCCTGCTGCATCAATCGCCGGGGCCAATCATCGCCACCACCGATTTCATGAAAGCGGTGCCCGATCAGATCGCCCGATTCGTTTCGGGTCGACAGTTCATCTCGCTCGGCACCGATGGCATGGGACGTTCCGACACACGCGAAGCGTTGCGTCATCACTTCGAGGTCGATGCGGGGAACATCGTGGTTGCCACGTTGTCTGCCCTTGCCGCAACTGGGTCGTTGCAGCCTGCCGTGGTGGCCGATGCGATCCGTCGTTACAACATCAACCCCAACGCACCAGACCCGACCCACATGTAGTCACGGTTGGTGGCTACATCCACCAACCGTTGACATCGATGATCACGTGGGTTGGGTTCGATGCATACACGCACAGTTGACCTGATGCCGACAGCGGCACTTGCGCTCCGTTGGCGATCGCGT
>JBAXER010000105.1:0-7171 GCA_037140375.1 Actinomycetota bacterium
TCGGCAACACCATCGAGCGTGTCGGGCCACATGAGGTACACATCGGCAGCAGCGGCTGCCACCTCGCGCGCGTCGTCAGAGAGACCGCCAAAATACAACGGCGGACAACGACCGCTCACCGTGCCAACTCGCGGCGGATCGAGATGCAGTTGCACAAACTCACCATCGATATCGACACGATTACCATCGAGCAGCGTTCGTAACGCGGTCATCACTTCGAGCGTGCGTTGGTAGCGCGGCGCGCTGGCCAACACCTGACCCGGAAGGTCGGACGAGATGATGTTGACCGTGAGTCGACCCTGCATCATCTGATCGAGCGTGGCGATCTGGCGCGCCAGCTGCGGCACCCACATCTCTCCGGTGCGAACCGCCACCAGCATGCTCATGCGCGTAATGACCGGAGCCATCGCAGCGGCAAACGCAATTGAGTCGATTCCTAACGAATAACCCGATGGAAGCAACACGTTGTCAAAGCCAACGGACTCAGCCCCTCGCACGATGTCGCCACAGTGCTCGAGGCTGCTGCGCAAGCTGGGGTCGGCGACTCCGAGTTGGGCGTAGTCGTCGTCGCAGAGCGCGGCGAACCAACTGACCTCGCAGGGTGTTGCATCAGCCGAGCTCACGGCAACGAGGCTCCGTCGCTGGCCTGAATGATGGCGTACACGTCGGTGCGATCGAGATGCACGGTTGTGGCGCGGGCCAGTTCGGTGAGGCGCTCGGGATTCTGCGAGCCGACCACTGCAACCAAGCGCGCCGGATGCGCAAGAACAAACGCCACGGCAATGACCGCAGGGCTCACTCCTTCACGCGAGGCAAGCTGACGAAGCACCGCGTTGAGCGCCTTTGGAACGTTGTGGCCCGTAGCGAGCCGACCACCCGACAACGGGCTCCATGCCATCGGCGTGACCCCAAGCTCCATACAGATATCGAACGAGCCGTCGCGCATTGCGTTGAGGCGCAGTGCTGAGAACTCGGGCTGACTGGTGGCCAACGACAAACCTCGCTGGGCGAGATGCGCTGCGAGCGTACGCACCTGTGCCGGGGTGTGGTTCGACACGCCAACAGAGCGAACCAGGCCTCGTTCGCAGAGACCAGCGAGGGCCTCTGCGACCAGTGATGGATGAGTGAACGGATCAGGTCGATGCACCTGTAACAAGTCGACATGGTCAGTACCCAAGCGCTGCAGCGATGCCTCCGTTGCCTGCACGAGATACGCCGGATCGGATACATACGGGACACCAGGAACGATGCCGACCTTGGTGGCCAGCACCATGCGATCGCGCAGCGAGGGGGTACCGCGCAGCACATCGCCAAGCGCAGTCTCGTTGGCACCGAAGCCGGAACCGCCCCAATCGAGGCCATACACATCGGCCGTGTCGACCAGATTCATACCGAGGTCAAGCGCGTGCTCAATCAGCGCTGTGTCGGCCTGAACATCGGATCCGGTGAAGCGCCAACATCCAAACGAAACGGCACCAACCTTTGTACCCAAGGCACCGAGCTCGCGCTGTTCGCCGTTCACAAGATTGCCTTGGATAGTCATGGCGGTGATGTTAGTGGTGCTGCCGTGTTCGGCGATGTGGAGTCTCGCCGCGCCGGCAAGCGTGAGCGCACGCTCACCGTGCGCTGACGCTTGCTGAAGATCAGTTGACGCTGAGCAAGAGCTTGCCGTGATGGCCGCCGGTGAACAGCATTCGCAACGTGGCGGGAAAGCTGTCGAGCCCGTGCTCGATGTGTTCACGGACGATGAGCCGACCATCGCCAAGCCATCCGCCCAATGCCTGCTCAGCTTCGGCGAAACGACTGCCGAAGTGCGTTACGGCAAAGCCCTCCATACGCGAGTGGCGCTCGGCCAGCTTCAAATAGTTGCGCGGCCCGCTCACTTGTTGCATCTGCGCGTACTGCGACATTGCACCGCAGATGACAATTCGGGCGCCCTCGGCAATCTGCTCGAGCACTGCATCGAGAATGTCGCCACCAACATTGTCGAACATCACGTTCACACCGTTGGGAGCGACCTCGCGCAAGCGTGCGCCGACGTCTTCGTTTTTATAATCGATAGCGAAGTCGAAGCCAAGTTCGTCGACCAGAAAAGCCGCTTTGTGGGCGCCGCCCGCGATACCGATGACCGTGGATGCTCCGGCGATGCGCGCCAATTGACCAGCCACTGAACCAACCGCACCTGCGGCACCAGAGACCACCACGGTGTCGCCAGGTTTCACCGCGCCAACTTCGAAGATGCCGAAGTAGGCAGTGAGCCCGGTGGTCATGCCTAACGCACCGAGATATGCCGACGGTGCAACCACCGAAGTGTCGAGCTTGCGTACGGTCGCTGCGGGCAACGTGGCAAAGGTCTGTGCGCCGAGCGGTCCGAACACATAGTCACCCGGCAGAAGTTGAGCAACCGTGCTCTCAACAACGCGCCCAACACCCAGCGCCGTGACCGTGCCACCGAGTTTTACCGACTGGTGATAGCTGCCTTCGTCGAGCACCGTGCGAATGAAGGCATCAATCGACAACATGTTGACTTCGACCAACACCATGCCGGGAGCCAACGGCTCAACGACTTGCTCGATGAACTCGAAGTCAGAATCGGCTGGCAACCCGACTGGCCGAGCCGCCAGAACCATGCGGCGATTCACACGCTGATCGGCCATCACATGCCGCCATCAACCGACAAGATCTGACCCGTGACCCAACTTGATGCTGGCGACACGAAGTACAACACGGCAGCACCAAGATCGCCCGGAGTGCCAAGGCGGCGCATGGGCAAGCGAAGGCGCTTCTCGAGCGACGGCAGGTCGTTGTCGCTGAGTTGCAAGGCCGTCATCATGATCTCGGTTGGCACCGCCCCAGGCATGATGCAGTTCACGCGGATGCGAGGTCCGAGCTCTTTCGCGAAGGTTTGAGTGAGCGAGTTCACTGCTGCTTTTGCCGCTGCATAGTGACCGCTTCCGACAATGGGCGACACTGCGGCGCGAGACGAAATGTTGACCACTCGCCCGCCGTCGCGCATGTGTCGCGCCGCCGTATTGGTGCACACCCACACTGCCGTGAGATTGAGTGCCATCGTTGCATTCCACTCGTTGGGATCAAGCGTGGTGAGTGGCGATTGCACTGGCGATCCACCGGCATTGTTGACCCAGATATCGAGGTGACCGAACTCATTGATCGCGGCTTGTGCAAGCGCCTCAACGGCATCGTTGTTGGTGACATCTGTTTGCACGGCAATGGCCCGACCGCCGCGATCGCGAATGCCCTTGGCCACGCGCTCAACCTCGTCGAGACGACGAGCAGCGCACACCACAGCGGCGCCGGCATCGGCCAGCGTTGTCGCGATGCCCTCGCCGATACCGCGACCAGCGCCCGTGACAACAGCTACGTCGTCGGACAAATCGAATAGGGTCGTGCTCATGGTTGGCATCCTTGTGACATCGATGGGTAAACGTACTGTAGGTACGTATGCACTCGTGACGCCGACCTCAAGCGCCACAGGCGGCTCACGATCATGGTGACGGTCTCCAGCGGGCGCCGCCCCGGCCGTCCGGTCGGCGGCAAACAAGTTGTCGATCGCGAGCTCGTGCTCGACGCTGCCGAGCGCGCCATCCGCCGCGACGGCCCGCTGGTCTCGCTCGAAGCCATCGCACTCGAAGCTGGCGTGACCAAACCAGTGATCTATGCGCGCATTGGTGGGCGCACTGAATTGTCGAACGCCTTGTCGGCTCGGCTGGCCAACCGCATCGTGCAATCGGTGCTCAGCGCAATCGCAGGCCAACCAATCGGCCGCTCGGCGCTCGTGTTGTTTCTCGCCGCCAACCTCAAGACCGTTGCAGCCAACCGCGAACTCTTTCTCTATGTCACCGGTGGTTCATCGGATGATTCTCCGCAGCGATCGCTCTATCTCGCCAGCCAGTCAGCGGCGCCGCTTGCGGCTCAGCTCAGCCAATGGCGCACTGCCACCGGGCACGATCCAGTGGTTGCCGAAGCGTGGTCCTACGCAATTATCGGCATGCTGCAGCTCACGAGTTTGTGGTGGCTCAATCAAGAAGAGCTCACCGCTCACGACCTTGCCGAACAGCTCGCTGAGCTGCTCTGGAGTGGCCTGCGCACACCACCACTCGCCTAAAGAAGCAACAACTTACCGAGGGTAGATTCTTCGCCCGCAACGTGTTACTGTCCCGTTCATGTCTGGGGATTACGAAGACCTCACCGAGTGCGCGCTCTCTGCCGAACTCGAACAAAAGCTGGTTGCCACCCAACGCGAATGCGTGTTCATGTGGACCAACACGGCGGGCGAAGCATTCGGCGTCGTGATGTCGTATCTCCCCAAAGACGGACGCCTCTGGCTCACCGCAGCCGAGCAACGCAAGCGCATCAGCGCCATTCGCCGCTTTCCTCGCGCCGCCGTGTGCATCAACAGCAGCGGATCACGCATGGGCGGCGGGCGCACGGTGAGCTACAAGGGTTCGTGCGTCGTTCACGACGACCGTGCCACCAAAGACTGGTTCTACCCCGAGTTCGCCAACTTCCTGCGCTCCGATGACGCCAACGCGGCCGCCGTCTTCCAGAACTTTCTCGACTCACCGCATCGGGTCATCATCGAGTTCATTCCTGATTACACACTCAGCTTCGATGCGTCGCTGATGTGGAGTCGCTCACCCGAAGTCGTTACCTCAGAACAATCTCAAGGCTGATTACAAACAACCCACGTCACCTACAACCACTGCGAAGGAAGCCATGTCAACTACCGAAGACCTTCCCGTTCATCTCCGCGGCAACGGCGCCCCGGTGTACGAAGAGCAGACACTCACCAACGTGCGCGTCACCGGCCACATTCCGGCCGAACTCAACGGCCGCTACTTGCGCAATGGCGCCAACCCAATCACGGGCATGAGCGACCACCCATTTCTGGGCGACGGAATGATCCACGGCGTGCGCCTACGCGATGGCAATGCCGAGTGGTACCGCAACCGCTACGTGCAGACACCCTTTATGAGCGACCCTGATCGAGTCATCATCGACATGGGCGCAAGCCTCACCGACATGACCCAGTCGAAGGCCAACACCAACGTGATTGGTCACGCGGGCATGATTCTGGCGCTCGAAGAAGGCCACTTCCCCTATGCGCTCAACGGCAACCTCGACACGCTCGGACCGACGAGTTTCGATGGCGTGCTCACCGGCCCATTCACGGCGCACCCCAAGACGTGTCCTGCCACTGGCGAACTGATTGCCTTTGGATACTCGATGCTCGAGCCATACCTCACCTACCTGCGCGTGAGCGCCGACGGCAAGCTTGTGCAGAAAGAGAACATCACCGTTGGCGGCCCAACGATGATGCACGACTTCAACATCACGCGTAACCACGTGATCTTCATGGACCTGCCGGCCGTGTTCGACATCGACCTCGCCATCCGCGGCGAGATGCCCATCACATGGGGACACAACTACCCGGCGCGCCTTGGCGTGATGCCCCGCAACGGAAACGACTCGAACGTCACCTGGTACGACATCAACCCGTGCTACGTGTTCCATCCAATGAACGCATACGAAGACGGCACCAAGATCGTGCTCGACGTTGCTCGACTCGATCACATCTGGCGCGATAGCCCGATGGACTTCCCACCGCCATCGCTGTATCGCTGGACCATCGACACGGTTACCGGCCGCGTTGCCGAAGAGCAGATCGATGACACCCCCGCCGAGTTCCCACGCGTGGCCGACTCGGTCATTGGTCAGCGCCATCGTTACGGCTACATGGCAGCAGTGCCTTCGAACGATGCGTTCGCAAACCCATCGCTCTGCGACGGCACGATCCTGAAGTACGACCGGCTCACCGGCGAGCGCACGTCTATCGAACTCGGCAAAGGACGCATGCCCGGCGAATCTGTTTTCGTGCCAGCGGCTGGCGGAGTGAACGAAGACGACGGCTACCTGATGACCTACGTGTACAACGCCTCGAGCGACACCAGCGACATGGTCATCCTCGACGCCGCCACGATGAGCAACGAACCCATCGCATCAGTGCACCTGCCGCGCATTCCATTTGGCTTCCACGGCAACTGGGTCGATGCGTCGGTCGCCGACTAGGACCGCCATTCGAGAGAGCAGAAATGAGTACGGTTACCCCAACGCCTTGGGGGGCTGGCAAGTAAACCTCGGCAGCGCCGATGTTCGAGATATTTGGGGGAACCATCATGAACACAGCACAACGCAATATCGGTCGGCGATCGATGACACGTTTCACGTTGAGCGCGGGCCTGGCGGCCATCGCGCTGCTCGGCTCTGCTTGTAGCAGCGACAGCACGAGCGCGCCTGCCTCATCGGCGACATCGGCCACCACCGCCGATACCGCAACCGACGGTACCGACGGCACGGGCCCGGCGAACACCGCCACCACGGGCGCCGAGCTCGGGCCCGCCACCGGCGAGAAGCTGCTCATTGGCTTGGTCAATACCGAGGGAACCCCGGGCATCGACTTCCCTGACATCCGCAAGGACATCATGGCCACCACCGACTATCTCAATGCGCACGGCGGCTACGGCGGCCGACCCATCGAGTACGTGCCGTGCATCGCCAAGGGCACCCCCGAGTCGTCGCAGGCTTGCGCACAAGAGCTCGTGGGCAAAAAGGTCGAGCTGATTCTGCTGGGTCTCGATCTCTTTCCCGACTACAAGACCTACACGTCGGCCAGCATTCCGGTCATCGGCGTGCTGCCAATTCTTCCCCCCGACTACAACGCCGACGCGCTGTTCATCACCGGTGGTAATGCCACGGTGATGTCGGCCGCAGCGGTCGTGGCGCGAGACCACTTCAACGCAAAAACGGCCAGCATCATCTCGAGCAGCAACGCTGGCTCGGCGCAAAGTGCGGCTGCGGTGCAAGCCTCGCTCAATGTGGCTGGCATCAAGTCGAAGCTCGTAACTGGTGGCGACGGCGAGACCGACGCTGGCTTTCAGGGCCTGATGCGTGAGGCTGCCAAAGACAAGCCCGACGTGATCATCTCGCTCTACGCCGACTCTGGTTGCATCGGCTCGATGCGCGGCCGCGCGGCGCTCGGCATCACCATTCCCGTGATCACCACCGGCATCTGTTCGAGCAAAGAAGTGCTCAAGGAAGTCGGCGACGACGCCGTTGGCTGGGTGTTCGCCGGTGTGAACGAAAGCGTCGA
>JBAXER010000106.1:0-6940 GCA_037140375.1 Actinomycetota bacterium
GCGCGCATGTCGGCGGCGAGGTTGTTGGCCATCTGATTCATCACGTAGGCGAACGAGAACTGACGCTCGGGCTGAGCGAACGCAACCGATCCACCGGCACCGGGATGCCCATACGAGCCAGGTCCGGCGAACAGCGAGAACGGGCCCGAGGTCATGAAGCCCATACCAAAGGTGGTGGGCATGATGAGGCAGTTGTCGGGTTCGTTCTCGGGGGTCACGGTGACACGAGCGACATTGCGCACCGCATCGCTGATGAGTTGCACGCCATCGATTGGAGCCATCGTTGCGGCGTAGACCTTGGCCAACGAAGGAGCATTGCTCACACCGTTGGCGGCAGGAATCTCGGCGGCCAAGACCCGTGAGGTGTTGAACACACTGGTTCCGAGACCGCCAGCAGCGGACTCGGCGTTGAACGCACCGTTGAGGGACAACGCATCGCCGCCGGGCGTGCCCGGCCCCATGAACTGCGCCATCATTGCGGCCACTGCGGGATCAAGGTTGGGCTGCGATGCCAAGATCGGCGACACGCGCTTCACGAACTCGGCAGGCAAACCAACCCACAAGTCAATGCCGAGTCGCTGGGTGATCTCCTCTTGAACAAACGTGCCGAGGCTGCGATGCGTTGGGTCGACGCGGCGCACCAGTTCGCCGGCGAGCCAGCCATAGGTGAGTGCGTGGTAGCCGTGCGCGGTGCCAATTGGCCAACGTGGCGCGGTGTCGGCCAAGCGGGCCGTAATGGTGTTCCAGTCGAGTGCGTCTTCGAGGGTGATGGGCCCATCAACGGTGTAGAGCCCAACTTGATGAGACAGCAGTTGCGCAACGGTTGCATGACCTTTGCCGTGTGCTGCGAACTCAGGCCAATACTGCGAAACCGGAGCGTCGTACGACAGCAAGCCACGATCGACGCAGATTGCAATAGCGATGGCGGTGATGCCCTTAGTGGTGCTGAATACCAACTGCAGCGAATGCTCGGCATAGGGAACTGTGCGTTCGGTATCGAACCAGCCACCCCAGAGATCGACGACCTGAACGCCGCGGTGATAAGCGGACACGCCCGCGCCGAGTTCTTCGGTGTTCGCAAGGTTGGCAGCAAATGCTTCGCGTACTGGTTCCCAGCCGGGAGCAACGGTTCCGATGATGTTGGTCATGCCGCCAACATAGTTCGTTTAGCGCAGTGAGCCTTTGCTCGATGCCTCATAGCGATACACAGCCGGGGCACCCACAAGGAACTGAACCATCTGGCCCTGAAACGCAGCGAGGTGAGGCGTGGAGAAATGCGCAGTGAGCGCTTCTTGATCGCGCCACTCTTCGAAGATCAACACCGTGTTGTCGTCGTCGCACGCAAACGAGAAGCGGTACTCGGAGCAACCATCTTCGGCCAACGTGGCGACACGCACCGCGTTGGTGGCCTCAATGATTGCTTCGCGCTTTGTGCCATCTACCGGAAAGGATCCGGCGATCAAGATCACGCGTTATCGACGATCTCGCGCAACGTCTCGATGGTCTGAACGGCGTTGGGGCCAACTGGGTTCACCGACAACACGGTGACGCCGGCTTCTTTGAACGCACCAACGCGCTCTTTGATGTAGCTCTTTGGGCCAACCAAGTTGGAGAGCTCAAGCCACTCGCCGGGAAGCGCGGCGGCAGCTTCGGCCTTCTTGCCCTCGAGGAAGAGGTCTTGCACGGTGACGGCTTCTTCTTCGTAGCCGTAAGCCCGGCAGATGTCGTTGTAGAAGTTCTTACCGCGGGCGCCCATGCCGCCCACGTAGAGCGCCATGTTGGGGCGTGCGTAGTCGAGCAGCTTGGTGCGGGTCTCGCCGACGAACTCGTCGCCGATGGCCAACATGCCGCCAGCAGCAATGTCGAGCACCTTGCGCGATGGATCACGCTTGGCAGTGCCTGCCTTGAGCGAGTTGCCCCACACCTGCTGAAACTTCTCGGGGATGAACATGATGGGCAGCCAGCCATCGGCCATCTCGGCTGTGGCTTCGACCGAGCGGTCCTTCAGGCTCGCCCACCAGACGGGGATCTCGCTGCGCACAGGATGGTTGATGATCTTGAGTGCCTTGCCCAAGCCGAGGCCCTGGCCTTGTGGCAACGGAGCCTGAACAACCTGACCCTGATAGTTAAACGCCTCTTCGCGCTTCCAGATCATGCGGCAGGCCTCGATGTATTCCTTGATGCGCACCATTGGCTTTTCGTACGGCATGCCGTGGAAACCTTCGATGACCTGAGCGCCACTGGCGCCGAGACCGAGGATGAAACGACCATCGCTGATGTGGTCGCAACCGGCGGCGGTCATTGCCATCAGCGCTGCAGTGCGGCTGTACACGTTGAGGATGCCGGTGCCGATTTCGACTCGCTCGGTCTTTGCTGCAAGGTAGCCAACCTGGCTGACCGCATCGAAGCTGTAGGCCTCGGCGATCCAGACCTGATCGAGGCCGACCTTTTCGAGTGCTACGACCTGATCGACGGCTTGCTTAAAACCGCCCGAGTAATTGATCATCATTGAAAGCTTCATGGTTACGACCTTAGGTGAACATCGTTGAGATTTCCGGACCGGAAACCTTCGAGGTCGAGGGTCACGTATCGATAGCCCACGCCTTTGAGCGCGCTCACGATGCGTTCGCGGTGTTCGAGAACCAAGCCAATCTCAACGAGGTCAACCTCGAGGCGCGCCGTCTCGTCGTAATGCCGTACCCGCAGTTGGCGAAAGCCCAACTGCCGCAGTGCTGCTTCGGCTCGGTCCACCCGGCTGAGAACAGCAACTGATACCTCGGTGCCGTAGGGCACCCGGCTCGCCAAACACGCAGCGGCAGGCTTGTCCCACGTGCGCAGCCCAAAGCGCTGCGACAACGCGCGCACATCGGCCTTGGTGATGCCGGCCGCAACCATGGGGAACTGCGCGCCGCGTTCGTCGGCCGCTGCCTGGCCGGGTCGGTGCTCGCCAAGATCGTCGAGGTTTACACCCAGCAACACCGTGGCGTGCTCGGCGACAGCGATAGGTCCGACGACATCCATCAGTTCGGCCTTGCAGTGATAGCAACGATCGATGTCGTTCGCGCGGTACGCCGCGCGGGCCATCTCGTCGGTGCGCACCGGGGTCCATCGCAAACCCCATTCAGATGCCAACGATCGACAGTCGGCCTCTTCGTCACCAGCCAGCGATGGCGACACGGCGGTGACCGCATGCGCCGAGGTCACTCCAAGAATCTGATGCGCGCGGTACGCAAGAAACGCTGAGTCGACACCGCCGCTGAACGCAACGACCACATTCGCGAGTCGACGCAACTCGGCATCGAGTAACTCGAGTTTTGCGTCGAGCGAAACATCCGCGGCAATGGTCACCGCCACATGTTCGCAGCTCCGCCCCCGAGTTCCAATGCTGTACGTGAACCATGGCAGGATTGCTGCTCATGACCGTGCCTACGTGGTGGAACGAGCGACGTTACGGCCTCTTCGTGCACTCAAGCGTTGGCGCAGTTCCGTCGTTCAGCCCCATTGGCGAATACGCCGAGTGGTACTGGAGCCACATGGGCCCCGAGCAACTCGAGGATGTGCTGTTGCATCCAAGCCCGATGGCCGAGGTGCTCGCGTATCACCGCGATCGCTGGCCACACATCGAGCACTACGACGACTTCATTCCGCTGCTTACGTACCACCGCTTCGACGCCGACGAGCAGCTTGAGCTTGCAACGAGTGCGGGCATGAACTATCTCGTGCACACCACCAAGTTTCACGACGGGTTTTGTTGGTGGGACGCGCCAGGCACCCAACGCACGTCGGTGCTGCAGGGCCCGCAGCGCAACGTGGTGGGCGAGCTCGCCGATGCGTGTCGCCGGAGCGACGTGTTGTTCGGCACCTACTACTCGTTGCTCGATTGGGCCGACGATCGCTATCCCGACAAGTCGTACATCGACGAAATTCTGCATCCACATGTGCTCGATCTCGTCGAGCGTTATGGCTCGCAGATTCTGTGGGGCGACGGCCACTGGGGCCACGGGCCCGATCTATGGCGCGGCGCCGAGCTCATCGAACGCGCCCAAGAGATCGCTGCCAAACAAGGTCACGAGTTGCTCATCAACGACCGTTGGTGGCACCCATCGCCCTCGATTGTTACCTACGAATACAACGCACCAGCCGAGATCGAACTCACCCCGTGGGAGTTGTGCCGCGGCGTCGGGCACTCGTTTGGCAACAACCGCGCCGAGCGCGCTGAGCACATGCTGTCCACCGGCGCGCTGCTCGATCTGCTTACCGAGGTCATTGCCAAGGGCGGCAACCTGTTACTCAACGTAGGGCTCACCGCCGATGGCAGCATCCCGCTACTGCAGCAGCAACCGTTGCGCGAAATGGGCGCTTGGGTCAACGCGCATCGCGATGTCGTGCACGGCAGTCGGCCCTTCGATCAGTGGGGCGACGCGCAGGTTCGCTATGTGCGAGTCGGCGACGATGTAGTCGCCGTAGATCTGTCGGCCGGCACCGAGTTCACATTGGCTGGACTCACGCCCGATCGATACGAAGTCACTTCGGTAGTAGCCAACGACGGCGGCGCGTTGCATTGGGAACAACACCGCGGCGGTGTCGTTGTGCAACGGGTCGACCGTTCGCCGGTTGGGCTTGCGGGCGTCTATCGCATTGCGCTTCGCCCCGTCGCCGAGGCCATCCGCTTGTTCGAGCAGCGCGAGCCCACTCCGTTGCCACTGCAGCCACTACTCGACGCCGCCAGGCCAGGCGACATCGTTCAATTGACCGACGGCCTCTACCGCGGGCCGGTCACCATTCCCGACGGCGTCACGTTGCGCGGCCTCGGCCGGGACCGCACCACCATCGTGGGCCAGGGCGAGATCGTTGTGCACCTTGGCGCTCACTCGCGTCTCGAGCACGTGCTCATCACCGGTGGACCAACTCGCTTCTTCAACTTCCACGCCCCGGTCGTGCTGCTCGGCGGCGTGGGCTCAGCAATGGTTGGGTCGCACTGCGAAGGCCACATCGTGGTCACCGCCAGCGACGTCGTCATCCAAACGGTCACCGCTGTTGGCGTCATTGGTTTCGCCGAACGAACCACCATCGAACGAAGCACGTTCAAAGGCATGCGTTGGGACATTGGCATCGAACTCGCTGGCGGTTCGGGCCACACCATCACGCAGAACGAAGTGATCGATCACATCTGCAACATCCGCCTTCGCGACGCGAGTGCCAGTGTGATCTCCGAGAACCGTCTCGAAGGCCGTTGGTGGGCCGTGCACCTCACCAACTGCAACCACATCGGCGTGATTGAAAACAAGGTGAGCAACACGATGCGCGCCGTCAATGTGCACAGCGGTAGCGGATCAACCATCAGCGGTAACTGGGTTGCCGATGGCGATAGCGGCGCGTTGATTGAGTTCGGCGCCACCGATACCGCGGTGCTCGACAATCACATCGAACGGTGCCGCATTGGCGTGTTGGTGTGGGATGCCCCCACCACGCGGGTGGGTCACAACACCTACGTCGATCTCCACGAAGAAGAACCAGTGGTCACTGGGCCCGAATAGTTATCGGCGCTGAAAGTTGGCTGGCCGCTTTTCGGCAAAGGCACGTGGACCCTCTTTAGCATCGGCGCTTGCCATCACGGCCATGCCATGCGTGGCTTCCCATGCGAAGGCATCGGCCTCAGACATCGAGTCGGTGACGCGCAGCGTCTTGAGGATTGCCTCAACGGCGAGCGGACCGTTCGCAGCGATCATCGCAGCAATCTCCATCGCCTTGTCGATTGCTCCGCCATCGGGAACCACATGATTGATGAGACCCAAGTCTTTGGCCTCTTGCGCTTGCAGGTGGCGGCCAGTGAGCAAGATCTCGGCAGCCGCCGCGTATGGAATCTGACGGCGCAGGCGCACCGCAGAACCACCCATTGGGTATAGCGACCAACGCGCCTCGCTCACGCCGAATCGCGCGCTCTCGCCAGCAACACGAATGTCGGTACCCTGCAAAATCTCGGTGCCGCCAGCAATGGCCACACCCTCGACTGCGCAGATAATCGGCTTGGTCGGTTGATAGGTCTTCAGCAACCCGCGGTAGATGAAGCCTGGGTCTTCTTGCATGCGCTTGGGCACATCGATGGAGTCGACCTCGTCGACATCGCCAGCCATTGCACGCAGGTCCATACCCGAACAGAAGTTGCCCTCGGCCCCCGTGAGAATTGCGCAGCGAATGTCGTCGTTGTCACTTACTTCTTGCCAGACGTCGGCAAGGAGGGCGAACATCGTGAGCGTCATCGCGTTGAACCGCTTTGGCCGGTTGAGCGTGACCACCATTACCGCGCCTTCAGTTGTGACCTCGATCTGCGCCATGCTGAAATCCCCTTCGTTCGTGTCCTTCTATCTTTGCCGGTGATCCCCTATGACTTCTCAATCGAACGCTCCAGTCATCATCGGCGGAGGCGTGTCGCAACAGTGCGTTGATGACCCAACGCAATCGGTTGAGGCCGGCCTGCTGATGCGCCAGGCGCTCGAGCATGCCGCAGACGACGCCGGTTCGCACCGCGCCCTCGAGATCGCCGACGCCTTGTTGCTGCCTCGCGGCACGTGGCCGTACGGCAATCCAGTTTCGGTGGTGGCCCCATGGAATCGAGCGATTCGATCGATTGTGGCCGACATCGGCGTGCTGCAGCAGACCCTGCTGAGTACGGCCTGCGCAATGGTTGCCGACGGAAGCTCGCGCGTAGCACTCGTGGCGGGCGGCGAGGCAAAGCACCGTGCGCTGCGTTCTCAGATCACCGGTATCACGGCGTTCGACACCCCAACAATCGGCGAACCCGACGAGCGTCTCGTGCCCTCAAACGAGATCCTCACGCAAGAAGAAATCAGCCGCGGGCTGCCTGTTCCCGCCCGGCAGTACGCAATGATCGACACTGCGTTGCGGCGCGCTCAAGGCCTCTCTGCCGCAGAGCACATCA
>JBAXER010000107.1:0-6741 GCA_037140375.1 Actinomycetota bacterium
TCGGTGCGCAGCTCGGCGACCTCGAACGGCCTGATGCCGGCGAGGTCGAGCATGTCGGCGCTGCTGGCCAACAGTCGTGAGGCTTGGTCGTAATCGCCGCGCTCGGCAGCATCGCGAGCCTGGCGCCGGGCCCGGGCGGCCTCGAGCACCAAGACCTCTTCGGTCACCGCTGGATCGGCGGCCGTGTCGAGATCGTTGGGGTCGCCAGCGGTGACCACGATTGGCACCGTCACCGTGTGCAACTGAATCTGGCCAACGGTGGATGCCCAACGGATGGTGAGGGTGGCGACGTTGATAGGGCCGTCGTTCGATGCTGGGCGCAAGTTGAACGCCGCAACAAGTCGACGAACTTCGCCACCGAAGGCGTCGCCGAGTGCGACCTGCATGCCGCCGTCGGGCATCGAGGTGATGGGGAACTCATTGAGTACGCCCGCTGCTGCCACTGCCGAAGTTGGAGCGATCTCGATTGACACGTTTTGGGCGACGACCGATGCAAGACCCTGGAACTCGTCGGAAAACACCTGGGCCGCCTGGTCGGAGCCAGCGCACCAATAGTCGTTGCCCATACCTGCATCGGCGAGGGCCGCAAGCAGTTTCTCGTCGTAGCCATCGTCGAAACCAATGCACGAGGTAGTGACGCCTTGCTTGCGGCCGCTGCTGATAAGAGGCACGAGTTCGTCGTGGCCGACGATGCCGGCATTGGCGTGGCCATCGGTGAGAATCACGATGCGGCGCAGAGCGTCGGGACGCTGCGCAGTGGCCAGCATCTCGAGACCCTTGAGCCAGCCTCCCGAAAGGTTCGTTGAACCACCCGAACGAATAGCCCGCACAACGCGGCCAGCTGAGTCGGCGTCTTGGTGTGCAAGCGGCAGCACGAGTTGAACCGTGTCGTCGAACGCAACGACACCGATGCGGTCGTCGGCGCCGGCGAGGCGCAGCAACTGGGCGGTGGCTGCAGTGACCGCAGCAAGTGGGGCGCCGCCCATCGAGCCGGATCGATCGAGCACGACCACTACATCGAGCGGTGCGCGCCCTACTGGGGCAGCGGGTGGTGCGGTGAGCTCGACGAGGACATTGACGACCTCGCCAACGCGGACGGCGACGATGGTGCGATCAAACTTGATTGATGGGATCACGGTGAACTCCTTCAGTTCTACAGGGCTCAAGCGCCTTGTAGTGATGTGTACGCACGGAGGCGGTTGGCGCGTGACGTCGAAGCGCAGCAACGAGTGAGATCACGCGTCGCCTTATGCGATGCGTATAGAAGGCCATGACGACAAACATCTATTTCAGCCCCACCTATAACGACACGACGGTTGCCTTCGACACCTTTCGCAAAGCTCTCGAAATTGCTGCCAGCTTGGCCAGCAACCCGATCGATGGGGTCGCGCTGGTCGAGCCCCGCCCGGTCACTCAGGCCGAACTCGAGCGCATCCACGATCTCGGGTACGTGCAGGCCGTGCTCACGGGTGAGCCGTACCGTCTCGCCAAATCTCAGGGTCTTGGTTGGGACGAGGGCCTCGCCCGGGCAGTGAGTTCGTCAAGTGGCGGGGTGCGTGACGCGGCTCTGCAGGCGATGAGCTGTGGAGGCATCGCTGGTTCGCTGTCGAGCGGCTTGCACCATGCGCGTCGAGCCGAGGGGGCCGGATATTGCACGGTGAACGGTCTTGTCATCGCTGCTCGGGCGGCGCTTGATGCCGGGGCCAAGCGCGTGCTCATTCTTGATCTCGACGCTCACTGCGGCGGCGGAACCGCCGAATTGATCGAAGGCATTGAGGGCCTAGAACAGGTCGACGTCTCGGTCAACCACTACGACAACTACAGCTCGACGCCTCAGTCGCGGCTTGCGTTCGCACACGGTGACAACTATCTCGACGTGATTGAGTCCGAGCTTGCTCGTATTGCCGATCCAGCGGGCATCGATCTGATCCTCTATAACGCCGGAATGGATCCTCACGAGGATGCAGGCGGTGCCGCGGGCATCGATACCGACATGCTGCGCCGCCGAGAAGAGATGGTGTTTGCCTGGGCCCATGCTCACGGTTTGCCGTTGGCGTGGGTGCTCGCTGGCGGGTACCTCGCCGGGGTTGATATGGACGGCTTGGTCGATCTGCACCGGCTCACGATTGATGCAGCGGCGAAGTATTCAGCGATGCGCGGCCTTGTTGAGAGCTGACCGGTGCGGGTCGTTCTGGCCGGTTGAGCAGGTTGGGCCGCTGCGATGTCACGCGGCGGCCCCCTTCGTGCGTAAGCAATGTATGAACAACTCACCTGCTTTCAGCCACACCCCTTCAAAGTCTCCATCCGATCCAGCTGCTTGGTGGCGGCGCACATGTTGGGTCGCCGATACCCGCATTGCGCTCTCGGGCGATTTGCCCGCCGGCCCCGCAGCGCCCGCCCACCTTGCCGGATGGGTCGCAGACGGCGTCACCCAGATCATCGATGTGCGTAGCGAATGGGACGATCAGTCCCTCGTCGCCGGCCTGCAGCCGCAGCTCGACTACTGCTGGGCAGGAGCCGATGACGACGGCGGTGCTCAGCCCGACGAATGGTTCAATTCGGGCGTCGACGCTGCACTTGCTGCGCTTGCCGACCCCGAGGCGGGGCTCATGGTGCACTGCCACATGGGCGTCAACCGCGGTCCGAGCATGGGCTTCGCAATCATGCTCGCCACCGGTTGGATGCCAGTGGATGCGCTCAAGGCAATCGTTGCGGCACGGCCCATCGCAGCGGTTCTCTACGCAGAGAACGCCCTGTCGTGGTGGCACCGCCGCAACAACGTGCCAGAGGCTCTCGCAATGAGCCAGCGCAACGCCGTGCGGGCGTGGCTTGCTCACAAGCAGGTCGACGTGAGCTGGGTCATCAGCCGTATCCGTCTTGCCGAAGCGGCATGATCGTCGAGCCGGTATCCAGCCGAAAGCTACGGTGACCGCATGGTCCTTCGGCTCGCAACGTGGAACACCAAACAAGGTGTAGCACCACGAAAGAAGACCCCTCAGTTGTGGGAATGGTTGCACAGCCGCGTCGATCCCGACGTGGCTGTGCTCACCGAGGCGAAGATCCCTAAAGGGTTCTCGCCAACTGGTTGGCAGACCGTCTATCGCCCAGGTGGTATCGGACCGAGGCGGCAATGGGGCACGATCCATGCGTCGCGCGGCCCCCAACTCGTCGAGGTCTCCTCGGTACAGGTTGGTGGCCGTGCCGTCGCTCTTGAGTTCGAATGGCCGGCGGCAGTTGTGGTGACCGATGTGATTCGAGATCGGCAGCGGTGGGCCACCTTGGTCGGCATCTACGGCATCACGCTCAATCGGCACGGCGAAAGTTGTGGGCATGGGCGCTACTCGGTGCCGCTGCTCCTCAAACAGCTGGCGCCCCTGTTCGAGTCAGACCGCGCCGATCGAATCATCGTTGCTGGCGACTTCAACATGTGGCCGTGCGATGTGCCGCGTGAATTCAACACGCTTGGCCTGGTCGACCTGATCGCCGACACAGCTCATACGCGCCCCGCGTTGGCAAATTGTTCAGGGTGCGACCTTGGCCATGGGTGCGGACACTTATGGACGCATCGCAACGGCACCAGCCCCAATGCAGCCGTCCAGCAAATCGACTACATCTTCGCCACCGCCGAGCTGCGCTCTGAGGTCAGCAGGGTGTACGGCGGCGTCGGCGATTTTCCTGAGGCGTGGGACGTGAGCGATCACGCCCCAGTGGTAGCCGAGTTTTTCTAACGTTCGAATTGATTGGAGGTCTGCATCACTCACGTCACGCGCAGAGCCACATCGTGCGTTAGTAATGCATGAGCAGCATCGCACCTTCCTTCCCCTTCGTCAGCCTCGACCACATCGCTATCGGGCGGCCCATCACCCGTTGCGGCGTGAGCCTGTTTCCCATCTACACACACGTGGTGCCCCGCGACTACCGCACGGGCCCTGGGTCTGGAGTGCTGATCTCCGAGCAAGCCTCGGCAGAGGTTCCCACTCTCGTTGCGCACAACCCAACGAACCAGCCGGTGCTGCTTGTGGCTGGTGAGACCGTGATCGGCGGTCGCCAGAATCGAGTGCTGAATGTCAGCGTCGTTGTGCCAGCGAACAGCGAAGTGCTCGTACCGGTGTCTTGCGTTGAGCAAGGTCGTTGGAACGAGGGCAGCTTCTTTGAAAGCGGTAGATCGTTTGCTCCCCGGCGTGTTCGTCGTGCCAAGGTGGCCACGGTGGGCGAGAACGTTCGGGTCAGTGGCGTCAAGTTCGCCGATCAGGGTCTGGTGTGGGACATGGTTGGATCAGAGCTCAATCGTGTCCACGCCGTCAGCGCGAGCGGAGCCCTAAACGCAGTAGAGGCTCATCTCGATGGTGACCGTGCTCTTGCCGAGGCTCTCGCCGAACTCCAGAAATACGGGCCGCTGCAAGGTCAGTGTGGCGTGATCGTTGCGCACGGCTCACGCATTGTGAGCGTTGAGTTGTTCGCCGCTCCAGCGATGCTGCGGGCGCATTGGGGCGCACTCATTCGAGGCATCCTCGCCGACGCCCCTCAAGGCGTGGTCGGTAGGCCATCTGCAAGCCAAGCGCTGCGTTTCATGCACCGTCTGGCTACCAGCACGCCGGTGGTTACTGATGGCGTTGGCCTCGGCCAAGAGCATCACGTACGCACGCCCCGCATGGTTGCTCAGGTTCTCGTTGTCGACGAAGCAATCGTTCATGCTTCTGCCTTTGCTCTCGCTGCCTGAGCCGTAGCCAGGACACGGCACGGCGGCCCTAGCTAGGCAGCGATTCCACCGATGGAAACGTGGTGGCTCGCATCCAACTACGTACGACATCGGTGGCATGCACATCGTCTCGGTTATAGCGCACGAGTCGCTCGCGGAGCGTCGAGCGCACCGACTCGGCGGGGTCATGCAGCGCTTGGTGATGCCACGCCATCGAGTTCTCGCCTCCCGCATCGTGGTCGTCCCATCCGAAGCCGGCCAGAGGAGCAATGAGTTTGAGGCTGTTTCCGCCGCCCGTGATGAGGTGGGTCTTGAACACCTGCAGCAGGTCGATCAAGCTGCCCGAGTTGCAGAATGCCTCAACCTCACCGGGGGCATTGTGCATGCCGAGTTGCGATGCTGCTGCCGCGGCCCCACGGCGAAGTGCAGTGGTCTCGGCTGTTTGGTGCCAGCAGAACGCACCAAAGGTTTTGCCTGCCTGGGCTGCTTCGTCTCGGCGACTGGTGAACCAGTCCCAGAACTCGGCGAACACGGTCGCCTCCATGAGTTCGCTGGGTGGGTCCCAACTGACGAACGAATGCACGTCAACTCCGTCGAACGCTCCCCACAAGTAGACCTCTTGGTTCAAAGCATTCTCCATGTCGATGTCGATCTCTACATCGAACTGAGGAACAGCGACGGCGTCGACACCTCGGCGGCGGTGAGCCATGCTTTGGCCGTGGGTGACGACGCGAGCGTGGTCGATCAACTCTGGAAGCTTCCCGACGCCGGCAGACAACTTGACCACCACGGGGTCGAGTCTGCGGAGGTCGCCAACTGTGTTCAGCCCGGCCTCGACTGCCTGTGTCGATCGGCCAATGAGTGGTGCAAGATCGTCAGTATTGGCCCGCCCGGTTGGATCATTGAGCAGCTTGGCCATCTTGCGAACTACGGATGTTCCGATGCCGGCCAGGGTCGTCGCTGTGGCATGGTCAAGACGTGCCACAGCTGCTCGTGTGGAGACACCTTCGCCACGCATTGTTCGCCAACTTTGGTAGCCCTGCGAAGGAAGCAGGCTGACGCAATCTTGTGCGCGCATGCGCGGGACGCAGAGCGACTTCCACGGGCACTTGGCGCATTCGGAGGTATTCACCGAGTCGACGATTTGTTGGCCTGCGGCACCAGCTGCGAGTACGTCGAGTCTGAAAGAGAACTCAAAGTCGTAACGCTGCAGTTGGGACTCCGCAGACAAGCCCTCCCATCGCGGCTTGCCCGTGGGTGTGTCCAATGGGTGCCACACGACGACTTGCTCTGAGCCGATTATGCCGCCGCAGCGCAACGATGAATCGTGACCGCAGGCTTCAAGCATCCGGTGATAGTGCGACAACTGCAGAAGGTCGTCGCTGATGGTCGCCGAGGTGCGAGCCTGCAGCTCTGGGTTGCGGGCTGCGGCGGAAAACTGCAGTGCCGCGAATGAACCCAGTGTCGCCGAGTCGCCCCGTGCGCCCAGCGCGGTCAGCGTTTGATGGTGCTTCACGTCGATCGGGTGATAAGCCCACGTGCCGTCGCCGCGTTGCTCGGCGCGAACGAGTACGTCTGGCCTGCCAACGCGTCGTCCAACGGGATCGAGCGGCAACTCCGCACCCAAAATCACGATGGCGCCGATGCGCATGGCTTCGATGGTTTGTGCCCGCGCATTTCTTTCCGCAGAAAGATCGGTGACTCCGGCGTGTTGCTGGCGAATGAGTTCGAAGACGCGTGCCTCAAAGGTGTTGCCAGCGTCCATACGTAATCGATCGACTGCGTCCTCAACCAAAGGCACGGCGCCAGGCGGCGGGAACACGTCGTAGTAGACGCGGAGAGGACATCGCTTTGCGGCGTAGCCACCTAGTGGTCGCACGTCGCTCACATCTCGCCGTGGCCGATAGAGATCGTCGTTCATTCGCAACCCCTGCTCCCGCCCAAGTGCCAACACAGTAACGCTGTGGCACCTGACCGCTGCACCATCGCGAACCCGTTGGTGACATAGGTGTGCAGCGGCTTGGTCTGCGAGACTCGTCGCC
>JBAXER010000108.1:0-6698 GCA_037140375.1 Actinomycetota bacterium
TCCACAGTGGCGAGTGGGCCTGCTCGAGATCGCTGAGTTGGCTGATAATGCCGCGAATGGTGTCGGCGGCTGCATTGCCCGCCTCGGGTAACTGGGTTGGGTCGGCCAACAGTTCTCGGACTTGGCGCAGTAAACCCAGTGGCATTCGCAGGCTGCCGGCCACGAGATCGCGAAGGGTTTCGCTGCTGCTGGGCTGAGCCTGTTCGCGGGCTGCAGCGATGTCGTCGGGGTTGTGCGGTGGGCGCTCGGGAGCATCGGCGGCGAAGTCGAGGAACTCAAGACTGAGCTTCACGCCGCCCTCGCCATCGGTGATGGTGTGATGCAGCTTTTGAATGAGGGCGCATTTGCCGCCGCGCAGTCCCTCGACCACGGTGAACTGCCACAGCGGGCGAGTGCGGTCGAAGGGGTCGGCGGTGACGATGCTGGCGAGGTCAAGTAACTGACGAAGGTTGCCTGGCTTCGGCAACGCGATATGGCGAATGTGGTACTTGAGGTCGAAGTTGGTGTCGTCGACCCACATCGGTGCGGTGAGGTTGGCAGGTGCGGGTTGTACGCGCTGGCGAAGGCGGGGCACCACGTGCGTGGCTCGCTCCATGGTGCGCATCATGCGGTCCATGTCGGGGCGCTTGTCGAGAATGGTCACGTTGGCAAACGTGGACGACAGGTGTGGGTCTTTTTCCATCCGCCACATCAGGCCTTCGGCATCAGACATCTTGTTGTCGAAGGTGGGCGAGTCAGCCATAGCCAACGAGGCTACGCCGTTTGCGGCTCGGCGCTACCCAGCAGCATCAGCGGATGGGGCCCTAGCCCACGATCTTGCGGACAACACGCTTGGCAATTGCGCCCAGGGTGAGACCCACCACGGCGCCGCCAATTACGTCGCTGACGTGATGAATGCGCACATAGGCGCGACTGAGGCCCACTATGCACGCCAGACCAAACCACATTGGGGCAGTGCGGCGGCCATCCCACGCAACGAGCAACGTGGCTGCAGTGAACGCTGATGAAGCGTGACCGCTAGGGAAGCTGCTCGTAGATGGTTGGCGTACATCGAAGCGAGCGTCGCCGGCCACTGTTGGGCGAACGCGACGAAAGAGGCGTTTCACTCCTTGGTTCACGATGAGGCTCTCGACGCCCAGTACCGATGACAACACCAGGGTCTGCCGAGCGCGTTGCTGGTTGGTGAGGCCGCGGGCGATGCCGATGATGTGCCACAACACGCTGAAGTCGCCGACGTGGCTGGCCGTGGTGAACAGCGCATCGGCAATGGGGTTGCCGCGGAGTTTCTCGAGCTGATCATCGGCCCATTGATCGAACCGCGCAACCGTGGCACCGAAATGTTGATCGGTGTGTACGGTCTGGCTTGATTCGGGCGGGCTCATCGATCGATTCGAGTCATGAGGCCGCAACGGTAGCGAGCGGTCGCTGAATTTCTGCGGCTGCTTTCGAGGGATCACCGCCAAATGCGGGACACCACGTTTTGAATGCGCAGCTGTTGCAGAGGCCACTGGGGCGTGGCTGGAAATCGTTCTTGAGGCAGGCTTTCTCGACCGCTTTCCACACAGCGGTGGTGCGGGTGACCACGGCGCGAACCGACTGCTCGGTTGGTGCAAGCTCGATGATGTCGCCGCTCTTGAGATACATCAGGCGGATCTTTGATGGCCGACGACCAAGCACGGCTTGGCACAAGAACGAATAGAAGTGCACCCCGCTGAGTGAGCTCTGTTCGTATTTGGCGCTGGGGGCCCGACCTGTTTTGTAGTCGGTGACGACGAGTTCGCCATCGGCATCGAGTTCGAGGCGATCGATGATGCCGCGCAACGTGAGATCGCCCACAGCGGCTTCGAGACGCAGTTCGAGGCCGATTTCGCGAATGCTGGTTGGGTCTTCGATAGCAAAGTAGGCATCGACGAGTGAGCTCGACTCGCCGAAGAAGACACGTGACTGCGCCTCGGTGAGGCCGAGCTCGGTGAATTCGGGGTTGGTTTGGTACTCGGCGAAGGCGGTATCGAGCGACAGTTGTGCTGCTGCGTTGGTGCGAGCTGATGGCTCGAGCATGAACAGCAGCTCGAGGGCGCGGTGCACCAGTGAGCCGCGGGTGGTGTGCACGCTGGGTGGCTCAGGCAGTTTCTCGATGCTCGCAAAGCGAAAGGCCATCGGGCACGAAATGAACGACTGCACGCGACTTGGCGACAAGCTGTTGGGTACCGGAAACATGGGTTGATCGTAGAACAGACCTGCGACAAGGTTGGTCAGGCAGGGAACGACGCAATGATCTCGGCGATTTGCGCGGGCGCCTGCATCGGCCCGAAGTGACCCAGGTTGTCGAGTTCGATGTATCGGCCCGATGGAATCTGCTCGGCAAGGGCGCGAGTGCGCGACGACGGTTGCATTGGCTGCGGCAACCCGCAGATGACCCACACAGGAATGCGCAGTTCGCCAAGGCGGACCCACGTGTTGTGGTTTCCTCCCGCTTCGTAGTTGCGGGCCTCAGATTCGGGAGCGCACTTGAGGTGCACATGACCGTCGGAGCCCTCGGCGAATCCACCGCGTACGTAGGCGTCAAGACACGCAGGGTCGAAAACGTTGAGCGGAGGCTTGGAGCTGTAGTTGGCGATCGCTGCATCGAATGATTCGAAACTGCTGCGCCGCTTGCGCGCCCCAGCCGCTAAGAAGTTGCCGCCGCCCTGATCGCCGGCCGCGCTGCCGCCGGGGATACTCGCGCCGGGAGGCATCACGATTGGTTCGAACACGATGAGCCCGCGGAACAGTTGCGGCTGCGCGAGTGCTGCCATGAGCATTGCGGCACCACCCATGCTGTGCCCCACACCGAGCACGGGTCCGTTGTCTTGCAGCGTGGCGGCCACCGCAGCGGCGTCGGCGCCGTGCGTTTGCCAATCGACAACCCAATCGGGATCGACCGGGGTGTTGCCATGACCACGAGCGTCGTAGGCAATGTTGTGGTGATCGCTGAGGCGGTCGGCGATGGGCTTCCAGCACTGCGCGTGAAAGCCGGTGGCGTGCGCGTAGAGCGTGGTGGGGCCGGAGCCGCCAAGGTCGTAGATGGCGTTGATGAGAGCTGACACGCGTGAACTAGTTCTTCACTACGACAGATTTGCGACGCCGGCGGCGCCACCAGCTGCTGAAGAGTCGGTCGGCGACAGCGCCGAGAATGAGGGTCGTCATGATCAGCCAACGCGTCGTTGTGGTCTTGGTGAAGAACACAAAATGGATCGATGTCTCGTGGTTGTTCTGAAGGAGGAACGCGATGCACAGCGCTGCAACCACCCCGGTACCGATGAGGGCAAGGTTGGGTCCGCTCTTGCCGCTGGATGTGCGGTGGTGTTTGCCGCCCCACTTGGCGGTGTCGTTCTTGGCGGGGCTGTCGTTGTCACCCATGGTGGCCTCCGTGGTTGCGATGCATCATGTGCTCGTGGGCTTTGGTTCGCGGGGCAAACCGAGCAAGCGCTCGCCGATGATGTTGCGCTGTACTTGGCTGGTGCCCCCTGCGATGCGGCCGCCTGGAGCCGCAAGCATCCCTTGCGAATCGGCGCCTACCAACATTGCTGCAGCGCCCGAAAGGTCGCCGCGCAGCATTGCAGAATCGAACATCATCTCGGTGATGCCGAGCTTCATCAGCGAGGCGGCCGTAGAGGCCACGGGGCCTTGGCGCTGACCCATTGCTTTGAACGCGTTACCTCGACTGAGTAGCTCGGCCAACGACTGACGCTGCACCGCGCTCAGGTCGCGGCCCTCGGCAATGCGAGCCATCGATTCGAGGCGTCGCTCAAGGCCGATGACGCTGGCGCCAATGTGGCCGCGTTCGTTGGTGAGCACTGCCATACCCACGCCCCATCCGCCGTGCAGCGGACCGAGGAGTTGGTCGGCGGGCAACTCGACATCGGTGAAGAACACCTCGTCGAATTCGGCCTCGCCGGTGATCTGCTTGAGCGGACGAATCTCGACGCCGGGCAGGTTCATCGGGAACAAGAAGAACGAGATGCCGTCGTGCTTTTTTGCCTCGGGATTGGTGCGCGCCATCAAGATGCCCCAGTCGCTATAACGACCTCCGCTGCACCACACCTTTTGGCCGTTGATGATGAACCGGTCCCCGTCGCGCTCGGCACGAGTGCTCAATGACCCAAGGTCGCTGCCGGCGCCGGGCTCGCTGAACAACTGGCACCACACCCGGTTAGCTTGCAACGTCGGTAAGAGGTGTTGTTGCTGTTGTTCGGGCGTTCCGAATTTCATAATGGAACCACCGGCCAGAACCAAACCCACCATGTTGAGCACGGGTGGCACACCGGCCAGCGCGCACTCGTGCATCCACACTGCTTGGTGTGCCGAGCTGAGCCCGCGGCCGCCGTGATCGACGGGCCAATGAATACCAGCGAAGCCAGCCTCGAAGATTCGCTGTTGCCACTCGATGCCGGCGCTAATGAGATCGGGTGGGCAGATTGCGCCGTAGTCGCGCGGCGCGGTGGCTTTGTTGGCCCCGAGCCAGGCCTGCACCGAGGCGCGGAACTCGTCAAGGTCGAGTGTTTCGGGTGCTTGATCCATTGGCCTGCACGCTAGTTGTACCCGGATGGTCACGACGTGGTGGCGCTGCTCAACCCCCCTTTTCTGGCGAGGGTTTCTTGGATAAGTCTTTACTCCAGCTAGGGCAAGCCCTGCCGATACATAAATTACAGTTCGGCTGCATTCAGCAATCAGTTGTTCGAATTCGCATCAATTTCAGGGAGGTATTCATGCGCAAAAGCGCACTCATCACCGCAAGCGCCTTCATCGGTCTTGCCTCACTCGTTGCCGGTGGCACAGCCGCCAGCGCCTCATCAGCACACGCGCCGAAGGTGGCGGGGGTAACAAGCTTCACTCTCAACTTGCTTGGCGCACCCATCACCGTTGACGTGACCACTGGTGTCGACGGCAGCCTCGCTGACGCAACCATCACGCAGACTCCTTCCGTTCCGGCCAACAAGGTTGATCCAACTGCGGCGAACTACAACATGGTGCAGTTCTCCAACCTCGCCGGCACCGCATCGGTCACTGTTCGTACGAACCATGGCGGCCAGAGTGTCACCGTTCGTTCAGCTAGCTTGGCCGACCTTGCCGGCTTGGCGAACGGTTGGAAGGGCGATGTTTTTGGATCTGGTAAGGGTGACACCACCGTCGCTTTTGACATCACCGCTGTAGGTGGCGTGCCAGGCATCAGCCCTCCGGTGTGTACACCAGCATCCGACGTCACGAGCTGCGATGTCACTCCAGCAGTGGTTGGGCATGACGACGACGACAACGAAGGCTCAAGCGCCTCGGCGTCGGTGCTGTTCACCAGCGATACCGGAGCAACCCGCACACTTCGTATTCGGGTTGGCATGCACACTGAAGACGGCAACACTCAGGCCGTGGTGCACATGTCGCTCTCGAGGATCAAGGAAGCCGACATTGTTGGTCTCGGCGACCAG
Source organism: Actinomycetota bacterium (assembly GCA_037140375.1). Taxonomy (GTDB): domain Bacteria; phylum Actinomycetota; class Acidimicrobiia; order Acidimicrobiales; family Ilumatobacteraceae; genus WLMZ01. The sequence continues at coordinate 5,463 of JBAXER010000108.1, forward strand.
ACCTGGACCGGCACGCTGTGTGATCTCAGCACGGGCACGATCAACTACAACGTCGCCGAAGGCGGAGTTGTCACGGTGCCAACTCCTGGTCTTGGCCAGACGGTCACGTCTGGCGAGCATGGCGGCGTAACCGTTACGTTCGCAACCGGCGAGCAAGTTCGCATCAGCGCTAGCGGCACTGGTGACACCACCCTCACCCGCATCCGGGTGAACCTGCACTGCCCAAAGACTCTGCCAACGATTAACGGCATCGCTCCTGACCCAAGCATCGTCAGCGGCGATGACGACGGCGACGACGATCACGGCGACCATTCAGATGACAACGGTGGTGACAACGGTGGCGACCATGGCAATGGTGGCGACCATGGCAACGGCGGCAACGGCGGCAACGGTGGCAACAACGGCACCCGCGGCGGCAATGACGTCAAGGGTCATGGCTGATTTCACTCCTTCAAAGGCCCGGTTCCTCATCTGGGGAGCCGGGCCTTTGCTCGTTGCAATGCTCGCATCGTCGTGCAGCGGGAATGATCCAGGCGTCAATGCGGGTAAGGCAGACCAGTCGTCAGCCACTTCGATCGCAGTCGGTCAAGCGACCGATGGTGCAACCACGTTGAAGACGGCAATTGGCCAGTTGGCTGCGGGCTACCACTTCTCGAGTACGGCCACAGTAAACGGCGCAGCAGCCGTTACGGCAGTGGGCGATCGAGTGGGCGATAGCACTCGCATGAACGTGTCATCGAAGGGCGCAGCGGTTGACTATGTGGTTACCCCCACCGCTACTTGGGTGAACAAAGACGGCACGTGGTCTGAGGTCACCGACGCAACGGCGCCTGCCGATCCGCTCGGTGCGCTGAGCGCTCCAACCTCGGTAGTGGTTACGTCGTCGGGCGCAGGTGCTGCAACGGTGTTGACCGCTAGTTACCCAGCGTCGGCGCTATCGCTGCCGGGTACTGCTGCAGTAGATGTGGTGTTCACGATCAACGGTTCGGCACTGAGCTCGATGAGCTACAGCACCACAACAGATGGCGGTGCTGCCGATGTGCATACCGACATCACCGCACTGGTCGATACGTCGCCAGTGACGGTTCCGAAGGTCTAGACAATTCGCGCGGGACTTCGTGGGCGCTGGGCCTGCGAGGTCCCGTGTGCTTCGGCCGGGAATTGACTCGGCTCGGAGGCGCTTAGGCCAAGAACGGCAAGAACATTGCCGTTTCTTCCGAGAGGTTTGCCGGAACG
>JBAXER010000109.1:0-6669 GCA_037140375.1 Actinomycetota bacterium
TCCACAGTGGCGAGTGGGCCTGCTCGAGATCGCTGAGTTGGCTGATAATGCCGCGGATGGTGTCGGCGGCTGCTGTGCCGGCCTCGGGCAGCTGAGTGGGGTCGGCCAGCAAGTCGCGCACCTGACGCAACAAACCAAGCGGCATGCGCAAGCTGCCGGCCACGAGATCGCGCAGGGTTTCGCTACTGCTGGGCTGCGACTGTTCGCGGGCCGCGGCGATGTCGTCGGCGTTGTGCGGTGGGCGCTCTGGCGTGTCGGCAGCAAAGTCGAGAAATTCAAGACTCAGCTTCACGCCGCCTTCACCATCGGTGATGGTGTGATGCAGCTTTTGAATGAGCGCGCATTTGCCACCGCGCAGGCCTTCGACCAGAGTGAATTGCCAAAGCGGGCGGGTCCGGTCGAATGGGTCAGCGGTGATGATGCTGGCAAGGTCGAGCAGTTGGCGAAGGTTGCCGGGCTTGGGCAGCGCAATGTGGCGAATGTGGTACTTCAGGTCGAAGTTGGCATCGTCGACCCACATCGGTGCCGTGAGGTTGGCAGGTGCGGGTTGTACACGTTGGCGAAGACGGGGCACCACGTGGGTGGCGCGCTCCATGGTGCGCATGATGCGGTCGATGTCGGGTCGCTTGTCGAGGATGGTCACGTTGGCAAACGTGGACGACAGGTGCGGGTCTTTCTCCATCCGCCACATCAGGCCTTCGGCATCAGACATCTTGTTGTCGAAGGTGGGCGAGTCGGCCATAGCCAACGAGGCTACGCCGTTTGCGGGTCGGCGCTACCCGGCGCCCAGCAGCGGTGTTGGTGCTAGCCCAAGATCTTGCGCACGACTCGCTTGGCGATTGCCCCAAGCGTGAGGCCCAGCAAGGCCCCGCCCACCACATCGCTGACGTGATGGATACGCACGTATGCGCGGCTGAGGCCCACGATGCACGCCAGACCAAACCACATCGGGGCAGTTCGGCGGCCATCCCACGCAACGAGCAGCGTGGCTGCCGTGAATGCTGATGAGGCGTGCCCGCTGGGAAAGCTGCTCGTAGAGGGTTGACGAACATCGAAGCGGTCGTCGCCGGCCACCGTTGGTCGAACCCGGCGAAAGAGGCGCTTCACGCCTTGGTTCACGATGAGGCTCTCGACTCCCAACACCGACGACAGCACCAGGGTCTGACGAGCGCGTTGCTGGTTTGTGACGCCGCGGGCGATACCGATGATGTGCCACAACACACTGAAGTCACCGACGTGGCTGGCGGTGGTGAACAACGCATCGGCGATGGGGTTACCGCGGAGTTTCTCGAGTTGATCGTCGGCCCATTGATCGAGGCGCGCAACTGTGGCACCGAAGTGCTGATCGGTGTTGACGGTCTGGCCTGATTCGGGTGAGCTCATCGAGCGATTCGAGTCATGAACCCGCAACGGTAGCGAGCGGTCGCTGAATTTCTGCGGCCGCTTTCGAGGGATCGCCGCCGAATGCGGGACACCAGGTCTTGAAGGTGCAGCTATTACAGAGGCCGCTGGTGCGTGGCTGGAAATCGTTCTTCAGGCACGCCTTCTCGACTGCTTTCCACACGGCGGTGGTGCGAGTGACCACGGCGCGCACCGATTGCTCGGTTGGGGCGAGCTCGATGATGTCGCCGCTCTTGAGATACATCAGGCGGATCTTTGATGGCCGACGACCAAGCACGGCGTGGCACAAGAACGAATAGAAGTGCACGCCGCTGAGCGAGCTCTGTTCGTATTTGGCACTGGGCGCCCGACCGGTCTTGTAGTCGGTGACAACGAGTTCGCCATCGGCATCGAGCTCGAGGCGATCGATGATGCCGCGTAATGTGAGCCCGCCTACTGCTGCCTCGAGGCGCAGTTCGAGGCCGATCTCGCGAACCTTGGTTGGATCTTCGATCGCGAAGTACGCATCGACCAGTGAGCTCGACTCGCCGAAGAACACACGAGACTGCGCCTCGGTGAGGCCGAGTTCGGTGTATTCAGGGTTGGTTTGGTATTCGGCGAAGGCGGTGTCGAGCGACAGCTGTGCTGCGGCGTTGGTGCGAGCTGATGGCTCGAGCATGAACAACAGCTCGAGGGCGCGGTGCACGAGCGAACCGCGTGTGGTGTGCACGCTGGGTGGTTCGGGCAGTTTCTCGATGCTGGCAAAGCGAAAGGCCATTGGGCACGAGAGGAACGACTGCACGCGGCTTGGCGACAAGCTGTTGGGTACCGGAAACATGGGTTGATCGTAGAGCAGGCCTGCGACAAGGTTGGTCAGGCGGGGAACGACGCAATGATCTCGGCGATTTGGGCCGGTGCCTGCATTGGCCCGAAGTGCCCCAGGTTGTCGAGCTCGATGTAGCGAGCCGATGGAATCTGCTCGGCAAGGGCGCGCATACGCGACGAAGGTTGCATGGGCTGCGGTAGCCCGCAGACGACCCACACCGGAATGCGCAGTTCGCCAAGGCGAGCCCATGTCTTGTGGTTGCCGCCTGCTTCGTAGTTGCGAGCCTCGGACTCGGGCGCGCACTTGAGGTGCACATGGCCGTCGGGTCCCTCGGCGAATCCGCCGCGTACATAGGCCTCAAGACTCTCCGGGTCGAACACGTTGAGCGGGGGCTTGGCGCTGTAGTTGGCAATCGCTGCATCGAAAGATTCGAATGTGCTGCGACGTTTGCGTGCCCCAGCAGCCAAGAAGTTGCCGCCGCTTTGGTCGGCCGCGCCACCGTTACCGGGGATGCTCACCTCGGGCGGCATCACGATTGGTTCGTACACGATGAGCCCGCGGAAGAGTTGCGGCTGGGCGAGCGCTGCCATCAGCATTGCGGCTCCACCCATGCTGTGGCCCACGCCCAGCACCGGTCCGTTGTTCTGCAGCGTTGCTGCTATCGCTGCGGCATCGGCACCGTGCGTTTGCCAATCGACGATCCACTCGGGATCGACCGGAGTGTTGCCGTGGCCGCGAGCGTCGTAGGCGATGTTGTGGTGATTGCTGAGCCGGTTGGCGATGGGCTGCCAGCACATTGCGTGAAACCCAGTTGCGTGCGAGTACAGCGTGGTGGGACCGGTGCCGCCGAGGTCGTACACGGCGTTGATTGGTGTTGGCACGAGTGAACTAGTTCTTGGCTTCGACAGATTTGCGGCGTCGACGACGCCACCAGATGCTGAAGAGTCGGTCGGCGACGGCGCCGAGGATGATGGTCATCAGGATCAGCCAACGCATCGTTGTGGTCTTGGTGAAGAACACAAAATGGATTGATGTCTCGTGGTTGTTCTTCAGAATGAACGCAAGACACAGCGCTGCGACCACGCCGGTGGCGATGAGGGCCAGATTGGGTCCGCCTCTGCCGCTGGCAGTGGGGTGATGCTTGCCGCCCCACTTCGCGGTGTCTTTTTTGGTGATGTTGTCGTTGTCACCCATGGTGGCCTCCGCGGTTGTGATGCATCATGTGCCCATTGGCTTTGGTTCGCGTGGCAAGCCAAGCAGGCGCTCGCCGATGATATTGCGTTGCACTTGGCTAGTGCCACCTGCAATGCGGCCGCCGGGAGCCGCAAGCATCCCTTGCGAATCGGGGCCCACCAGCATCGCTGCTGCGCCCGCAAGGTCGCCGCGCAGCATTGCCGAATCGAACATCATCTCGGTGATGCCGAGCTTCATCAGTGACGCCGCTGTAGAGGCCACCGGACCTTGGCGCTGCCCCATTGCCTTGAACGCGTTGCCGCGGCTGATCAGCTGGGCTAACGACTGACGTTGTACGGCGTTGAGGTCGCGGCCATCGGCAATGCGAGCCATCGATTCGAGGCGTCGCTCGAGTCCGATGACGCTGGCGCCAATGTGGCCGCGCTCGTTTGTGAGCACTGCCATTCCCACACCCCATCCGCCATGCAGCGGGCCCAGGAGTTGGTCGGCTGGCAACTCGACATCGGTGAAGAACACCTCGTCGAATTCGGCCTCGCCGGTGAGTTGCTTCAGCGGACGAATCTCGACGCCGGGCAGGTTCATCGGGAACAAGAAGAACGAGATGCCGTCGTGCTTTTTTGCCTCGGGATTGGTGCGCGCCATCAAGATGCCCCAGTCGCTATAACGACCTCCGCTGCACCACACTTTTTGACCGTTGATGATGAAGCGATCACCGTCGCGTTCGGCGCGGGTGCTCAACGAGCCGAGGTCGCTGCCGGCGCCCGGTTCGCTGAACAACTGACACCACACGCGGTTGGCCTGCAACGTAGGTAACAGGTGCTGCTGCTGTTGTTCGGGCGTTCCGAATTTCATGATCGACCCGCCGGCCAAGACCAGACCCACCATGTTGAGCACGGGTGGCACGCCAGCCAATGCGCACTCGTGCATCCACACCGCTTGGTGTGCCGAGCTGAGGCCGCGACCGCCGTGTTCGACGGGCCAATGAATGCCAGCGAAGCCGGCCTCAAAGATGCGTTGTTGCCACTCGATACCGGCGCTGATGAGGTCGGGTGGGCAGATCGCGCCGTAGTCGCGCGGGGCGGTGGCTTTGTTGGCGCCGAGCCAGGTCTGCACCGAGGCGCGGAACTCGTCAAGGCCGAGGGTTTCGGGTGCTTGTTCCATCGGTCTGCACGTTAGTGCCGCCTCATGGGGAGCAGCGTGGTGGCGATGGTCGGTGACCCTTATGCCGTAAGGGTTTCTTGGATAAGTCTTTACTCCAGCTAGGCCGAACGCTGCCGATACATACATTACAGTTCGGCTGCATTCAGCAATCAGTTGCTCGAATTCACATCTATTTCAGGGAGGTATCCATGCGCAAAAGCGCACTCATCACCGCAAGCGCCTTCATTGGCCTTGCCTCACTCGTTGCCGGTGGCACAGCCGCCAGCGCCTCATCAGTACACGCGCCGAAAGTGGCGGGGGCATCAAGCTTCACTCTCAACTTGCTTGGCGCACCCATCACCGTTGACGTCACTACAGGTGTCGACGGCAGCCTCACCAATGTCAACGTGGACCCAACCGTCCTCGTCGCAACCGCTGCTCGCATCAATAAGGTTTCGTTCAGCAACGTCGCCGGCACCGCTTCGGTCACCGTTCGGGCGAACCATGGAGGCCAGAGCGTCACCATTCGTTCAACAAGCTTGGCTGACCTCGCAGGGACAGCGAACGGCTGGAAGGGCGATGTGTTTGGATCCGGCGAAGACACCAGCGTCGCGTTTGATATCAGCGATGTTGCTGGCGAGCCGACTATCAGCCTTCCGGTCTGTACTCCTGCAGCCGATGTCACATCTTGCGTCGTAGTGCCAGCGGTCGTTGGCCACGACGACGACGATGACGAAGGCTCGAGCGCCTCGGCCTCGGTCTCGTTTGCGAACGTCGCCGGAGCAACTCGCACGCTTCGTATTCGGGTTGGCATGCACTCCGACGATGGCGTGAGCCAAGCGGTCGTGCGCATGTCGCTTTCGAGGGTCACCGAAGCCGCGATCACTGGCGTCGGCGCCCATGTTTGGACCGGCGTGTTGTGCGACGGCAGCACAGCAACGATCAACTACGACGTGGCTGATGGTGGCGCAGTGACGGTTACCTCAGATCCGGCTTCAGTCCCAGCGTTCACCGTGAAGGGCCACGAACGCGATGGCGTGAAGGTGATGTTCGCTTCAGGTGAGCAGGTTCGTATCAGCGCTCGCGGTACCGGCGTGACCGCTCAGGTGCGCCTTGAGGTGCGTCTGCGCTGCCCACAGGATCTGCCAACCATCAACAGCATCGCCCCAGACCCAAGCATCGTCAGCGGCGATGACGACGGCGACGACGATCATGGTGACCAGTCGGACGACGATGGCGACGACGATCACGGCAGCGACCACGGTGGCGACCGCGGTGGCCGCGGTGACCGCGGTGGCAACGGCGGCAGCGATGACGTCAAGGGTCATGGCTGATTTCACTCCTTCAAAGGCCCGGTTCCTCATCTGGGGAGCCGGGCCTTTGCTCGTTGCAATGCTCGCATCGTCGTGCAGCGGGAATGATCCAGGCGTCAATGCGGGTCAGGCTGACCAGTCGTCAGCCACGTCGATCGCGATCGATCAAGCGGTCGATGGCGCAACTGTTTTGCAGGCCGCGCTTGACCAATTGGCGGCGGGCTATCACTTCTCGAGCACGGCCACGGTGAACGGCACCGCAGCAGTGACAGCTGCAGGCGACCGAGTGGGCGACAGCACTCGAATGAATGTGTCCTCAAATGGCGCGGCTGTTGACTATGTGGTCACGCCCACCGCTACGTGGGTGAACAAGGACGGCACATGGTCAGAGGTCACCGACGACACGGCGCCTGCAGATCCGCTCGGTGCGCTTCGTGCGCCAACATCGGTGACGGTTGCGCCGTCGGCCGCAGGTGCACCAATGGTGTTAACGGCGAGCTATCCGGCGTCGGCGCTTTCGCTTCCGGGTGATGCAGCGGTAAATGTGGAGTTCACGATCAACGGTTCGGCGCTGAGCTCACTGAGCTACAGCACCGCATCCGATGGCGGTGCTGCTGAAGTGCACACTGACATCTCGGCATTGGTCGATACGTCGCCAGTGACGGTTCCGAAGATCTAAACAATTCGCGCGGGACTTCGTGGGCGCTGGGCCTGCGAGGTCCCGTGTGTTTCGACCGAGAACTCACTCGGCCGAGAAGCTTTTAGGCCAAGAACGGCAAGAACATTGCCGTTTCTTCCGAGAGGTTTGCCGGAACG
>JBAXER010000110.1:0-6517 GCA_037140375.1 Actinomycetota bacterium
CCCGGGGCGCTTCACCACGCGGAAGAACACATCGAACGACATCTGATCGGCCTCTTCCACCATCACATACTGCACACGTCCGCGCAGCCGCCCGGGTTTACCCGGCCCACAGAACGGACTGCCTCGAGACCCGGCGCACAGAACGCGCAGCACAGAACGACGCCATTCAGGTGCCGTCGAGGCGACACATATCGGCGCATCCGCGCTCCGAACGTTTGGTCTACTGCGTGCCGTGATAGCGAGTTGAGGATGAATCGAACCGGACAAGATTCATCGGGCGAGGTCTCATGGTGCCTGATCGTCGCCGGGAACGCACGGAACGTCGGCAACGCTGCAGGTTCAGCGCTGAACCATCAGGAGAAGTGGTCGAGCTATTTCGTCGTCGCGGTCAGGCGGCTGTGCGTCACCCTCATCTGCGCGGCGGTCAGACATCGCGCGTGCGCAGCGAGAACGCTGACGCTGCGAGTCCGATGACGACCCACGCGAGGAGCACTGTGAACCCGGTCCAGGTGCTGAGGGTGTATGGGAGGTGCAGGCTGGAGACGAAGCTGCGGCCGGCTTCGCTGGGAAAGTATTGGGCTATGTCTTTGCCCCAGTTGCCGAGCACGTTCCCGAAGATCCCGGGTAGGACGAGGATGATCGCGAAGTAGGTGACGAGTGCACCAGGGGTGTTGCGGACAAGCCATCCGCAGGATGCGCCGATGACGCCGATGCACACCAGATAGAGGCCGGTGCCCAGGACAAGGCGGAGGACGCCGGGGTCGCTGAGGGAGTAGCTGCTGCGGGTGCGGCTGATGATGCCTTGGCCGGCGACGAACGCGATCACGCAGCTGGGGATGATTGTGATGGATGTGATGGTGACGAAGACGACGAATTTGGCGAGGAGCACCGGGATCCGTCGTGGCACTGCGGCCATGGTGGAGCGGATCATGCCGGTGCTGTACTCGGCGGACACGAACAGCACACCGAGCGAGCCGAGGAGGAGTTGGCCGAGGTAGTAGCCCTGCAATACGGCTGACGCAACGATGTCTTCGGGGTCGAGCGATGGACTGATCCGGCGAGTGTTCCAGCCGACAATCATGCCGATTGCGACCATGCCGATTGCGGCACCGGCGAGCATGGATGCGCTCGAGCGAAGGGTGCGGAACTTGACCCATTCCGACGCGATAGCGCTATGCAACGTCACGGGTTGTGACTCGACGGCGCGGTGACGCATCGGTGGGGTGGCTGGGGCCGTGACGCTCATTGCTGGTCCCGGTCGCTGGTGGTGTGGGTGTGGAAGTCGACGGCTTGTTCGGTGAGCACCATGTACGCCTCTTCGAGCGAGCCGGCCCGAGTGGCGAGTTCGAACAATGTGATCTGCGCGGCCGCTGCGGCGATGCCGATGTCGTCGCTGCTCAGGCCTTGGAGCTCCAAGGTCCCCTCATCGACCATGTCGATCACGGTCGCGTGTGGACGCAGGATGTCGGCGAGGCGACCGGCTTCGGGTGAGCGCACGCGTACCACGCTCGCTCCGGCACTGGCAATGAAATCGGCCATCGACTCATCCCGCAACAGCCGACCGCGACCGATAACGATCACGTGGTCAGCGGTGAGTGCCATTTCGCTCATCAGGTGCGACGACAAGAACACGGTACGCCCCTCGTCGGCGAACCCGCGCAGCAGATTGCGGATCCAGCGAACACCATCGGGATCGAGACCGTTGACCGGTTCGTCGAGGATGAGCACGTCCGGATCCGCGAGCAACGCCGATGCGATGCCGAGGCGTTGACCCATCCCCAACGAGAACGCACCAACTCGCTTGGCTGCGACGTCGGACAAGCCGACCATGTCGATCACTTCGTCGACTCGGTCGGCTCCGATTCCCGCAGTCGCCGCCATGGCGAGGAGGTGGTTGCGTGCGGAGCGCCCCGGGTGTACACCACGTGCCTCCAGCAACGCGCCGACCTCCTGTAGTGGTCGTGTGTGCTCGGCGAACGGGCGACCATTCACGGTGATCGTGCCCTTCGTCGGGGCGTCGAGACCGAGGATCATCCGCATCGTGGTTGACTTGCCAGCGCCATTTGGCCCGAGGAACCCAGTCACCACCCCGGGCTGGACGATGAATGACAGATCGTCAACGGCGACCTTGTCGCCATAGCGCTTCGTCACATGCTGCGCCTCGATCACAACAGCACCGTACCGATCGATCGGGAGCGATGCGCGGTCGAGGAAGTGGTTTAGGGGGGTCCCTTGGTCGCTGCCGAGCGGATTACTCAGAGTTTACCGTTGGTGCCGCGGCCGGGTGTCGGGTCTCCCTCATAATAGGCGGGTTCCCGATACTGGAGGTTTGCTTGTGAGTGTCCACTCGTCGATGTTGCATCCGTCGCCTGAATTGCGCGCGAAGCTGAGCAAGGTCCCTGAGGTGTCGTTGTACTTCTGGGTGATCAAGGTGCTGTGTACGACGGTGGGTGAAACGTTCGCTGACTTCATCAACGGCAAGCTCGGCGACAACCTGACAAAGACGACTGCGCTGATGGGCGCTTTGCTGATCGTCGCGCTGGTGGTGCAGTTCCGTGTTCCCGAGTACATCCCTGCGGTGTATTGGGTTGCGGTGGTGTTGATCAGCGTGGTCGGCACGCTGATCACGGACAATATGGTCGAGCACTTCAATGTGACGCTCACGACGAGCACGATCGTGTTCGCGATCTTGATGGTTGCTTCGTTCTCTGTCTGGTACATCAGTGAGCGGACGTTGTCGATCCATTCGATCCATAGCCACAAGCGTGAGGCGTTCTATTGGACCTCGATCCTGTTCACCTTCGCTTTGGGTACCGCTGCCGGCGACCTGATCGGCGAGCAGTACAGCCTCGGCTATTTCAAGTCGGTGCTGTTGTACGCGGCGATCATCGCGATCATCGCGATTGCGCATCTGAAGTTCAAGTTGAACGCGATCTTTGCCTTCTGGGCTGCATACGTGATCACGAGGCCGTTAGGCGCATCAATTGGTGATCTCTTGTCGCAGCCGCGCACGGTGAGCCCGGACGATCCGACGGCGCAGAAGGGCCTCGGTCTTGGGACCACGGTGACGAGCCTGATCTTCCTTGTCGCCATCGCTGTGGTGGTGGTCATCATGACCCAACAACAGAAGCGTCACCCGGTCCTGATCGACGACGCCGCGTAGCGCGGATGACCTTCGGACTATCGATGGTTCAATGGTGAGATGTTGAGTTCGTCCTCGCCGACACGGCGGCGAGTCGTGTTGGTCGAGGACGACGAATCTGTCGGTGCCGCCACCGTCGAGGCGCTGTCGACGGCCGGCTACATCGTCGAGTGGTGCCACACAGGCGAGGAAGCCACCACAGTGCTGAACTCGACAACGCCGGACCTGGTGCTGCTCGACGCAGGGTTGCCCGACATCGACGGGTTCGCATTGTGCCGCTGGCTGCGCGACCGCGACCACGAGCTTCCGATCGTGCTGGTCACTGCCCGTGACGCCGAGATCGACATCGTCGTTGGTCTCGACGCCGGTGCGAGCGACTACGTCACCAAGCCGTTCTCCATGAACGTGCTGCTTGCCAGAGTTCGTGCTCACCTGCGTCCGCTTGATCACCTCGACCCGCTGCAACGTCTCATGCTGGGTCGCCTCATGGTTGACCCCTCGGCTTACACCGTGGAAGTCGATGGTGAAGCGGTGCCGCTGCGACCACGCGAGTTCGAACTGCTGCTGCTGCTCGTACGCGAGGCAGACAAAGTGGTGTCACGGGAACGGCTGTTGGCCGAGGTGTGGGACCTCCATTGGGAGAGTTCCACCAAGACGCTGGACATGCATGTGCTTGGATTACGTCGCAAGCTCGGTGATGCAATCGAGATCACAGCGGTGCGCGGTGTCGGCTTCCGGTTGGCCGTCGCATGAGACGTCGAATCGTCGAGGCGATCGTCGGGGTCGCTGCGTTGCTCCTGCTCGCGTTGGGTATCCCGCTCGCGATCGCTGTCGATCGTTCAGTTCTCGCGTCCGAAGTCGTGGAGCTACAAGCGACCGCCGCGCGCACACTGGCCGAGATCGCCCTCCCGATCGACCCCCAGCAGCTGCAGCGGACCCACGCCGAAACCGATTCCCCACCTCCGTTCGACGTCTATGACGCAGGCGGCAACTTGGTGTTCGGGCAAGGGCCCTCCACGGCTGACGACGCCACTCGACGGGCGCTCGACGGCGAAACCGTGTCGACAACCAACGGGCGCATCGTCGTCATCACCCCGATCATCGACCACACCACGGAACGAATAGCAGGCGCGCTCCGTCTCACCGAGTCGCTGTCAGGAGCGAATCGGCGAGTTCGGTTCGCCCTGCTGATCATGGCCGCGAGTGGGCTTGTCGCATTAGGACTCGGATGGCTGGTGGCCAACCGGTTGGCGCGACGGTTGACACAACCACTCGCCGACCTTGCCGCGGCCGCCGCAACGACAGGTGATGGCGGTCCGGTCGTCACGACTTCGGTCACCGGTGTCGCGGAGATCGACACACTCACCGAAGCGCTCGACGCCAACGCGCGACGGGTCAGCGACGCGCTCGCACGCGAACGCCGGTTCAGCGCAGACGTCTCGCACCAATTGCGGACACCCCTCACCGCAATCCGGTTGCGGGTCGACGCAGCGCGGGCCAACGACGACACGAGCCAACTCGTCGGCGTACTCGAGGATCTGGGTCGCATCGAGAGCACAGTCGATCACCTCCTCGCTTTCGCTCGCGACGACATGCAACCTCGAGCGTCCGTGCGTCTCGACGAACTCGCCACCACGGCCGCTTCCCGATGGCGAGATCGCTTCCTCGCCGCCAAGCGCCCGCTCTCACTGCGAGTCGGTCCAGGCCTCAGCGCGACTGGCACCGCGGCGTCGGTCAGCCAGGTGCTCGATGTGCTCCTCGAGAACGCCATACGACATGGCCGCGGAGCCGTCACGGTCGCAACACGACGCATACCCGGAGGCGCAGCAGTCGACGTCGCGGACGAAGGCGACGCACTCGACCCAACGTCGAGCGAACGGATCTTTCGGCGTGGCGAGGGCACAGGCACCGGCATCGGCCTGGCATTGGCCCGATCGCTCGTCGAAGCCGACGGCGGGCGTCTGGTGCTGTCCCACCAGAACCCAACCACCTTCTCGCTCATTCTCCTCGACCGCGACGACGACACGCCGGTGGCCCAACTCTGAGGTTCGACGGGATTGTCGGCATCAACGGCGAACCAACGGAGGTGCCTCCGGGCGCGTTCTCCCGCCGGGTCCGTGGCGCTGCAGCACAATGTCAACTGTCGGGTTATCTCCGGTGTTGGAGATCATGACTCGTCCGCGCATTGCCTCGACCAGCCGACGTGGGAGCAGAAAACCGTACCCGTGGAGCGGGTCTGTCAGTTTTTCACCTAGGCGCCGTTCAGGGACACAGAACGCGCAGCGCATATTCGAATCCCTGACCTGCACCGCGATGCGCCCCGATCGGCGCCTCTGCGTCTGAGCCGGAACTGCGCAAGTTCCACCCGTCTGGAGTAGTCGACGGCCCCGGAGGGTCGGCGATTTCTACGAATTCAAAGTACCGAGTTGTGCTCATCCCTCACAGTGCTCGGAGAAGTTCGAGGTGGGGTGCGCGGGCGCTTCGGATCGTTGCGATCGCTGCGATTGCGGTTGCCCCGATGGTGATTGCGAGGATGGTGCCGAGGTAGGGCCACGGGACGGCGAGTGCTTCGGGGGCTGGGTCGAATACTCCGTGGAGGACTTTGACCAACATGGTGGACAGTGCCCACGCTGTTGCCGTGCCGGTGACGAGTCCGGCAATGGTGATGGCCCCGGCTTCGGCCCACACGAACGCTCCGAGTTGGCTGCGGTTGGCGCCGAGTGCGGTGGCGATGGCGAACGTCCGCCGTCGTTCGGCGAGACCGAGCCACAGAGTCAATCCAGTTGCGGCAGCGGCGAGAGCGAGGGCGAATCCGAGTTCGACTTGGGTGAGGCCGTGGAGGTCGACCGCAGTGAGGCTGGATCCGACGAGGGTGCGGCTGCTGGCGAGGTCGGTGACGGTGGCGGTGGTGCCGATGTGTTTGCGGATCGTGTCAGCAACGGTGGTGATGTTGTTGCCGCCGGTGTCTACGAGGAACACTCCGACGGTGTCGCTGCCGGTCATCTTGGCGATGTAGCTGGCGTTGGCCAACAGGAAACTGTCGTGTGGTGCGGTGGGGAATTCCTTGGCGACGCCGACGTAGTGGAACGGGACATCGACGTACTGCTTGGTTTTGCCGTTCTGGAGTCGCAATGTGATCGCGTCGCCGGGGAGCAGTTGGAAGTCGTGGACGGTTTCGGCCGACACCAGCAGGCCGTCGGGTGTGCTGCCCAGGGTGGTCATGAGTTCGTTGGCGGTGCCTCCTTGGAAGTAGCCGTTCTGCAGGCGACCGGCCTTGACGATGGTCGGGGTGTTGACGCCGTAGAGGTCTTGGAGATCGGCGCCGCGTGCACCGGATCTGGTGAAGCGCCAGTTCCGAGCTGAGCGACCAAACCA
>JBAXER010000111.1:0-6485 GCA_037140375.1 Actinomycetota bacterium
GCGAACCCGTTGGTGACATAGGTGTGCAGCGGCTTGGTCTGCGAGACTCGTCGCCGGATATCTACCCCCACCCGAACGAGGAACTCATGCTCTTTGCCGTCCGCAAGATCGTCACCTTCATTGAAGAGATCCATCATGATCTCGGTCCGGTTCGCGAACACCCAGCGATGAAGGGTGCGATCGCTGCCGTAGTGACCAATCCGTATGTGGGCCAATATGTGCACGATCTGAGCCCGGCAAGCGCTGAGTTGAAAGCACTCGGAGAGCGGATGGGCAACACACTCATCGCTCATCTCGGTGGTGATGCGAGCGCAATCGATGCCTATGGCAAGGGCATCATCGTTGGGTCTGCAGGCGAGATTGAGCACGGCGCGATGTGGCACATTCCGGGCGGCGCGGGCATGCGCGTGGCGCTTGGAAAGGGCACCTCGATCGTGCCGTCCACGAAGAAGGTTGCAGGCATGGGCGCTCGCCTTGATGTGCCGCTCACCCATCTTGAGTGGAGCTATGTAGGTAGCCACTACGACGCGATCGAGGTCGGGGTTCCCGATGGACCTAAGCCTCACGAGATGGTGGTCATCTTGGCTATGGCCATTGGCGGTCGTCCTCACGCTCGTTTGGCTGGCGGCTTCACGCTTGCTGATCGCGGCAATCCTGGAGTGCCGGCATGAGCGCCGCACTGAGCGACAACCCACAACAAATCGCGGTCATCGGTATCGGCCGTATGGGCTGGCACATCGCCGCACATTTGGCGCACGCCGGTCACTCGGTGACGGTGTGCGACGTTGTGCCCGGCATGGCCCAGCGGTGGGTCGACGAACACGGCGGTGCGATGGCCGACAGTCCGGTTGACGCAGTGAAGGGCTGTGCCTTCGTGATCAGTTCACTGCCCGCCTGCCGCGAATTGCGAGCGGTGGCTGCCGGCATCACCGGCGCGCTTGCTCCGAATGCGGTGTGGATCGATCACTCAACCACATCGGTTGAGGCTGCTCGAGAAGTGGCCACGGCTGTCGCCGCGAGCGGAGCGAGTTTCCTCGATGCGCCTGTGTCGGGTGGTGTCGATGGCGCTCGCAACGGCACCCTCACCGTGATGGCCGGCGGCACCGAAGCAGCGTTCGCCACGGCCGAGCCAATCGTTGCCGCGTATGCGGCGCGCAACATCTTGATGGGCGACTCGGGCGCCGGTCAGCTCACCAAAATGACGAATCAGATCTGCGTGATCGGCCTGTGCCAAGCGTTGGCCGAGGGACTCGATTTCGCCGAGACCGCTGGACTCGATGTGATGAAGGTTGTGCACGTCATGCTGCAGGGCTCGTCGGCTTCGTGGCAGATGGCGAACCGCGCCGACAAGATGCTCGCTGGCAATTTCGACTTCGGCTTTTCAACCACGTTGATGCGCAAAGACATTGGGTTGCTGCTCGCCGAGGCAGGCGAGATGAATGTGCCGTTGCCCGTTACCTCAATGGTCAGCGGAATGCTTGATGAGGTCGACGAAATGGGCGGCGCGCAATGGGACTGGTGCAGCTTGATGCAGCGTCAGCGCCAGAGCCACAGCTAGCTAGGTGACAGGCGCACAACATCGAGCCGATCATTGGCCACGAAGTAATACCAGTGGAACGGGAAGCCCTTGAGTGCGCAGGCCCGAAGTCCGGCGATGTCGCACACCTCGCCAACGTGCGGTGAGCCGAGATGCGGCATGCGTTCGACGGAACGAATCGACGCGAGAGCTGCGTCGAAAAACCGAGCCGCCAGCTGCGCTCCGCCCGCAGCGCGGTAGTGAGCTGTTGAGCTGATCAGATCGGCCTCGGCGAGGGGACGAAGCCAGGCTGGGGTCACGTTTGCGGGCCCAGAGCCTTGTTGCGCAGGTCTGCCACGGATCGACGATTGAGCGGACGCGCCGAGCCTGATTCGAGGCCGTCGGTGATGAGTTCGCGGAGACGTTTCCTGGCTTGGTCTTCTTGATCGCGGCGCACGAGTTCGCGCAGATATTCGCTGGTGTTTCCGTAGTGCCCCGACTGCACGCGTTCGTCGATGTACGCGCGCAGCGACTCCGGGAGGGCGAAGCTCATCGTGTTGCTGCTCATTGGCCCATCCTGCAGCGAATATCAATAGTTGTCAACCCTGCCAGCACGCCAAAACAACGTCGACGCCAATCCAAACCGCCAGCGCCACAGCTAGCTCAATACGTACGCGGCTGGGTCCACATCGTGGGTCATGCCCCAGTAATCGACGAGTCGCCACGGCATCACGGTGACCACTCGCCCATGCCGGTTGCGGTAGTAGGTGCTCATCCCCGGATGAGTCCAGATCATCTGCTCGTGCGCAGCGTCGACCGCGGCAACATGCTCGTTGTGTGCGGCCGCAGTCACTTCAATCGTGTGTGCATCGCGCTGCGACATTTCGACGAGGCATGAGGTGATGTGGCGGGCCTGACATTCGGATTGGAAGATGGCGCTGCCACCATGACCAAGCCCGGTGTTCGGGCCTTGCATCACAAACATGTTTGGGAAGCCTGGCACGGTGATACCCAGATACGCCGACGGGTTGTCGTCGGCCCACACGTCGCGAAGGTTCACTCCATCGCGTCCGGTGACGTTGAGCTTGGCCGTCATGTGGCTCACCTGAAAGCCCGTTGCGAACACCACCACATCGGCCTCGCGATGGGTGCCGTCGGCATCAACAATGCCATCGCTCGCAACGTGATCAATCGGTTCAGTAACCAGTTCTACGTTTGGTTGCAGCAACGCCCGAAACCAACCGTTGTCGAGCAAAATTCGTTTACCGAATGGGGGATAGTCGGGCAGGCATTTGTCGATCAGGTCAACGCGGTCGCCGAGTGCTGAGCACAAGTACTCGGTCATCTCGCGCCGGTGTTCGTCGTTGCGCGCATTGATCGAGCGGTCTTGGTGTGGCCACTGCGGATCCTTCTGAATGAACGCATGCAGGCCATCGCAGAAACGCCACAGCATCGTGAAGCGATACCACGCTGCATAAAACGGAAGGTGCTCGAGCAGCCATTGGGTGCCTTCGGGGATCGGCTCGTGATAGCGCTCGATCGGGCGCGCCCATTGCGGGCTGCGCTGGTAGATCGTCAGTGAGCCAACGTGATCGGCGATGGTGGGCACGATCTGCATCGCTGAAGCGCCGGTGCCGATGATGGCCACGTTGAGACCGGTGAGGTCGAGATCGTCGGGCCAGCGAGCCGAGTGAAACGCGGCACCAGCGAACTCGTGCATGCCGTCGATGACGGGCCGTTGTGGTTCGTTGAGTTGACCGATCGCGCTGATGAGAATTGCAGTGCTTGTGTGCTCGGTGCCGTGTGGACCTTCGAGCGTCACATTCCATCGACGGCTGGTTTCATCCCACGTGGCGCTGGTGACCGCAGTGGAGAAATGCACGTGCTCGGTAACGCCGTGTTCGCTGCTGATGCGACGCATGTACTCGTTTAGTTCTGGTTGCGGAGCGAAGAACCGCGACCACCGATTCGGTGGTGCAAACGAGAAAGAATATGCGTGGTTCGGCGTGTCTACCGCGCAACCGGGATAGCGGTTATCGCGCCACACACCGCCAACGTTCTCGCTCAACTCGACGATGCGATAAGGGACCCCCAAGCGTTGGAGTCGCACGCCCATGGCAATGCCACTGGCTCCTGCGCCAACGATGAGCGCGTCGAGCCCTAACAGTGGTTGCGGGTCTGTGGGGGGCTCAACATCGCGACTCACGAAGCCCATCTCTTCGCGCATCATGCCGATGTACTCGGTAGGTATGCGCTGGCTCATACACACGCTCATCATCAGCGACATCAGTTCGTCGTCGGGCTCGCCGATCACGGGTGTATCGAAAGCGTGGGCGGCAGCGGCAGCGCGGATTTCGTCGGCGATGTGTTGTGGAAAGCCGGCCATCTCATCTGCCACGATGCGGGCATCGCGGCCGGGCAAGTAGGGAGCCTCAAGCCAGCGGCGATCGCCAGTGAGATGCACGAGACACATCAGCAGAACGCGCAGGTCACCTTGGGCGAAGGCTTCGTATGGGGCGGCGTTCATTGGTGTTTCACAACGGCGAGGGTCACCACGAACATCTCGCCACCTTAGGCCGCCCGCTTGAGGCGGCTACGTTTGGCGGATGAGTAACGGCGACATCAGCGACATCAGCGATTCGGCCGCTGGCGCGGCGAGGCAGGAGAAGCCGTCGTGCGCATCGTGTGGATCGCATTTGGCTACGCAGTGGGGCACGTCGGAAGGCCGAGCCTGGCTGTGCCGCGAATGCGCAACGTTGCACGGACTCGGCTGTCCCTAGAAAATCGTTCTAGTCTTCGACCACACGGTTGGCTCGATGTTCGGGCCCGGGGGATGGGGGGCCATCATGGCTGAGATTCATGGCAAGTTCGACGATCGATTCGTCGCAATGCGCGATCTGTTGAGCGCAAGTATCGATGCCGGCACCGACGTTGGCGCATCTGTTGCGGTCACCATCGACGGTGCCCCCGTGGTCGACATTTGGGGTGGCTGGGCCGACGCCGAGAAGACCACACCGTGGCAGGCCGACACCATCACCAACGTGTGGTCGACCACCAAGACGATGACCTCGCTGGCCGCTTTGGTGCTCGTTGATCGTGGCGAACTCGATGTGTTTGCTCCGGTCTCGAAGTACTGGCCCGAGTTCGCGGCCAACGGTAAGGAAGCAGTCGAAGTACGTCACCTCATGTCGCACACTTCGGGCGTGTCGGCGTGGGCGCAGCCAGTGATCGTCGACGACATCTACGACTGGGAAAAATCCACCTCAATGCTCGCGGCGCAAGAGCCATGGTGGGAGCCCGGCACGCAGTCTGGCTATCACGCGCTGAACCAGGGGCACCTCGTTGGCGAGGTCATCCGTCGCATCAGTGGTCAAAAGCCCGGCGAGTTCTTCGCGAGTGAGATCGCTGGCCCGCTCGGCATCGATTTCCATATCGGCCTCGACCCAAGCGAGTACCACCGCATTGCGAACGTGATCCCGCCACCTCCGATGGAGATCGATTTCGCCACCCTCGACATGAACAGCGTGTTGGTGAAGACCTTCATGGGCCCTGCCCCCGATGCATCGGTTGCGTGGACCACCGACTGGCGTCAAGCCGACATCGGCGCCGCCAATGGCCACGGCAACGCTCGCTCGGTTGCGCGTGCGCAGTCGATCATTGCCTGCGGTGGCGAACTCGACGGTGTGAAGCTGTTGTCACCCTCCACCATCGACCTGATCTTCCAAGTGCAGTCGTCGGGCATCGATCTCGTTCTCGGCATCGACAGCACGTTTGGCATCGGCTACGGCCTGCCCAACGCGTCGTACCCGTACTTCCCATCCGGCAAGATTTGCTTCTGGGGTGGGTGGGGAGGCTCGGTCATCATCGTCGACACCGATCGCCGGATGACCGTTGCCTACATGATGAACCGCATGGATGCCGGCCTGGTTGGCGACGTGCGCGGCGAGAGTTTGGTGCGTGCCGCGTATGCCGCGATTGGTGTGACGGCCTAAGCCACCGGCTCTAGGCGAACACCACCGTGGTCGCGCCCACGAGCAGCACGCGGTCTTCGGCCCAATAGCGCACAGCGCGTGAAAGCACTTGCCGTTCGGTGTCCTGACCAAGGCTGACCAACTGCTCGATGGTGTGAGCGTGGTTCACGCGTGCAACGTCTTGCTCGATGATTGGTCCCTCGTCGAGGTCGGCCGTCACGAAGTGCGCGGTGGCGCCAACCAACTTCACGCCACGCTCGTGCGCTTGGTGATACGGCTTGGCGCCTTTGAATCCAGGCAAGAACGAATGATGGATGTTGATGGCTCGACCGTTGAGGTAACGGCACAGGTCGTTGCTGAGCACTTGCATGTATCGAGCCAAGACCACGAGCTCAATCTCATGCTCAACAATCAGGTGCTTGAGTTGTGCTTCTTGGTCGGGTTTCGTGGCTGCGGTCACCGGAAGGTGCACGAACGGAATGCCGTGCGCCTCAACGATTGGTCCGCAGTCAGGGTGGTTCGAAACCACCAGCGGAATGTCGATTGGCAACGCTCCGCTGCGCCAGCGGTAGAGCAGATCGACCAAGCAGTGGTCGAACTTTGAGACCATCACCATCACACGCGGACGATACGACTCGGCCCGCACGTGGATCACCGCGTCGGGGTCAACGAGATGAGCTGCGATTGCGTCACGAACCTTGACGGCGTCGACTTCGGGCGTAGAGAACACGGTGCGCATGCAGAAGGTTTGGGTGATCGGCTCGCCGAACTGGGAGTTCTCCAAGATGTTGCCGCCGATGTCGAGCAGGGCGCTACAGACGGCGTGCACGATGCCCGCTCGATCGGGGCACGTGAGGGTCAAAATGTGGTTCGGCATCAAACGAGTATGGCACTATGGCCGCGCGGACCCGCCCATCGCGGTGGGGTCATTGATCAACCTGAACCGACATGGGCAATGGCCGCCGAATAGTTCAGCCTTCGCGTACCACCGTGGTTGT
>JBAXER010000112.1:0-6354 GCA_037140375.1 Actinomycetota bacterium
GAGGAATGTCCATGGTCTAAGGATGAACCACAGACCTTTCGCCAACCTTTCACGGTGATCGCTACGCGGGGGCTTGCTGCTCTTTGTTCCACTTGGCGATGACGCCTTCGCATTCACCAACGAGCCCGGCCACGCGTGGGTAACCGGCATAGGGGGCAAGCGTGATGAGCGTCTCGCGTAGTTCGGCGGGGGAGAGCTCGCCGTTCTTCAGCGCGGCGCGTGCCTGAATCTTCCACACATCGACCGAGCCACTGGCGGCGATGACGCCCATGAGCAGCAGTCGCCGATCTCTGATCGACAGCACATCGCGGGTCCACATTTCGCCGAACAATGAACGCATCATCACGTCGTTGAAAGGCATCGCACCCTCGGGGAGGATGACAACATCGCCGGCGTATACCTCGGCCATTTTTGCGGCGCCACGTTCGTAGGCGCTTTGTTGCTGTGGGTCAGGCGTGGACTCAGACATGAGGTCTCTTTCGTTACTGGTTGTTCTCTTCGAGTCCGAAGACAGCGGTCATTGATTCGCGTAGCGATGTGATCATCGCGTGTCGAGGGTCGGTGTTGTTCATCAGCTCTTCGGCGAGCTCAAGATCTTTAGTGGCGATCGAGACGGTGTTCAACAGTGACTCACGAAACGCGCCGCGAATATGCGCTGGAGGAATGCCGAGCAAGCCCGTGAACGACTCGGTGAGCTTGCCGAGTTGGCCGGTGTGGCGCCATGCCTGCATCAGTGCTTGCGGATTGCCGCCGTTGGTTTTCACCATGTCGAATGCCGACGATGCCGCAGCAAACTGCGCGTAGGTCATCGTGTTCACGCCGATCTTGAGCGCGGCGCCCGAACCCACCGGCCCGCCATCGATCACCAACGATCCATAGGTGTTGAGCGCATCGATCACGGGCTGGCTCATCTCGCTGACACCGCCAGCCAAGATCACGAGCTCGCCGACCTTTGCGGCATCGCCGCCGCCGGCCACACATGCATCGAAGAGATCGACACCCCACGCAGCTGCGGTATCGCGAGCCCACGTGATGGTCTGTGGCGACACCGTGCTGTGAATCAGAATTGTCTGCCCAGCGCTGCAGCCGTGTTGCACACCAGTCGCCCCGGTGAGCACTTGGCGAATGTGAGCATCGGCTGGCACACAAATGCTGATGATGTCGCAGACCTGCGCCAGCTCAGCGGGTGACGACGCTGCCGTGGCGCCTTGCTCAACAAGCGCGGCCATTGCTTGCGCGTCGAGATCGCACACCGTGACGGCGGCGCCGATGGAGAGCAGGCGACTGGCCATGGCCGATCCCATCTGCCCGAGACCGATGTAGCCGAACCGCACAGGAGACGGCTGCGTTGCCTCGCTCACTTCGCAACCCCAGGGGTGAACGTGATGGGAAGGCTGGTCCATCCGGTGACGTTTGAACTATGGAAGCGCACCTTGCGCTCGTGATCGACATCGATGTCGGGCATGCGGCTGAGGATCTGTTCGAGCGCAACCTTGCCTTCCATGCGGGCCAGCGCAGCGCCGAGACAAAAGTGCGAGCCGTAGCCAAACGCTAAGTGTTTCTCGGCTTTGCGGTCGATCTGAAACTGATGCGCAGTGTCGCCATATTCGCGGTTGTCGTGGTTGGCGGCGCCGATGAGCAACAACACCGATTGGCCTTCTTTGAGTTGCTGACCGTGCAGTTCGATATCGGTGGTGAGCGTGCGGTGCATGTATTGCGTTGAGTTGTGGAAGCGCAGCACTTCTTCGAGTGCGTCGGGGATCAGCGACGGATCAGCAACGAGTCGGTCGCGCTGGTCTTTGTGATGCGACAAAATCTCGATTGCGTTCGCCACCATCTTGGTGGTGGTCTCGTGGCCGGCGATCACGAACAGAACACAAAATCCGAGCAACTCAGTCTCGGTGAGCATGCGCCCTTCGACCTCAACGCCCATCAGGTCTGCGATCAAGCCGGGGCGCTGCTGCTCGCGTCGTTCGGCGAGATCTTTGATGAAGTAGTCGAGCAGACCGAACATGCCGTCGAGCGCTTCTTTGGGCATCGCCATTGAGCCGTCTTCGCGAATCAGGATCTTGTCGGCGTGCGTGCGCAACGATGTGCGGTCTTGCTCGGGGATACCAAGGATTGCGGAGATGACATCCATCGGAAATGGCCCAGAGATGTCGGTGACGAGATCGCCCTCGCCGCGCTCGATGACTTGATCGATGTATCCGTCGACGATGGAGCGGATGTCGTTTTCCATGGCCATCATTTGGCGGGGCGTGAACACCCGTGACACCAGTCGACGAAACACCGTGTGCTCGGGTGGATCGAGTTCGATCATCTGTTGGAACGACAGATCTTTGGTGGTGATGGCCCGTCGGTTCTCGAGTGCCACGCCACCCATCGACGAGAACGTGCCGTGGTCGCGAAACGCTTGTTGCACGTCGGCGTATCGGCTGAGCACCCAGAATTTGAGCTCTGGATTCCACCATGCAGGGGCGTCGTCGCGCAGCTGTTGATAGGTCACGTATGGGTCGTCGTGAACCGAAAACGCATATGGGTTATAGGTGACTTCGGCGGGCATGCGGCGACTGTAGCCCAAGGATGACAACAGCTGTTATCTCAGCTACAGTCGCCGAATCGCCACCTCGCCTGTCCGCCCCAACCGCCGCGCCGAGCTGGCCAAGACCAGTTACGAACTCATCGCCGAGCGCGGCATGGAAGGCGTCAGCTTGCGTGCGGTAGCTCGCCGCTTGGGAGCCACCACGGGTTTGGTGTCGCATCATTTTGCCGATCGGGCCGAGCTCACCGAAGCAGCGCTCGACCACGCCGCTGCCGTCATCGTGACGCGAGTGATAAAGATGCCCGGCACCACCGATGTGTTCGATGTGCTCGCCGCTGTGCTGCCAATCGATGCAGTCACCATTGAGAATTGGCGCTTCGCATTCAGCGTGCGCACCTCGGCAATGTTCGACCCCGATCTGCGTCGATTCGATCGCATGATTCTCGAGCACTGGAACAGCTATCTGCCCGGTCAGCTTGCTGGCCGCGTCGAAGGCGACCTGCACGATGCGTGCCGTCACCTCATTGCCTTGGTCGATGGCATCGCCTTGCAAGCAGTTCTCAATCCGCTCGATTGGCCAGCGGACAAACAGATTCACCACCTGCGTCTCGGATACAGCGCACTCGTTACAGGAGCACGTCAATGAACCAACCCGAAGCATCAATACAGCGGCGACGGTTCGAGGGCCGCACCGCCATCGTCACCGGATCTGGCGGCGGAATCGGCGAGGCCTATGTGCGTGCGTTGCACGCCGAGGGCGCCAGCGTGGTTGTCGCCGAGATCAACGAAGCAGCCGGCCGCGCTGTGGCCGAGTCGTTGGGCGATCGAGCGATCTTCGTGCGCACCGATGTGGGCGATCCAGCGAGCACCGATGCCATGGCTGCCGCTGTGATGGAGTCGTTTGGGCGCATCGATTATCTGGTCAACAACGCGGCCATCTTCGGCGACATGCAAATGGCTGGCTTGACCAACGTCGATTACGCCTACCTCAATCACTTCATGAATGTGAACCTGATGGGCGCGTTGCATTGCACCCGTTCGGTGATGCGTCCGATGGGCAAAGGTGGCGGCGGCTCTATCGTGAACCAGTCATCTACTGCATCGTGGATGGGTATCTCCGGGTTCTATGGGCTCGCCAAAGCTGGCATCAACTTCCTCACCAGTTCGCTGGCGCACGAGTTGGCGTTCCGCAAGATTCGCGTGAACGCAATCGCACCTGGGCCCACCGATACGCAGGCTATGGCCAAGCAGGTGCCGCTTGAGTTTCGCGATCCACTGGTGGCCAGCTTGGCCATCAAACGTTTGGGCACGCCTGCAGATCATGTCGGCCCAGTGCTCTTCTTGCTGTCTGACGAAGCAGCATGGATTACCGGCCACATCCTTGCCGTCGACGGCGGACAGATCACGAGAATCTGATGAACACTCCTATGAACCACACACACCAAGCTGTACAAGAACTGTTGCTCATCAATGGCGAGTTGCGAGGCGCCTCAAACGGCGCTGTCTACGACAACGTCAACCCGGCGACCGGTCAGGTCATCGGCGTGTCGCCCGACGCCACAACCGACGACATCGAGGCCGCAATTGTGGCGGCGCGCACTGCGTTCGACACCACCGATTGGTCGCGCAACGTTGAGTTCCGCGTGCACTGCATTCGCCAGCTTCAGCAGGCGTTGGCCGATCATCTGCCGCAACTCATCGACATCACCATGGCCGAGGTTGGCGCACCGCGCATGGCGTGCGACACCATTCAGGTCGTTGAGCCTTTGAAGTTCCTGCCCTACTACGCCGACATCGCTGCCAACTTTCAGTGGTCGAGCAGCCTTGGCGAAGCCAACACCATGGGCGGCCCCGCAGAGCGTTGGACCGAGCAAGAAGCCGTTGGTGTGGTCGCTGCCATCACGCCATGGAACGTGCCCACCCAAATCAACTTGGCGAAGATCGTGCCGGCGCTCGCTGCCGGCTGCACCGTCATCCTCAAGCCGGCTGTCGAGACCCCGTGGGGTGCGCTGGCCTTGGGGCGTCTCATCGCCAACCACACCGACATTCCGGCGGGCGTCATCAACATCGTTGCCTCAAGCGACAAGTTGATTGGTCGTCAACTCGTGATCGATCCACGCATCGACATGATCAGCTTCACCGGTTCCACCGACACCGGTCGGCGCATCATGGCCGATGCCAGCGTCAACCTCACCAAGGTGTTTCTCGAGCTGGGCGGCAAGTCTGCATGCATCGTGCTCGACGATGTCGACGACATCGCGGGCGCGTCATTTGGTGCCGTGTTTGGATTGGCGATGGTGTGTGGCCAGGGTTGCGCGCTCACCACTCGTGTGCTGCTGCCGCGTAGTCGCTACGACGAAGGTGTTGCTGCGATCGCCGCGTTGATGACCGGCATCGTGCCCGGCGATCCAACAGCTGCGGGCACCGTGATGGGTCCACTGATTAGTGCAGCGCAACGCGATCGCGTCGAGGGATTCGTGGCCAGCGCCATCGAGCAAGGCGCTCGAATTGTGTGTGGTGGTAAGCGCCCCGAGCACATGCCTGACGGCTACTTCTACGAGCCAACGCTCATCGCCGACGTCACCAACGACATGCGCGTGGCGCAAGAAGAGATCTTCGGCCCAGTGCTCGTTGCCATCGCATACGACGACGACGATCATGCCGTTGCTATCGCTAACGACTCAGAGTTCGGGTTGTCGGGGGCTGTGGTTTCGGCCGACGAAGCCCGCGCATTGTCAGTGGCGCGCCGCGTGCGCACCGGCACGATGTCGGTCAACGGTGGTGTTTGGTACGGATGCGATGTGCCGTTTGGTGGCTACAAGCACTCGGGCATCGGTCGCGAAATGGGCATGGCTGGTTTCAGCGAGTATCTCGAAACACGAGCTTTCGCGAAGCCAGTCACGAGCAAGTCGTGAGCACGCACCAACGTCTTGCTGGGCGACGCATTCTCGTCATCGGTGCGTCGTCGGGTCTCGGCGAAGCGTTGGCGTTGGCATGCGCTCAGGCTGGTGCCACGGTTGCCGTGTCGGCTCGCCGCGCCGATCGACTCGACGACTTGGTGCAACGCATGGGCAGCGGGTTCGCTTTCGCTGGCGACGCCACCCTCGCCGTCGACGCTCAGCGTGTCGCCACCCAAGCGGCGCAAGCCATGGGTGGCATCGACGTGATGGTGTACATGGCGGGCTACGGCGTGCTGCAAGAGCTCAAAGACACCGATGTCGACACGTGGGTCGATGTGTTCAAGCTCAATGTCATCGGCGCCAATCTGGCCGCCGCCGCGTCACTCGATCACGTCGGTCGCAACGGCCTCATTGCCTTCGTGTCATCGCGCACAGTGTTCGACTCAAACGCTCACTTCGCTACGTATTCGGCCACCAAAGCTGCGCTCAATCAGTGCATCCGCACATGGAAGGTCGAGCATCCTGATCGTCGCTTTTTGCGCATCATGATGGGCAACGCGCAGCCCACCGAGTTCGTCAACCAAATGGGCCTCGAGCGTCTCGGTGCTGCCCTCAAGATTTGGGGAACGCAAGCGTTGCCCGGCGGATTCATGGAGCCCAGCGATGTGGGTGTGTCGCTGGCATCGTCGTTTGCAACGATGCTCGACCATCCCGAAATCGACGTCTCCGAAATCCAACTCGACGCCCGTCAGGTGTAGCGGCGCCCTACCCGCACGCGAAGTGGCGGCGTACACGCCCGTGAGGGGCTCGTACGCCGCCACTTCCCAGGCGAACGGCTCGTTGTGAGCCGTTTCGCCTGCGGCGACGGTGCGTGCTGCGATGACTCGAAGCAGGTCGAGGTCTGAGAGCAAC
>JBAXER010000113.1:0-6338 GCA_037140375.1 Actinomycetota bacterium
GGCCGACGACGAAGTACGCATTGAGGTTGTGGCAAGCGCTTTGAACCACATGGACCTGTGGGTTACACGTGGCGCCCCGAGGCCCCATCTTCCGCATGTACCCGGGTGCGACGTCGCTGGCATCGTGAGTGCAATTGGTTCGCGGGTCACCAACGTGGCTGTGGGCGACGAAGTGGTCATTAACCCTGGGGTCTCGCCGGTTGACGACATCGTCACATGGGGCAACAACAGCCCGATGGCTCCGGGCTTCCGCATCTACGGCGAGCACTGCTGGGGCGGCCATGCCACCTTTGCTCAGGCACCTGCGCGCAACGTGGTGGCCCGACCCGCTGGGCGCTCATGGGCCGAGTGTGCGGCGTATCCGTTGGCCTACCTCACCGCCTACCGAATGCTCAAGCGGGCACGACTCCAAGCCGGCGAAACCTGCTTGGTCGTCGGTATCGGCTCAGGGGTTTCGTGCGCAGCAGTCGCTCTGGCCCGCCACATGGGCGCCGAGGTTGTAGCGACGAGTCGCAGCGACGAAAAACGGGCACAAGCCATCAGCATGGGCGCTCACGCTGCATACGACTCGGCCGCCGAGTCATGGCCCGTGCAGGCCGATGTCGTTGTCGAAAGCGTTGGCCCGGCCACATGGAATCAGTCGATGCGCTCACTGAAGCCAGGCGGACGTCTGGTGGTGTGCGGCAGCACCAGCGGCCCAAAGGTCGAAATCACTCTGCCGCGGCTGTTCTTTAAGCAATACGAAATCATCGGCTCGACCATGGGCAGCTATCAAGAGTTCGCCGAGGTGACTCAACTCGTAGGCGCAGGTCTGCCGGTCACCGTGGATACCACGTACGATCTCGCCAACTACGAAACCGCTTTGCATCGACTCGAAGCAGGCGACCAACTCGGCAAGATCGTGCTACATCATCGCCAAGGAGCCATCAATGAACAATGACATCGAGAGCCTGAAGGACGCTGTTTGTGCCGAGGTCGATCGCCTGGCTCCACAGCTGCTCAAGGCCAGCCACGACATTCATGCCCACCCCGAACTCAACTTCGAAGAGCACTACGCGCACGACTTGCTCACCGACATGCTCGAGCAGGCCGGCCTGCCCACTCAGCGCCATGCGTATGGCGCCGAGACGGCCTTCGAGGCGCGCGCTGGCGACACTGGCTTCGACATTGCGGTGCTGTGCGAGTACGACGCACTGCCCAGCATTGGCCACGCCTGCGGCCACAACATCATCGCCACCGCCGGGCTCGGTGCCGGGCTCGCCGCAGCCACGGTCGCCCAACGCGCGGGAGGCCGCCTGCGCATCATGGGCACGCCAGCCGAAGAAGGCGGAGGCGGCAAAATCGTCATGGCCCGCAACGGTGCATTCGAAGGAGTAGACGCCGCAATGATGGTGCATCCCGCCGATGCCGATCTGATTCGCATGGACACGATTGCGCTACAAACTGTCGACGTTGAGTTTCATGGCAAAGCGGCCCACGCCGCCGCTGCTCCGCACGAAGGCCGCAACGCTCTCGATGCGGCGGTGCTCGGCTACATGAACGTGGCGGCGCTGCGCCAGCACATCGGGCCCAACGAGCGCATCCACGGCATCTTCACCAAGGGCGGCGACAAGGCCAACATCGTGCCCGCCGAAACCGAGATGAACTGGATCGTTCGCTCACAGACCATTGCCTCGTTGCAACCACTCAAGGATCGAGTCCTGCAATGTTTCGGGGGAGCGGCGGCCGCGTGTGGCTGCACCACCTCGAGCACATGGAACACCCACACCTACGCCGACATGATCGACAACGGTCCAATGGTGGCGTCATATGTGGCCAACTCGGGTCGCCTCGGCCGCTCGGTTGTCGACCCAACGGTGCTCGGCCGGCGCGTGGTGGGTTCTACCGACATGGGCAACGTGAGCTACCTCGTTCCATCGATTCACCCAATGATTAAGACCGCTCCCGACGGCGTGGCGATTCACACCGTCGACTTTGCGCGTTGGGCAATCAGCCCGCTCGCCAATCGAGCAATCATCGACGGCGCGAAGGCAATGGCCATGACCGTGATCGACCTGTGGTGTGATGCAAACCTGATGACCGACACCAAAGAAGCCTTTAGTCGCCGACCTACAAACGTCGAAGTTCTCTAAGTCCTGCTCAGGGCGGGCGCGCAATACCGTTTCTGGTGGTGCCGCCCCCGTAGAGTTGACACTCGTGACGGTCTACGTCCCCGAAGAATTCTCTAGTGACGAAAGCGACGTACTCCGTCGCTACTTCTCCAACCTCGACGGTCCAGTCTTCGCGCTCGTGAACCTGCCCGAAGTGGTGAAGGGCGCGTTGTTCGCTCGGTACAGCCGTAGCCCCAAGAGCCTGCGGCGGTTGTTTCTCGACGAGTTCGTGGGCGACCTCGACATCAGCGGCGATCAATCCGTCGATGCAACCGTTGGCCTCGAGCGAGCCGAAGAACTCTACGAAAAAGTCTTCTTCGAGTACGGCGACGACTCTGTCGCTCAGCTCGGCGGCGTTCACCTTGCCTGCGAACAGGCGTCAAACATCTTGACCAAGGTGCTCGAGTGGGGGCGGCTGATGAGCTACCTCGAGCAGAGCACCCGCTACATCGCGTACGACTCGCGGCTCGGTGGCCGCTACCGGTTCTACCGAGATCCAGCGGTACTGAATAGCCCGTTTGGCACCCGCTACGTGGGTGACATGGATCGCATGTTCGACTCGTACAGCCTGCTCATCAACAAAGTCACCGAGCATGTTCGCGCCACGGTGCCACGCGGCCCCGACGACAGCGATTTCATCTATCGCCAGGCCACCCGCGCCAAGGGACTCGATGCGGTGCGCGGCGTGCTGCCAGCAGCGTCGCTCAGCAACGTGGGCATCTACGGCACCGGCCAGGCGTTTGAGATGCTGCTGCTGCGTATGAAGTCGCATCCGCTACCCGAGGCTCAGCATTACGCCGAGCTCATGTTGCACGAATTGCGCAAGGTCATCCCGAGCTTCCTGCGTCGAGTCGATATTCCCGATCGCGGTGGTCGCTGGAGCGAGTACATGATCAGCACCCGAGATCGCACAGCCGAGCTTGTCGATGGCATTTTCGGCGGTACGCCAGTAGAGCCAGCTGCTTCTGTTGAATTACTCGACTGGGATCCGGAGGCCGAAGACAAGCTGCTCGCCGCCATCTGCTACCCGCACACCAACCTGCCCGAATCGCAGATTCTTGAGCGCGTGAAGAAGCTCGGCGCCGACGAACGAATCGCGCTTGTGCGCGCCTATGTCGGCGAGCGCGAGAATCGCCGGCATCGGCCAGGCCGCGCCTTTGAACGCATCGACTACCGCTTCGACGTGGTCAGCGATTACGGCGCCTTTCGAGATCTGCAGCGCCATCGCATGCTCACCATCGATTGGCAGCCGCTCACGCCAAACCACGGCTACGTGCGCCCCGATCTTGTCGACGGCGCGGGCATGACCGACGTGTTCGATGATGCGATGTCGCGCTCTGCTGCGCTCTACGACGCGCTGCGCCACGATTTTCCAAACCAGGCCAGTTATGCAGTCTCGATGGCCTACAGAATTCGCTACTCGATGCAGTTCAACGCCCGCGAGGCAATGCATATGCTCGAGCTTCGCTCATCGCCACAGGGTCACCCGGCATACCGCCGCGTGGCACTCGAGATGCACCGGCTCATCGCCGAAAAGGCCGGGCACTATGCCGTGGCCGAGGCGATGTCGCACATGACGCAAGAGGTTCCAGAGCTGGAACGCCTCGAGTCAGAGCGTCGTGCCGAGAAGCGTCGCCAGCAGACCTAGACTGCCGCAAAATGGCCGTGGCCAGAGGCTTTCAGTATTTGTGACCGGAGTCACCGAGGCTGTGTGAGAAGTCCGGTAAACAACGCACGTATGCTCGCCGCCCGCGCGGGGGTTTCAAAGAGGAGACAATATGGCTGACGATGACGACACAATTGACCCAGACGACGAAATCGTAGAACCCGAGACCGAAGAGACCGACGACGTCAACCCAGACGAGCTCAGCGAAGAAGAGCTCGACGGCGACGATGAGTTCGCAGTGATTGACGACGAGTTCGCCGACGACGCCGACGCCGAAGAAGACGACGACGAGGACGACACCGATGGTCCCGTTCGCCGCACGGTGTCTACCGACGACGACGATGACGACGACATGATCGCCCCCGACGATGTCGAGGCCGACCTTGACACCATTCTTAAAGACCGCCTCGTCGCTACCGACGACAGCGACGAAGACGACGAAGACGAGCCCGAAGATCGCTCCGAGTCAGCCGATCGTTTGCAGCCGAAGCGCTCCGACGAGCGTCTTTGCCCAAGTTGCTTCTTGCTCGTTCGCAATGGCGCCCCGAATTGCCCAATCGGCGATGACGACTGCCCATTGCTCACCAAGCCAAAGAAGAAGTAGCCACCTCATGGCGGCTGGGAAGACTCCGCTTGGCCACGTGGTCGATCTCGTGGTGTACGCACCCGTTGGTCTGTTCACGTTGGCCCAGCGCGAGTTTCCTGAGCTTATTAGCGCTGGCAAAACGCGGGTCGACAATCAGATCACGCTGGCTCGGTTCATCGGCAAGATGGCCGTGAAGCAGGGCTCAAGCGAGTTCAAGCGGCGCATGGGCGCTGCCGAAGCGTCACGCAAGCCCACGTCAGCAGCGGCTCAAATCATCGATATTCAGCCCTCCAACTCTGTTGCGTCACCGTCGCCTCGTAGCGCACCCGGCTCGAACTTGCCCATCGACGGCTACGACAGCTTGGCGGCTTCGCAAGTAGTGCAGCGCCTCAACACGCTCACGGCGGCCGAGCTCGAAACGGTTCGAGCTCACGAAGAATCCAATCGGGCCCGCCGCACCATTTTGGGCAAGATTGCTCAACTCCAGGCGCGTTGAGCATGGACCCCGTCGTTCGCCGGGCAACCATCAACGACATCAGCGACCTGGCTCGGCTCCAGCAGCTGGCGCGCCAAGGCATCGAAGATGTGCGCGGCGGAGCGCTACGGCTCGCTGAGTGCCCCGTGGTGGCCGATTGGAACTCGCTTCTCGACGATTCGAACATTGTGATCGTGGTCGGCACACTCGACGATTCCGTAATGAGCTATGCCGTGATGCTTCTGTCTGCAGCCAACAACCGCGGCATCATCACCCACGCCTTTGTCGAGGCCGAGGCGCGCGAGCTCGGGCTCGGCGACACGATGGTTGAGCAGTTCATTGCGGCGGTTCGCACCGCCGGGCTAGGCGGCATTGAGGCCGTAGCCCTTCCCGGCGATCGCGAGACAAAGAACATGTTCGAGCGGGCCGGTCTCACGGCCCGCAAGCTCACGGTATACAAAGCGCTGCCGAGCAGCGCCCCCTAATCAACTGCAGCTGATTACTTACCCTGCCAGTTGGGTGCACGCTTTTCGATAAAGGCGGTGAGGCCCTCTTTCACGTCTTCGGACTGCATGACCTTGGCGAACTCAGCATTGGTGAGGTTCTTCAGGGTTTCGTCGTCTTCGTACGCAGCGGCCAGCACAACCTTGCGGCTGGCGTAGACGGCCAGCGGAGCGGCATTGGTGATCTGCGTAGCCAAGCGCATAGCTTCGTCGAATGCCTGACCTGGCTCAGTAAGGCGTGACACGAGGCCGAGGTCGTAGGCGCGCTGTGCCGTGAACGGCTCGCCGGTGAGAATGGCCTCCATGGCGGCTGCCTGGCCAATGGCGCGGGGGAGACGGAACAAGCCGCCAGCGCCAGCGATGAGGTTGCGCTTGGTCTCGGCGAGACCGAACGATGCCTGGGTGCTGGCAACAACGAGGTCTGCAGCGAGCACGATTTCGCAGCCGCCAGCCGTGGCGAGGCCATCGACGGCGACAACCACAGGCTTGGTGCGCTCGCGGTAGACGAAACCAGCGAAGCCGCCGCGCTTGGTATTGAGCCCACCGGCTTGACCCGAGTTGATGGCCTTGAGGTCTGCGCCGGCGCAAAACACTGGCTTTGTTTGACCTTCGGTGTTGGCGCGCAGCACGCCTACCCACACCGAGGGGTCGGCCTCGAGCTGGTCGATAGCGGCCTCAAGGCCGGCAGCGACGTCGCCATTGATCGCGTTGCGAGCATCGGGGCGGTTGAGTGTGATGACCGCAATGCGGCCTTGTGTTTCGTACTGGACGATGTCAGACATGAACAGTGATCGTAGAGCCGAGCGACCCTACGAGACGAACTGACGTCGGACGTTGGACGTCGGACGTCGGATCAGGCTGGTTCGGCCGGTGCCTCTGGCTCAGGGTCAGCGGCCGACTCGGCTTCGGCGACTTCGACCTCGACGACAGCTTCGACAGCAGCAGTCTCGACCTCGAC
>JBAXER010000114.1:0-6159 GCA_037140375.1 Actinomycetota bacterium
CCTGTTGGGGCAAGGATTCGCACACATTCTTCGCCGAGTCCCGACGTAGGCCCGGTAATCACCACGACCTTGCCAGGGAGGTGGTAGTCGGATACTCGATCCCAGTGATTGAGGCGAGAACGGGCAGCGAAACCGATGCGAGAGAACCCGGGCACGACGGCTGCGTCGAGAATTGAACTCAGTAATTTAGTCATAACTCATCCCTTGAAAGACCATCACGGCTGCGAGAAGACCACACATCGTCCAGGCAATGGTGCGAGGCCAATTGGTCCGAACCAGCTCCTTTCCTACGTGCTCATCGGGTGCCTCAAGCATTCGGGCATGGCGCGGCACTGACAGAAAAATCGTGCACAACAGTGCTATTGCCAAGAATGCGCCATTCGCCCATGTAAGCCACCACCACACGCCTCGAGGTGTGCGCGCCCACAAGGTCAATGTCGAAATGCCCTCAATCGCCATTGGGGGACCCACCACAAACGATGTCCATCGCTGATGCTTCTCTGCAACAGCTGGAGCGCTTTCAACCGGTATCAGTGCGAGCAGTGGGTAGTGCACCAACTGCACAAACCAAATGACGCCCACCATGATGCACGCAGATGCAAGATGCGCGATCAGTACGACATCATCCATGTGAAATCCCATCTCCTTGATGATCCCTGGTCAGGCCTAATGCACAAAACGATACGCAGCTCCATCCGATCACCACGTGACGCGTTTCGGTACGCCGATGCGCACAGGTACGCCGGGGGAGAACATGCAATGCGGCGGTCCCACTGATTCGGGGAGGCCTGCAGCGCGCACAAGCGTGTCGTTGAGGCCGATGATTTCGGCGCGGTAGAGCGACCACCGGGGGTGATCGACCGGGGCATACATCAGCCCACGTCCGTAGCTTCGTGAGTACAAACCCCAGCGCGCTGTCAGGAACACCTCAAACTCTGATTGCTCCGAAATCTCTTCACCGACTCGAACGGTGATCTCGGTATTGGCTCCTCGGTGAGGCCAACGCCTGCGAACTTGGGTGCTCAAGACGTCGTCGTGCAACGTGTTTGATGCGCGTCCCCAGCAGTACGGCAAGCGATAGGCGGCGCGGGCGACGAGGGCCGGCAACAACCGATTCACGTCGAGTGAGAAGAACCAGACACCGGGAATACCGTTGCGCACGACGTATGTGCGCACGTTGATCTCGGGAAAACTGCCGAGATAGGGGACTGGTGGCAGCCCCGGCACACCGACTCCTTTCATGGAGAACGGAATCAAGCCCACCCATGCAACGCCGTCGAACGTGTCGACTTCCAGACCGGCGGGCAGCAGGCGCGCAACGTCGGCCGGATCATACGGAAAGTGCAGATACGCAAGGTCGCGCCACTGTTGCTTCATCACTGCGAACCGAACTGGGGTTGCGCAATCAGGCCTCAAGGCGCGGGACTCGCTCATGGCTGAAGACTACGGGAAGCACCCGATGAGTGAACGACGATGGTCGTGGTTCGGTCCGAAAGCCTGGGTTCGCGGATGGTGAGTCGGCGCGGATTGCTGAAGTAGCGTTCGGCGTTCGGCGTGTGGACGCCAGCCAGCCAACCAGGCGGCGGCTACTACTCAAATCGCAGCAAGGGCAAACATCGTGGCAACGAGTGCAATGAACCCCAAGGTTGACGACTATCTCTCCAGGCTTACGCAGTGGCAGGACGAGCTCACACAGATGCGACGCATTGCGCTCAGTTCCGGCCTGGCTGAAGAGATCAAGTGGGGCCAGCCCTGCTACGTGTTCGAGAAGACCAACGTGGTCATCTTGCAGGGGTTCAAGAAGTACTGCGCCTTTCTGTTTTTCAAAGGCGTGTTGATGGACGACCCGAACGGGATTCTCGTGAAGACGGGGGAGAACACCGAGGTTGGCCGCCAGATCCGTTTCGACAGCGTTGCTGAGATCCTCGAGATCGAGGAGGTCCTGAAGGCCTACATTCTGCACGCCGTCGACCTCGAGAAGTCGGGTGCGAAAGTGGCGCCGAAGCCGAAGTCTGAGCTCACCATCCCCGCCGAATTGGAACGCAAGTTGAGTGACTCGCCAGCATTGAAAGTGGCGTTCGATGCGCTCACTCCCGGTCGACAGAGGGCCTACAGCTTCTATTTCTCAGAACCCAAGCAGGCAACAACGCGTGAGGCTCGAATTGAGAAGTGTGTGCCGCGGATCCTTGCTGGCAAAGGCTTGAACGACCGCTGACACCGGGCGCTCTAGCAGTTGCTGCGGTACTCGAGCGTGGGGTCGATCACGAGACGTGCGTGCTCCGCACCGCTCACAGGGAGGGTCGGTTTGCAAGTTTGTTGAAGACAACAGGTTGAGGGTCGACCAATTGTCTTCAACAAACCGAGAAGGTAGGGCCGCGGCGGCGGCGGTGGTCGGTAGGGACGGCGGGGGACGGCATCGAGTTCGGCCGGATGCGGCGGGCAAACAGCTCTAGAGGATGGTCTTGAGTAATTCGGTGGCCCGCTCTACTTCGCTCCGGGGTACCAGGATGCGAAAGTCGGTGGCGGTTCTGGCCACCACGTTGTAGGTCTCGTGGCCGGCGGCGTTGAAGCCGTTGTCGCGAAGCGTGGCGAGTGTCATCGGGCCACTGGGGCCGCGCACAACGATGAGTTCGACTGGTTCGTTCGGATCGGCGGGCTCGCCCTTGCTGATCAACGCGTAGAACTTCTGAACGATCCCCACACGGACGTTTCTACCGGTACCGCTGACCGTGTGTCAAGAGACGCCGTTCGTATCTCGGTTGGTTCGGTGGGCAATAGTGAACACAGTCGGGCACTTCTTCGGTGATTGTGCAAAAGTTGTCTTTGTGAAACCTGAATTCATTCTGAAGTGCACTCTGCTGGTTGCGGCGTTCGCCAGCTTCTTGTTGAGCATCATCATCTATTTCAACGCTGGCGACGACACAAATGGCCGGCTGAACGGAATCTTCATCGGCATCTGGGTGCCGTCGATTCTTGCCCTCGGGACACTCCTTCTTGCTCATCGGCGCACGCCGCAGTGAGCCAGACCGGAATCTTCATAGCGGGCACGATTGTTTCGGGTGTCGTGTTCACCGGCGGATTTCTCTACGCGATGTTCAGCTTTGGTCGTTGGGCAGACAAAGACGGCAAGGCCGCTTAGAGGTGATCAACGCGATTCGCGACAAGATCGTGGGATCCACAACGTCGCTGTTCTCGCACGGCCCGCAAGCGCTTGAGCACACCCTTGAGTACCTCGGAGACCCGGGCCTGCTCGGCCCCGAGTCGATCTCGTGGCGTGTTATTGGTGACACGGCGGCGTTTGTCGGCGGAATTCGTGCCTTGCTGGTGCAGACCGCCCATCCCGAGGTAGTCGCTGGAGTTGAGCAGCATTCTCGTTATCGCAAGGATCCGCTGGGCCGCCTGACTCGCACATCGGCGTACGTCACTGAGACCACCTATGGGGCCATGCCCGAGGTAGAGGCAGCCGTAAGCGCCGTGCGAACCGCCCATGTCCCGGTGAAGGGGCGCTCAGAGCGCGACAAGCCCTACAGCGCTGCGAATCCGGCGATGGCCGCTTGGGTTCACAACGTGCTGACCGACTCGTTTCTCGTTGCGTATCAGGCCTACGGACGCGAGCGACTCACGAGTGCGCAGGCCGATCAGTTCGTGCAGGAACAGGCACGCATTGCTGCGTTGCTCAAAGCAGCGCCGGTGCCGTTGACCGCAGATGAGCTCTCCGCCTGGGTGAATGAACATCCAGCGATTGCAAGTAGTGATGCGCAAAAGAACGCCGTGAAGTTTTTGCGCTTTCCTCCGCTGCCGCTTCCGGTGCAACTTGGCTACCAACCGTTGTTCCAAGCTGCCGTTGCCACGATTCCAACGCCTCTCGGCAAACTCATCGGGCTTACCCCAACCTGCGGCGCCGCCCAAATCGGCAGTGCCACGGTGAACGGTTTGCGGTGGGCCTTGGGCTCGTCGCCGGCATGGCAGATCGCGCTGGTTCGATCAGGCGCACCAGTGCCCGCGGGCCTGTTTCGACAGCCGCTCCCGGTTGTGCCCGCGATGGCGTAAACCTGCACCAAGCAGTCGTAGCCACACCAGCATTGGCGCCACAGTTCGCGCTGCGCATGGCAGGCTGCACTGATGAGTAGCGCACGGCCCAAAACGCTCGCAGCAGAGCATCTCAATGTGGTGCTCGCGAAGCTGGCCGGCGCCGGATCGGTCGCTCGCAACGATCAACTCGAAGCTGTTCACGGCATCATCCAGCCGGCAGCTCGTGTGCTCGTGGTGCAGGCAACTGGATGGGGTAAATCTGCCGTGTACTGGGCGGCAACCTCGGCGTTGCGGTCCGTAGGCGCCGGCCCGTCGCTGGTTGTGTCGCCATTGCTGGCCTTGATGCGTGACCAGGTTTCGGCTGCGCAACGAGCCGGGCTCCGAGCAGCAACGGTGAACAGCACCAACATCGACGATTGGGATCCCATCTTCGCAGCGCTCGATAACGACCAGCTCGATGTCTTGCTGGTCTCGCCCGAGCGCTTGGGCAATCCCCGTTTCGCTGCACGACTCGACGCGTTGATGGCGCGTGTCGGTCTCGTCGTGATCGATGAAGCGCATTGCATCAGCGACTGGGGCTTCGACTTTCGTCCCGACTACCAGCGTCTTGCGAGGGCCTTGCTGTCAACGCCAACGGCGTCGGTGCTTGCAACCACGGCCACGGCCAACAAGCGAGTCACGGCCGATGTCGCTGCGCAGCTTGGCGCCAGCACGGTCACCTTCCGCGGAACGCTGGCGCGTACATCGCTGGGCCTGTCGGTGATTCCGGGATTGTCGTCGATCTCGCGCTACGCATGGGTGGCCGATGCACTCGACACCATTGCGGGCTCGGGCATCATTTATGTGCTCACCGTCGCCGAGGCAAACCGGCTTGCTGGGTTCTTGCAGTCATGCGGCCACGAGGTGCAGGCGTACACGGGTCAGATGGAGACCGAGGCTCGAGTTAAGGTAGAAGACCTGCTCAGGGCCAACAAAGTGAAGGCTGTTGTTGCTACTTCGGCGCTCGGCATGGGCTACGACAAGCCCGATCTCGGGTTCTGCATTCATGTCGGTTCGCCATCTACGCCGGTTGCTTATTACCAGCAGGTCGGTCGTGCGGGTCGGGCGGTCGAGCACGCCGAAGCGGTGCTGCTGTCGTCGCAATCTGACGAATCGATCTGGGAATACTTCGCTACGGCATCGATCCCGAACCCCGATGACGTGGACAAGACGCTTGCTGCGCTCCAGGATCAGCCCCATTCGGTCATCGAGCTCGATGGCCTCACCGGAGTGCGTCGGGGTCGACTTGAGGCGTTGCTCAAGATCCTCGCTGTTGATGGTGTCACCGCCAAGAACGGCACGAAATGGGAAGCAACTGGCGTGCCCTACGTTCACGACACCGCCAAGTGGGCAATGTTGGCCGAAACGCGCCGCGGCGAGGCCGACCTGATGCGTCGTTACGCCCACGGCGATGGATGTCTGATGGCCTATCTGCAGGAAGCGCTCGACGACCCGTCGCCGTCAAAGTGCGGGCGTTGCTCGGTGTGTACCGGCGCATTGCCTGCTCCGGGCACTCAGCCAAGCCAAGAGCGGCTCGTTGCAGCACGCAATTACCTTCGCGGTGCCGACATCACTGTTGAGCCACGAAAGCTGTGGCCGTCCGGGGTGAGCCGAAAAGGCAAGATTCAAGGGATTGGCGAAGGTCGCGCCGTTGCGTTCGCCGACGACCCAGCGTGGGACGACGAATTGCGCGCGCTGCAACGCAGTGGCAACAGCGCCATTCCGGCAGAACTGCTCGCCGGCGCGGTCGAAACGCTGCGCCGTTGGTCGAAGGTGTGGCCCGCTCGGCCGGTGGCAGTAGCTGCGGCGCCTGCGCCGCCCGCAGAGATGAACGCCAACCGTGTTCTGGCCGAGCACATTGCCGGTGTTGGCCGCCTTCCACTGCTCGACCTCTTTTCTTGGCAGGGCACCCCAGCCCCCACGAACACATCCAGTGGCCCCGCGGTGCTGCACCTCGAGCAGGCGATCCAACTGAACCTGGCGACGCAAGTGCCCGATGGTCCTGTGTTGATTTGCGCGACCACCATGCGTTCGGGTTGGACCCTCACACTGTGCGGCGCCTTGCTGCACGAAGCCACCGGTAAGAGC
>JBAXER010000115.1:0-5946 GCA_037140375.1 Actinomycetota bacterium
GCGGTGGGGGTGGCGGCGGGGTGCTCATCGCCAAACAGTACTGGCGACGACAAGGCCCTCAGCGGATCTCGAATGCGCGGCGAGCACTACGAAGTGGTGGGAGCCGAGTCGAGGCTGCCCGCAAACGACTCGATCATGCCGCGCATTTCAGTAGGCGGATTGTTGGCAAGGCATTCGGCCGCGCGCACCTTGCCAGCAGCCATGTCTTTCTCGAATCGAGCCGCAATCACCGCCAGAAAGCAGTGCGGATCGGGGAACGTGGGGTCGATCTCGATAGCCCGTTCGAGATCTTTCTTGGCGACCTCGAGCGTTGCTGCAGAATCGCCTGCAGTTTGGTTCTGCGTAGAAATCGCGAGCAACCAACCGGTGTAGGTGTGCGCCTCAGCGTTATCGGGGTCGATGCTGAGCACGCTGAGATAGCGCTGTGAAGCGCCAGCTGGGTCTGTGCCGAGCAAGGCCCGCGCCTCGCTGAGCAACACCGCCGTGCGATCGGGCGACGAGCCACCAGTGATTGTGTCGCCGGGCAGACGCTGACCAGATGAACGGGCGACCAACCACCCTGCTGTGACAGCCACAACAACAACGGCAAGACCAACCAACACCGCACGCATGCGCCGGCGCGGGGCGCGCGGCGCTGCAGCGGCGAGACCATGTTCGATGTTGCGCAGCACCGTTGCAGCTCGGGCGGTGTAACCGTCGCGCAGCGCTTCGTAGTCGGCATCTTCGACATCGCCGGCTTCGCGCTCTCGCTCGAGATCGACCAGCGACCCCAGCAAGAAGCGACGCTCTTCTTCGAGTTCGGCGAGCCGATCAGGATTCATGTTCACGTTCCTGGTCATTCAACGCGGCATACACCAAGGCGCGGTCGTCGTCGGTAGGCACAGTGTCGGCCACCAGCTTCCATCGCCGGAACGCAACGGCAAGCCCGGCAACTGCCACCACAAACGCGAACGCCGGCAGCGCCCATACCAACGCATCGAAGCCCGAAGCGTTGGGCACCAGCAATGTCTTCGTGCCGAACTGATTCTGAATGTACTGAATGATCTGATCGTCGCTTGGCGTGCCCTGCTCGACGAAGCGCTTGATCTGTTGACGGATGCCACGAGCCGCTGACGCCTGCGATTCGTAGACGCTTTCCCCATCGCACGTAGGACACGCAAGACGTTGCGAAATGCTGTCGATGCGATCGCTATCGGTCAGCGGCCCAGAAGAACCCGCAGAGGCAATGGCCAGCGCGATCACCACGACCGCAGCGAGCACCAGCCAGCCAGGCCACCGCTTGAGTTGCTTATTGAGCGTGCGTCGGTTGATCGAGAGATTCATCAGCCCGCCTTGGCCTGTGCGAGTAGTTGCGTCAGTTGGTCATCGGTGGTGCCACCGAGATGTCGCGACACGACGAATCCGTTGGGATCGATGATCCATGTCTCGGGCACTTTGGCCACGCCGAACGCCACTTCGATTCGGGCGTCGTCGTCGGCGAGGATGGGCCACGAACCACCGTTGTCGGCAAAGAACTTCTGCACAGCGCCACGGTTGTCGTCCCACACCACCGTGTAGAACTCGGCGCCATCGGCGAGCTTCGCTTGTTTGTCGGCAAACTTTGCGAGCTCGGGATGCTCTTGCACGCACGGCACGCAGGTTGAGTTGAAGAAGTTGAGCACCACCCAACTTCCTTTGCGACGCTGCAGATCGAACGGCTGACCATCGAGAGTGGTGGTCTGCACCGCTGGCGCTGGCCGGCCAAGCAACGGCGAGTCGGCAGTAGCGACCTCGTCGGTCTTCGCCCCAATGAGCACCACAAAGAGGCCGGCGATCACCACAGCCACAACTGCGACAATCAGCGGCGCCCGACGACGCGACGTGACGGCATCGGTCGAGACAGCATGAATCGAGTCCGCGCTGTCGTGCATGGTGGTGTCGTCAGACATCGACAATCTCGGCAAGTGGTTCGTCGTTGTCTACCGGAATCGGCGCCGATGTGGGCTGGGTCGGCAAGCGCCGGCGCGTGCCTGGGAACGCCGACAACAACGTGCCGAACACCATCAATGCTCCACCGATCCAGAGCCAGACGATGAGCGGCTTGATGAACACCTTCATTGGCAGCGTGGTGGCGCCAGCCTTGGCACCCGATTCGAGGGTGAGATAGATGTCGTTGAAGATGCCCGTGCGCACCGACGGCGTGGGGATGTTGCTGCCGAAGTTGGTGAACTTGGTGATGGCCGGCGCATATGACTGGCCGCCATCGATGCTGATCTGAGCTCTGATGCCGTTGCTGCGCGGCGAAGTGAACGATTGCACTTCGATGAGCTCGAAGGTGTGGCCGCCGTAACTGGCTGGCTTACCAGCCTCGAGAATGAGCCGCGACGAATGCGTGTAACTGGTGGACGCCACGAGAGCTACGGCAACGACGATGACGCCGATGTGCACGATCATGCCGCCGTTGGCACGACCAACCAAGCCACGCCAGCCCTGACGGCGAGTGGCCAAGACGAGCTGACGCAGCGCCGCACCCGAGGCGAAACCGCCGAGGCCAAACGCAAGCAGCGGCGCGAGACCGCGGGCACCGATCAGCAGCGGCACAACAATTGCCAAAGCACCACCCCATGCAGGCCAGAACAAACGCTCGCGCAGCAATTCGGCGCTGGCTTTACGCCACGGCAACACGGGCGCAACGGCCATCAAGAACAGCAACGTGATTCCGAACGGAATGGAGAGGCGCTCGAAGTACGGGGCGCCCACCTTGATGGTGCGGTTCTGTAGCGCCTCGACAATCAGCGGGAACACGGTGCCAAGCAACACCACAAAGGCAAAGACGGTAAACACCACGTTGTTCGCCAAGAAAGCGCCTTCGCGCGACAGCGGTGAATCGATAGCGCCGGGTGATCGCAACCGGTCGCCGCGCCAGGCGATGAGCCCGAGCGACACCACCACGATGAGCCCGAAGAACGAGAG
This sequence comes from Actinomycetota bacterium, assembly GCA_037140375.1. Taxonomy (GTDB): domain Bacteria; phylum Actinomycetota; class Acidimicrobiia; order Acidimicrobiales; family Ilumatobacteraceae; genus WLMZ01. Next base: position 2,953 of record JBAXER010000115.1, read on the forward strand.
CAAGTACGGGCCGATTGAGCCGTTGCTAAACGCGTGCACGCTCTTGATCACGCCCGATCGGGTGAGAAACGTGCCCAAGATGGTGAGCGCAAAGGTAGAGACCAACAACGTGAGGTTCCACACCCGCAACATGCCGCGGCGCTCTTGCACCAACACCGAGTGGATGTAGGCGGTTCCGGTGAGCCACGGCAACAGGCTGGCGTTCTCTACTGGGTCCCAGCCCCACACGCCGCTCCAACCGAGCACCTCGTAGCTCCACCATCCGCCAAGGATGATTCCGATGGTGAGGAAGCCCCATGCGAACAACGCGAACCGACGGGTTTCGCTGAGCCACCGCTCGCCGACGCGGCCGGTGATGAGCGCCGCTATCGCGAATGCAAACGGCACGGTCATTCCCACGTATCCGAGATACAAGATGGGCGGGTGGAACAACACGAGGATGTGGTTCTGCAGCAGTGGATTAGGTCCTGGTCCGCTGGTGACTCCAAGCGCACCGCGTTGGAATGCATCGGCGGGACCAAGCGTGAGCACGAAGAAGAACATGCACACGACGAACATCACCACAAGGGCCCATGCCACCAACGGGTCGGCCAAGCGCTTACGGAAGCGCTGCGCGATGACCACGGTGTACCCCACCAGCACCACGAGCCACAACAAGATGCTGCCCTCGAGCGCGCTCCAGATAGCGGTGATGTTGAACAAGAACGGCGTGTCGGCGGACCCGACCTGCTGCACGTATTTCAGCGACCAGTCGCGCTGGATGAGCGCCCGTTCCATGACCACGAAGGCGCCAACGCCCGCGACACAAACACCCCACGCGTACCGTTGCGTGCTGCGCAACAACTTGTTGTCGTTGGTACGAATTCCGTAGATAGTGGCGAGCGCACCGAACGTGGCGCACACCAGCCCGATGAGCAATATCGAGTGTCCGAGCGTGGCGTTGATGCCCGCGGCTACTTCGACTGCGAACACGCTGCCGCCTCTGCATCGGCCGTGGCGACGCGGGTCTTGTTCTTCTCGTCGTATTCGTTGCTGTGCTTCACTTCGACATCGTCACCCTCGAACGTGCCGCTCTTCATCACGCCGTGCACGACCACCGGTATGCACTGTTGAAACAAGCCACCCGGCTCGCCCGAGTCATAGACAACCGGAACCGTCACCTTGTTGAAGGTGAGATTGAAGGTGGTGACACCGTTGTCGGTGGCGATGGAGCCCTTGTCGACAACCCCTTGAATGCGCAGGCGGCGGCCAGCTTCGCAACCATCCTTGCGACCAACTTCGTCGACGTTGCAGTAGTAGTCGAGCGATTGGGTGAGGAACTTGCTGACGACCAAGACACCTGCGAGCAGCACGAACAGCAGCAGACCAATCGACATCATCTTGCGGCGATTACGTGCCTTGGGAGCCGCCGCTTCACTGGCCGGGCGAGGACTCAGGTCCACGGCTTGTCCTTGGCTGGCAGCTGCGCCGCGAGGCGACGTCCGCGCCGCACGATGGCAAGTGCGAACGCAGCGACCGCGCCAAACGTGACGATGTACGTAGCGAGGATGAAACCGAGGTCTTCCATTTACTGATCACCTTCGTCGCGGCGCTGCTGCAGCGCATAATCGAGCCCCGTATTGTCGAGCGCGTCTTGCATCGCAAGAACTCGTTGCCGATGGATCAGCAGCCAGACGTAGAGCAGTGTGAACGCAATGATCGAGATGAACAACGAGAACAGCATCAAGCCGTGCAGGGTCACATGAGTGCGATCGGCCACGCTTGAGTCTTGGTGCAGACCACGCCACAGCTTGACGCTGAAATGCACGAGCGGAATTTCGAGCACCGCCAACAGTGCTACAACCGCGCTGCGACGGGCCCGCTGTTGGTGGCTCCCACCGAGGCCGCGCACCGCGAGGTAGCCCACATAGGTGACGAACATGAACGCCGTGCTGGTGACCCGCGCATCCCAAACCCAGAACTTGCCCCACGAGAGCCGACCCCATAGGGCCCCGGCCAACAGCGTGAGTGCCATAAACAGCACGCCGATCTCGGCGCTGGCTCCGGCAAAGCGGTCCCAAGTGAGCGAGGTGGTTCGCTTCCACAGATACGCCGCCGACGCCACGGCCGTGAAAGCGAACGCCACGTAGGCAATCCATACGGTGCCGACATGGATATAGAGAATGCGAACACTGTCGCTTTGCTGCACATCGGCAGGCGACAACAGCAGCCCGAACACAGCCAGCGCGATCATGCCGACGATGGTGGCGAGCCCGATACAACGGGTGAACGTGGTGCCCGTGCCAGCGCGGGTGTTGACCGCTACGGCGGGAGTCTCGATGTCAGGGGTAGCCATGCTTCATTCCTCGATCAGGGGCCCGAACGCAAGTGTGCCACCGACGCTGAACAGCGCAACAAACACAGCCAGCAAGCCAACCCAAGGCCAACCATCTGCAACCGTTGCACCGCCGGTACCAAGCGCAGATTCCGTTGCGCGGGTGGCACCAATCAGCACCGGCGCCACCACCGGCAATAAGAGGAGCGGGAGCAACGTCTCCCGTCCACGAACGCCGCCAGCGAGGCCGCCATAGAGCGTACCCACGAGGGCGAGGCCCACGGTCGCGGCAACGAATGTGACAAGTAACAACACGATGCCGCCCACGCGGAGTTCGGTGCTGTAGAGCACCACTGCGCTGACAAGCAACACCAGCTCGAGCACGGCGAGCTGCACGGCGAGCGCCATCGCCTTGCCAAGAAAGATTCCGCTTGGGTCGACGCCAGCAGCGCGCAGGGCATCGGTGGCACCATCGGCGTTCTCGATAGCGAACGACCGCTGCACCAAAATGAGCAGGCTAAACAGCGTGGCGAGCCACACCAGACCTGGCGCAACTCGGCTCACAACAGCATCGCTGTTGAGCGCGAAAGCAAACATCACCATCACGATGGCGGCAAAGGGCAGTACCTGATTGGTGACGACGCGGCTACGCAGTTCGATCCGGAGGTCTTTCGCCGCAA
>JBAXER010000116.1:0-5943 GCA_037140375.1 Actinomycetota bacterium
GATGCAATTCAGTACTCGTGGGTCGGCCCAGGCCATTTCGGCGGATGTACTTCGGGGCCGTACGCCGATGGGCGTCGGGTGATTTGGAGTAACGGTCGCCAGAACATTGTGAAGCTCGACTACGACACGCTCGAGATCTTGGCGACGCTTCCAATCGGCGATCAACCGGCAACGCCGCTCGCCGAACTCGAAGATCACGTTGGCAAGCTCGATTCGCTGCGCGATCACGATGCGATCGTGCACGCCATCACGCTGGCGCTCAACTTCTTGGTCGGTCTCGATGGTGTGTACTCGCTGCTCGACTGTGACCACACTCTGTTTGTTGGCCGTCAGGGTGGAGTCGTGGCGTTCGGCGACACAGATCCCGATGATCCGTCATCGCCAATTGTTGAGCGCGGCTTCTGGAGCAAGCCAGCGCACATCGAGGGCAACATCGTTGGCGTCAACATCACCTTCGACGGCCGCATCGTTGTGTCTACTGACCATGGTTGGATCGTTTGCTTGGCTCGGGACTTCAGCGAGTATTCGGCCATTCAACTACCCGGCGCTGCCGAACATGCAGCGGCTCATTGGGCGCACATGTTGGCCAGCGGTCGTCAGGGCTACGGCTGGGTCCGCACCAGTCTGTGTGTCGATGACAGCAACGGCATCTATGTGAGCTCGGTTGATCACACCCACAAGGTGGTGTGGACTGGCCAGCGACTCTCGCTCGATGAGGCCGATGGTGCGTGGTCGGCCCCGTACCGCAACGGCAACGGTTGGGGCTCGGGCACCACGCCTTCGCTGATGGGATTCGGTCCCGACGAAGATCGTTTCGTTGTGATCGGCGATGGCGACGATGTCGTCAACATCACGCTGTTCTGGCGCGACGAGATTCCCCACGATTGGCAGCAGTTGCCGAATGCGCCGTCGCGGCGCATCGCCGGAATCGGCCCAGCCAATATGGGTAACCCAGATCTGCTCGCGATCCAGACCGAACAGTCGATCACGGTGAGCGGCTATGGCGCGATGACGGTGAACAACGAAGCCGTCACCGTGCCGCAAGGCCTCGAAGGTTCGCGTGCTCGTTTGCTGTGTTTCTTCCTCGGACACGACCCGGCCTATACGCCGCATGGCTTACATAAGTACGAGTGGAACCCCACCACGCGAACCTTTGAGCAAGCATGGGTGTGCACCAACGTGTCATCGCCTAACTCGGTGCCGTTCGTATCGCAGGCCTCGAACCTGGTCTACACGTGCGGAGCGCGAGATCGTCAATGGACCATTGAGGCCATCGATTGGACCACCGGAGAATCGACGTTTCATTACGTTGTTGGTGGCTCGCAGTTCAACACCCTTGGCGGCGGAATCACCATCGACGATGACGGCCGCATCTTGTACGGAACCATCTTCGGCAAGACCCGAATTCTCAGATAGGCGCCAGCGCTTGGGCGATCGCTGCGATGTGTCGATGATCGGTGCCGCAGCAGCCGCCCACAACATTGATTCGCGGCAGCATCTCGCGCAGCGAGAGGTAACGCGCAGCGAGGTCGGCGGGATCGCCAGCATCGAGCTCTTCGGCTTCGTTGAGTTCCTCGTGGCTCATCATCGAAGCGTTGGCGCGAATCGATCGGATTCGGGTGGTCCATGGCTGGCTCGAATCGAGAGCATCCGCAAAGTGCGTTGGGTGAGCGCAGTTGATCATGAAGTACGCGGCCCATGAATCGGTGGCGTTGTCGACCGCAGTGATGGCCTCGCCCAACGACATGCCTGATGGCAAACGTCCGTCGGTCTCGACGGTGAATCCGATGACGGCAGGCATGTTCAACGCTTGGGCCGCGAGCACGACGCCCGTGGCTTCTTCGGCGGTGGTCATCGTGATCGCGGTGATGAGGTCGGCTTCGGTATCGGCGAAGGTGGCGATCTGCGCGTGGTGATACGCGGCGGCATCGGCTGGGGTCATGACTTGATCAACGACATAGCCGTCGCCTCGTGGGCCGAGCAGGCCAGAGATCAATACCGGCGCCACGACCTCGCACGAGTGGCGCGTTTCGAGGGCGACGTCAACCGCCAGCCTGTTGATGCGGTCGAGTTCAGCAGCGTCGTGACCGAGCTGGGCACCCCAGTCGGCGTTGGCCCGCCATGTGGGTGTCTCGATGATGAAGCCCGTGCCGTGCTCGCTCGCGAGGTCAAGGTAGGGGGCAAGGTAGATCCGCAGGGCGGCACGGCCCTCAACGGTATCGAGCAGGGGATACGCCGCGAACAAGGGCAGGTCTAATCCTTGGTCAAAGATGAGCGATGTTTCAATGCCGCCGTCGATGAGAAAGATTTCTCCGCTGAGTTGTGGCAGTGAGTTGCGGTATAGGGCCATACGTGCGCCTCCGGTAGTTGGTGGGGTGTTGTGGTCATTGTCGTCAACAGACCTTTCATCAACCTTTCGCCGACGTTTCAGTGACCGGTTGCGTTGAGCTCAGTCGGGTAACGAGTCGGTCAGAATCTCGATCGCATGTTGCACAGCGTCGTGAAGCGACATGGCGCCTCCTTGGGCAAGCAAGCGCTGCAGTTCTCCGTCGGACAGGTCGGCGCTCAACCGTGACAAGGTCTCGGCCGTTTGGGCCCGCGCGTCGCTGGGGTCTACGGCCGAGGCGAAAAACGCGCCCAGTATCACCGCAGCGTTGAGGCTTTGCCCCTCGGCCGCCAACGCCGCAGCGAGCAGGCGCAGGCCGAGCGTTGCCTGGGCCCACGACATGGTGGTTTGCCAGCGCTCAAAGACCGACAAGAGCAGGTCGCGCCGGACGGTTCCGGGCTTCAGGCCGTTCTGCGCCGAAGCGAGCGCCGCAAGCGAGAGGTCGGCCACGCCTGCTAGGAACGAGTGTTGTGACCCGTCGATCAGAGCGACGCAACGGTTCATATGCTCGAGCGCTCGGTCGATGTCGCCACTGCTGAATGCCGCGTCGGCCTGAGTGAATTCGACCCAAGCACGAGCGCCCGCGCTGTCGAGTTCGATTGCCAAACGATGAGCTGTGTCGATCCAGATTCCGGCCTCTGCGGAGCGGCCCGAATAGATGATCGCTAACGCCGCATCAATCGCTGCGAAGAATGTCGCTGCCCGCGCCCCGGGGGCGTCGCCTGCAGCCACGCCGAAGCTGTAGGAGCGAAGCGCCGACTGTTCGGCCGAGCTGAACTCGCCGCGAAACAGCCCGACTTCGGCCGCAGCGTAGAAACTCAGCGCTGCTGCCACGCCGCCTGTTGATTGCGTGACGATCGCTGCTCGCTGTGCGGTGTCGGCGCCTTCGAGCAACTCATTCGATCGAGACCGCGTGATGGTTGCAGCGGCAAATGCGTACGCCGCAAGTTCAGGGTCGGTGACGGAGACGTCGAGGGCGGTCTCAAGCGCCCACGCCAGAACTTCGGCTTGGTCGCATTGCCATGCCCACATCGCGAGCGCAGCGACGAGGCGCACGCGGTGGTTGTCGTTGCGCGTCTCGACGAAATATTGGTATGCCTGTCGGAGGTTGGCCATGCTCGTTCGAAGGTCGTTGAACCACTTCGACTCATCCGGCCCCGACGTGTGTGCCGAGGCCGTAATCGCATAGTCCAATACGAAGTGGGCGAGCGCAGCCCGATCGATGTCGAGTTGATCACCCCGATTGCGCCGGGCATATGCGCGCATCGTCTCGAGCAGTTCGTATCGGGCCGGACTTGCGAGAGGATCGACACCCACCAGCGATCGGTCGACCAGAGTCGCAATGACATCGGCCGCATGCGGTCCTACCAATTGACGCGCATCTGCGGCGCTGAAACTTCCGGCAAACACCCCCAGCCGATCGAAAGCCTGCTGCTCGAACGGTTGCAGGCGTTGGTACGACCAATCGAGCGTTGCCTCCAGACTTTGATGGCGATCGGGAGCAGAGCGTCGGTTGCGGTTGAGCAGTTCGAATCGATTGTCGAGACCACTGATGATCTCGTCGAGGGACATATAGGCCAATGCCCTGGCTGCGAGTTCAAGTGCTAGCGGAACGCCATCAAGTCGTTCGCACAGCAACCGAACGCGTGCGTCGCCGCGCAACAACTCTGCTTCCGCACGTGCAGCACCTGCTCGATCTACGAACAACTGCTCGGCGTCGGCTATTGGCAGGCCGTGAATCACCCAGCGGTGCTCGCCCTCGGCGCCGATCGGTTCTCTGCTGGTTGCGAGGATGCGCAGAGTGGGTGACGCCCCCAGCAGGGTTGCGATGAGATCGGCCACGCTCTCGAGGAGATGCTCGCAGTTGTCTAGGTACAGCAGAGTGGGAGCGCTAGCGAGGTGGTGGGCAAGGGCATCCCGTGGCGACTCTGTGGCTTGGGTTGGGGCTTCGATTCGACCGGCAACTGCTGCAGCAAGGTCGGTTCCCTCAGCAAGGTCGGCGAGTTCGGCCACAACGACACGAGTGCCGACGCCCTCAACCTTCGTTGCGACTTCAGACGCGAGGCTGGTCTTGCCGATTCCGCCTGGGCCAAGCACGGTGACGAACCTGACCCGGGTGAGCAATGCAGCCAGTCCGTCTACGTCGTGGCCGCGGCCCACAAAGCTGCTCGCCCGATGCGGCATCGTGGCTCGGCGGCCGCTCCTCGGCGCGTCAGCGGGGGGCGCCATGGGCGTGAGGTCGTGGCGCAGAATCGCGACTTCTAGCTCGGACAGCCGAGGCGTTGGATCCACCCCAAATTCGTTGAGCAGGTGGTCACGCAAGGTGGCGTATACGGCCAGTGCTTCGGGCTGTCGACCGCTGCGGTACAGCGTTTCCATCAGCAACGCTGCGGACGATTCGCGGTCGGGTCGCTCGATGAGAACTTCGCGCAGCGTGATGATTGCGGCGTCGACATTCCCGGCCAAGATCGCTGATTCGGCTCGAGCTTCAAGTAAGCCCACTCGAAGTTCGAGGACCTGCTCTCGCGCCGCGATGGCGTCGATGTCATCGAGATCAGCGAACGGTTCGCCCGTGTACAACGCGAGGAACTCATCGATCGCGGCCAGCTGATCTGCGGTGCTGAGATCAGCGATTGCGGCTCGCCAATGAAGCACTCGGTCGATGTCGATCACGCCAGTTGCGGCAACGAGTCGGTAACTACCTCGCAACGATTCGATGATTGCGGTATCGGGCAGCATCGTGCGAACACGCGAAACCAGCGTGTGTAGCGCGGCGCCTGGGTCTGCCGGTTGCTTCGTGCCCCAGATGTATTCAGCGAGCCGCCCGCTCGAAACGTCGGACCCGCGGTGCAGCACCAGTGCGGCGACGAGCTGGCGCTGTCGCGATGATGCAACTTCTTGTCCGCCCAGTCGGACGCGGCCCAGAACCGAGATGCTCACAGCCTCAACCTTGTCATATGTTCGTGGGGTTGGGAAGGGCGCAACGCCAACGCTCAGACCCGATACAAGGCGGCAGGGTCGTCGTAATCCACAGTCCACAAGCGGCCGCCGCCGTATTGGTCGCCATCGTATGCGCCGAATCCCAGCAGGCTCCGCGCCCGCTCGGGTAAACGAATCGCATCGTCTTTCGAGAGAGCGATCTGGTGCGCCTCTTCAGAGCGCAACCAGCCAAGGGCGAAGAAGATGTGCATGCCGACCCGTGTCGCGTTCGTCTGGTTAGCGCCTCCGCTATGCACCACCTTTGAGGTGTAGAGCAATACCGATCCGGCCTCCATCTCGGCCTGCTTCACCAGACCTTCATCAAACGCAGCGAAATCGGTTCGCGCCATTTTGTGCGTTCCGGGGCTCACGCGGGTGGCGCCATTCTCGGCGGTGAAATCAGTGATTGCGACCATCGCCGACATCGCGATCTCGGGGGCGAAGTCGGCCTCGACGAGAGTTTGCCAAGCGCCTTGGTCACGGTGCAGGTACTGCGCGGGCTCGCCTGGCCCGATGGCCATCACTTGCGTGCCAGCGCACTGGATGGCGCCGCATGCGGGCAGTAGTAGTTGCTCTGC